>CAHJWK010000062.1 GCA_903642275.1 Chitinophagaceae bacterium
CATCCACTGGCTTCACCCAACATAGCTATTTACAGTGCGCTGTTCGCAAACCTTGCTATTGCTGTAACAAAATTTGTTGCGGCTGCAATAACAGGCAGCAGTGCTATGGTTTCAGAAGGCATCCATTCAGTTGTTGATACCAGCAACGAAGTGCTGTTATTATTTGGATTGAAGCGGAGTAAAAAACCACCCGATGAAAAACGGCCTTTTGGTTACGGGAGAGAATTATATTTCTGGTCGTTTATTGTATCGTTGCTCATCTTTAGTATTGGCGGCGGCATTTCTATTTATGAAGGAATCACGCATTTGCAACATCCTGAAATAATTAAAAATCCTTTATGGAATTATGTTGTTTTAGCGATTGCATTATTGTTTGATGGCACTTCATTTATCATAGCATTTAAGGAGTTTAATAAAAGAAGGAATGGGCAACCTTTCTGGCAAACGATAACATCAAGCAAAGACCCGACAGATTATGTTGTGTTGTTTGAAGATGCTGCTGACGTGCTTGGATTAACTGTTGCTTTTGCAGGTGTTTGGCTCGGGCAATATTTTCACAACCCTTATTTTGATGGCATTGCATCAATAATAATTGGGTTGATATTAGCCTGCATTTCCATTGTGCTTGTAAGAGAAAGTTATAGCTTATTAATGGGTGAAGCGGCTTCGCCTGAAGTAATAAATGATATAACTGCAATTATAAAAATAAAGGCTGATGTTAATAATATAAAATCGTTGCGTTCAATATTTTTAAGCCCCGAAGAAATTGTATTAACGCTTCAAATAAGATTTAATGAAAGCCTTTCTTTACATGATGGATGCATAGTGATTGAGGAAATTAAAAAAGATATACAGCAGAAATATCCATACTTTAAACAGATTGCAATTGAGCCTGATAACAATTAATACGGTTAACTGTCAGGCACCATAAATTGAATCAATCACATCTTTAAATTTTTCAAGAACCACTTTTCTTTTCAAGCTCATCTTTGGCGTCATTTCACCGGTATCCAAACTCCATTCTGCAGGCAGCAGTTCAAACTTTTTTATTTGTTCTACGTGGTTGAATTGCTTATTGAGTTCTTCAATAACAGATTGATATTTTTTAAGCACTGCATCATTATTTATTGCATCTTCATTTGTTGTGAACGTTAAGTCATGCAACTGCATCCATGTTTTTAAATAACTGAATGATGGAACAATTAAAGCGCTTACAAATTTTTTACTTTCACCCACCACCATTATCTGTTCAATATAAGGACTGCCTTTAAAAATATTTTCCAAAGCCTGCGGTGCCACATATTTGCCGCCGCTGGTTTTAAATATTTCTTTTTTTCGGTCAGTGATTTTTAAAAATTTAGTATCAACCCAAACACCAATATCACCTGTATGCAGCCAGCCGTCAATAAGTGTTTCAGCAGTTAAATCAGGCCGTTTGTAATAACCTTTCATCACGGTTGGGCCTTTCACGCAAATCTCACCATCAGCTGCAAGCTTTACTTCAATGCCGTCCAATACCGGCCCAACTGTTCCAATCATAGAATCGTTTGGAGAACTCCACCGGTTTACAGAAATAACCGGGCTGTTTTCTGTTGGCCCGTAACCTTCATACACTGGAATTTTAGCAGCATTGAAAATGCGCAGCAACTTAACCTGGCAGGCAGCGCCACCAGTGATTATAAATTTGATATTCCCACCCAATGCTTCTCTCCATTTACTAAATACCAGCCTGTTTGCAATGCTTAATTTTATTTTATAAGATGATGATTGTGCTACAGGTGTTGCATGCTGTTCACCTAGTTTTACGCTCCAGAAAAATAATTGTTTTTTGATGCCTTTAAGCTGGCTGCCTGTTGTCATGATGCGTTCAAAAACTTTCTCCAGCAAACGCGGTACCGTTGTAAAACCATCAGGCTTTACTTCTTTTAAATTGGCGCCGATTGTATCTAAACTTTCAGCATAATAAATGCCATTACTGCTGAATAAATAAATATAGGTAACACATTTTTCAAAGATGTGGTTAAGTGGTAAAAAGCTAAGCACTTTAAAAGGCTTATCTAAAAAAGGAAAGCTTTGTTTTGAGTACATCACATCAGCATAAATATTCTTGTGTGTAAGCATTACACCTTTTGGTGTGCCTGTTGTGCCAGATGTATAAATGATGGTTGCAAGATGTTCCGGCGTAATCGCATCTTTTATTGCATTCATCTTTTGCATTGATGCATCTGTTGCAAGTGCAGAAATTGAAACCCAGTTATCAGCATCTTCAATGTCATCAAAACAAAATATTTTTTTTAACGATGGAACGGATAGATTGATGGCAGTAATCTTATCAAACAAATCTTTATTGCTTACAAAAATGTATTTGACCAATGCATCATTTAAAATAAACCGGATTTCATTTTCGTTTGTGGTTGGGTATAACGGAACAAGCACAGCTCCTGTTTGCTGCACAGCCATATCAACAAATAACCATTCCGGACGATTATTACTTATTATAGCAATTTTGTCGGTGCCTTCATCGCTGAAATCATTTGCATTAACACCAAGTTCAATCAAACCTGCACTTAATTCATCCACTATTTTTTTTACTTCAGAAGTGCTGTAACTTTTCCATTCACCATTCACTTTTGCGTTCAGCATATCGTTCTTAGGAAAATGCTGAAGCTGGTGTTCTATGCAATCAAATAAGCGTTTTATTTCCATGTTTAATTCAATCGTTAAAATAAAAATACAATATTGGAATTATAAAATTAAAGTAATGTAGATGCAGTATAAATTTGAAAAAATATTCTTATATTTTTATGATTAAGAATTGTATTAAATATTTTTTTATGAAGTATGGAAACAGATAAAAAAAAATTTGAAGCAACAAATGAAGAGATAGATAAAGCTGTTCAAAAAGCGTACAAAGCATTTTTATTATACAGAAATTTATCAGGCAACTTAAAAGTAAACTTTCTTGAAGCGATTGCAGCTGGCATTGAAAAAGCAAGAACTTCATTACTTAAAACAGCCATGCAGGAAACATTTCTTGCAGAAGCAAGGTTAAATGGTGAAATCAATCGAACCATAAATCAAATAAAATTATTTTCCGAGTTGTTGCAAAAAAGCAATTGGGTAAATGCGATTATTGATACGGCATTACCTGAACGCACACCTTTGCCAAAGCCTGATATACGGCAAATGCAAAAAGCTTTCGGCGCCGTTGCCGTGTTTGGTGCAAGCAATTTTCCGTTTGCGTTTTCAACCGCAGGCGGTGATACAATCGCTGCTTTAGCCGCAGGTTGTACCGTGGTTTATAAAGCGCATCCAGCACATCCGGCACTTTCAGAAATGGTTGCTGATATTATTGTTGAAGCTGCACAAAAAACAAATATGCCTGATGGGATTTTTTCTATGATACAAGCTTCAACAGTTGAGCCTGCAACCTACTTAATTCAACATCCTTTAATAAAAGCAGTTGCATTTACAGGTTCATTTAAAGCAGGCAAAGCAATTTATGATGCGGCTGCAAAACGTGAAGAACCAATTCCGGTTTATGCAGAAATGGGCAGCACAAATCCGGTATTTATTTTACCTGAAATATCAGAACAAAAAAGTAGTGACATTGCAAAAGCATTGGCTGCTTCTAACCTTTTAAGTGCCGGCCAGTTTTGTACAAATCCCGGGATAATTATTTCAGATAAATCCGGTGCTGATAATTTTCAAAAGGTTTTTTCAGAAAGTATTATTGCTGCTGCTGGTGATAGTATGTTGAGCGATTCCATATTTAATTCTTATCAGCATAATATAAAAAAAGTCAGTGATTTTAATGAAGTAAGTATAACAGGAAAAGGCATTCAATCCGAAAAACAAAATGCTGCAACGCCATATATGTTTAATATTCCGGCAAAAACATTTATTGAAAAAAAAGAACTGCATGAAGAAATTTTTGGCCCGGCAAGTCTTCATATAACCGCAGGTAATAAAGATGAATTAATGAAGATTGCAGAATCATTAGCAGGCCAGCTTACTATAACAATCTGGGGAACTGAAAATGATATTTTAAACCATGCTGATTTAATAAATTATCTTGAACTGAAGGCTGGCAGAATTATAATTAACGGCGTTCCAACCGGTGTTGAAGTAACACATGCAATGATGCATGGCGGACCTTATCCTGCAACAACAGACAACAAGTTTACTTCTGTTGGAACAACATCAATCTATAGATTCACAAGACCGGTTTGTTATCAGAATTTTGCAGATAAATTTTTGCCGGATGAATTAAAAAATGATAATGCAATTAATATTTTAAGAATGGTAAATGGTGGGTACACAAAAAATAAAATTTGATTAACGATTTGCTTTTATGCAGACAAACTTTTTAAAAATTCATCCTGATGATAATGTGGCTGTAGCACTTGCAACTTTATATCAAAACGAATCAGTAAATGATATAGTTATCCAGGAAAAAATTCCGGCCAAACATAAGTTTGCGCTTAAGGATTTTAATGAAGACGATTCAATTATTATGTACGGCGTGCTGGTGGGTAAAGCAACAAAGTCAATACAAAAAGGCGGCTTGTTATCAACTCAAAATATTCAGCATGCAGCAGGCAGTTATCAATTAAAAGAAAGACACACCAACTGGAATAAACCTGATATTTCTTCATATCAAAATAAAACATTCAATGGATTTCATCGTGCAGATGGTTCTGTTGGAACCAGAAATTTCTGGGTGGTAATCCCATTGGTTTTTTGTGAGAATAAAAACGTAGATGTATTGCAGGAAGCGTTTATGAAAGCGCTCGGTTATCAGCAAAAGCAATCGCCGTATGAAAGCATGGTTCAGCATTTTGTGCAGCAATATTATTCAGGAAAAAATGAACAGACTATTTTAGAAGAAGATATTGCTGTAGAAGATTTGTACGAAGAAGAAAATAAAATTTTCCCTAACGTTGATGGCATAAAATTTTTGAAACATACGTTAGGTTGTGGTGGCACAAGAGATGATGCAAGGTCTTTATGCGGGTTGCTTGCAGGATACATAACACATGCAAACGTTGCTGGTGCAACGGTGCTAAGTTTAGGTTGTCAGAATGCACAAATTGGTGTATTGCAAGAAGAGATTAACAAGCGTGATAATAATTTTTCAAAGCCATTATTTCTATTGGAACAACAAAAGATTGGCAATGAAAAAAAACTATTAAGTGAAGCAATTAAAAAAACTTTTGCAGGCTTGATGGAAGCAAATCAGTTACAACGTAAACCGGCACCTTTAAACAAGTTATGTATTGGTTTGGAATGCGGCGGTTCCGATGGTTTCTCCGGTATTTCTGCTAACCCTGCAATCGGTTATACATCTGATTTACTGGTTGCTTTAGGCGGCTCTGTTGTATTGTCTGAGTTTCCTGAACTCTGCGGCGTTGAACAGGAATTAAGCGACCGTTGTATTGATGATGCAACAGCGCAAAAATTTATGCAATTAATGACAACTTATAACAAACGTGCAGTAGAAGCAGGTTCCGGTTTCTATGCAAATCCTTCTCCGGGAAATATAAAAGACGGGTTGATTACCGATGCAATAAAATCTGCAGGCGCTGCAAAAAAAGGTGGCACTTCACCTGTTACAGATGTGCTGGATTATCCTGAAAAAATTTCAAAACAGGGCTTGAATTTATTATGCACACCAGGTAGTGATATTGAGTCAACAACAGCTGAAGTTGGTTCAGGTGCAAATATTGTATTGTTTACAACCGGTCTTGGAACGCCAACCGGAAATCCTATTGCACCTGTTTTAAAACTTTCAACCAATACAACTTTGTTTAACAAGATGAATGATATTATTGATATTGATACAGGTACAATTATAGAAGGCAATGAAACAATTGAACAGGCAGGTGAAAAAATTTTTAATTATATAATCAATGTAGCAAATGGCGATACATTAGCAAAAGCAGAAGCAGGTTTGCATGATGATTTTATTCCGTGGAAAAGAGGTATTTCGCTTTAAATAAAGTCAACAATAAAAAATTCAAAATGAGCTAACGATATGCGACAATCAACTTTTGTATATTCATTTTTACTTTTTACTTTAATCGCCTGCAACAATATCAACCAAAATAAAGTGCAAACAAACGATACTGATTCTTCTTTTGCAAAAGGCAGTTATGGTTATGATGCAGCATTCCTCAAGCTACATGCAGGCAACATCATTGAACTTAAAAATGATAATGCAAAAATTTTATTAAGTGCAGATTACCAGGGAAGGGTTTTTACAAGCACTGCAGCCGGCGATAGCGGTAAAAGTTTTGGATGGATTAATTATAATTTATTATCATCAAATCAAAAGAAAAAACAGTTCAATCCTGTTGGCGGCGAAGAAAGATTCTGGATTGGTCCGGAAGGTGGCCAGTATTCGATTTACTTTAAAAAAAATGATTCGTTTAATATTAATCACTGGCAGGTTCCGGCATTGATTGATACAGATAAATACAAAGTTGTTGAGCAAACTAAAACATCTGCAACGTTTGATTTTTCATCTTCAGTAACCAATTATTCAGGCACTGCATTTCATCTTGATATAACAAGAAAAATTTCGCTGCTTGATAAAAATAACATTGAACAGAAATTAAATATAATGTTGCCGACAGCCATTCATGCAGTGGCTTATGAAACCATCAACCAAATAAAAAATGCTGGCAGCAATACATGGAAAAAAGATAGTGGCTTGCTTTCAATATGGCTGTTGGGAATGTTTACACCAACACTTGAAACAAAAGTTATCATTCCTTTTCATCCTCAAAAAGATGCACGCAGTTTTATTACCGATGATTATTTTGGAAAAATAGATTCAACGAGATTAAAAGTAAAAGACAGTGTACTTTATTTCCGGTGCGACGGAAAATCGAGAGGTAAGCTTGGCATTTCATCTGCCATTGCAAAACCATTTGTTTGCAGTTATGATTTTAAAGATAATGTGCTCACCATTTTAATTCCTGAAGTGCATAAAAACGATTTGTATGTAAATGGTAAATGGGAGCTGCAAAAACAACCTTATAAAGGCGATGTGATTAATTCTTATAACGATGGGCCATTGCAGGATGGCACACAAATGGGACCATTTTATGAAGTAGAATCTTCATCAGCAGCACAGGAATTAAAAGCGGGTGCAATACAGGAATATCATCAAACAACAATTCATTTGCAGGGAGATTATACAACATTGAAAAACGTGGTTCAGCAATTAATTCATGTTGATTTGGATGATGTAAAAAAATGGTAAGCTTATGAAATTATATAATACTTCTGCAGGCATTATACTTCAGCATAACAATGAAAATTATTTATTAAATATTGATTGGAATGAATTAATTAATCATGATAACTTATTTCAATTTTTATCAACACAAACAAAAAATAAAGTTGATATTAACCTGAATAACATTAAAATTCTTGCGCCAATTAATAAGCAGGAAGTGTGGGCTGCAGGCGTAACTTATTTGCGCAGCCGCGATGCAAGAATGGAGGAAAGTAAAGATGCCGGTGGTGCCGATTTTTATAGCAAAGTGTATAATGCTGAACGGCCTGAATTATTTTTTAAAGCATTGCCGCATCGTGTGGCAGCGCATAATGAAGAAGTTTTTATCCGCCAAGATTCAAAGTGGAATGTGCCTGAACCTGAGCTTACATTATTTATCAATTCAAAAGGAAAAATTGCAGCTTATACAATAGGAAATGATATGAGTTCAAGAGATATTGAAGGTGAAAATCCTTTGTATCTGCCGCAGGCAAAAGTGTATGAAAGAAGCGCAGCGCTTGGCCCTTGCTTATATGTTTGCGAAAATGAAATTTCGTTAGATACAACTATCAGCATAAATATTAAAAGAGAAAACAGTAAAGTGTTTGAAGGTTCAATTCAACTCAATAGGATGAAAAGAAAGTTTGATGAACTTGCTGAATATTTGTTTCGTGAAAATGTTTTTGAACACGGTTGTTTTTTAATGACAGGTACAGGTATTGTGCCACCAAATGATTTTACATTGAACATAAATGATGAAGTAGAAATAACGATTGCAAATATCGGTACGTTAAAAAACTTTATTGCTTGCAGAAAGTAAATTTGAATTGATTTTATAAAAAGCTTGCATGCCCATAAATAAAACACAAACAAATAAAACAGGCGCCGCACTTGTGTTGGTGGTTACACTTTTCTTTTTATGGGCACTCACGTCAAACCTTTTACCAACGCTGATTCCACATTTAAAGAAAGCCTGCCAGTTAGATGATTTGCAATCGGCATTTATAGATTCTGCTTATTGGATTGCTTATTTTGTAATGGCAATTCCTGCGGCATTGGTAATGCGCAAGTACAGTTATAAAACAGGAATTATTTGCGGACTTATTATTGCTGCAATTGGGGCTGCCTGTTTTTACCCAGCCGCAGAAATAAGGCAATTCAGCGTCTTTCTTGGCGCATTGTTTTTGATGGCAAGCGGCATGACCTTTTTAGAAACCGCAGCCAATCCATACATTACAATTTTGGGTAATCCTGAAACATCTTCACAACGCTTAAATTTTGCGCAGGCATTTAACGGGCTTGGTGCCTTTGTTTCAGCCTTCTTTCTTAATAAAATAATATTATCTGGCATTGATTACACACCAGAGCAATTGCATGCAATGCCGGCAGCAACTTTAAATAATTATTTATCATCAGAGGCGCATCGTGTGCAAATGCCTTATCTCATTATTGCAGGTGTTTTATTGTTGGTTGCTGTATTATTTTATGCAACAAAACTTCCGCCGGTACCGGAAGAAAAGACAACTTCATTTAAGATTGATTTTACAGTTTTTAAACACAAACATTTTAGCAATGGTGTTATCGCCCAATTCTTTTATGTAGGTGCGCAGGTTTGCATCTCAAGCTTTTTTATCCGCTATACAAAATATACTTCCGGTATGACCGAGGCATCAATAACTGACGCACATTATCTTGGTTACATGCTGTTATGTTTTATGATTGGAAGATATGTGGGAACTTTTTTGATGACGAAAATTAAGCCGCAACATCTTCTTACATTATATAGCGCACTAAATATTTTACTGCTTGCTTACTGTGTGTTTGTGGGCAAAGGTTTTGGCTTGTATGCAATGATGGCTGTTGAATTTTTTATGTCCATTATGTTTCCAACCATTTTCGCATTAGGTATAAAAGATTTGGGAAGCCAAACAAAAATTGCCTCATCATTTATGGTAATGTCAATTGTTGGCGGTGCATTAATTCCATTGGCATTGGGTTATATTTCAAGAAATATAAACATACAGGTTGCCTACATTGTGCCGCTTGTTTGTTTTATTGTTGTTTTTTATTTTGGTTTAAAAGGATATAAAATAAGTAAGACGCATGTTGAATTAAGTGATAATGCAATTAAGATGGAAGTAGCGAACAATAACGAATAAATATGGATTTACAATTAAAAGATAAGGTAATAATTGTGTCCGGTGGTGCAAGAGGTATTGGAGAAGGAATTGTTAAGCTGCTGGCGAAAGAAGGTGCTATTCCCGTTATTATTGGTAAAGATGAAAAAAATAATTTAATAACAGTTAATGAGGTAAATAATGCCGGCCATAAATGCTTTCATGTTGTTGCCGAACTAACAAAACCGGACGCATGTAAAGAATCAATTGAAAAAATAATCAACCAGTTTGGAGATATATATGGACTTGTGAATAATGCAGGCATTAATGATGGTGTTGGATTAGAAAATGGTAATTATGAATCGTTCATTGCATCATTGCATAAAAATCTTATACATTATTATTTGCTTGCGCATTATGCATTACCTGCTTTAAAAAAATCAAAAGGCGCTATTGTAAACATCAGTTCAAAAACGGCTGAAACAGGCCAGGGCAATACTTCTGCGTATGCGGCGAGCAACGGCGGACGTAATGCATTAACAAGAGAATGGGCAGTTGAATTATTAAAGTATGAAATTCGCGTTAACGCAGTTATTGTTGCTGAATGTTTTACACCGATGTATGAAGAATGGATTAATACTTTGCCAGACCCGCAAAAAAAAATAAAAGAGATTACTGCGAGAATTCCATTGGAAAACAGGATGACTACAAAAGAAGAAATAGCAAATACAGTTGCATTTTTATTGAGCGAAAAAAGCAGCCATACAACAGGCCAGTTAATTCATGTTGATGGCGGGTATGTACATTTAGACAGAGCATTATCGAATGCTTAAATAAATTTCATGAGTAAAAGATATTGTCTTGCACTTGATTTAAAAGAAGATGGAGACTTGATTACAGAGTATGAACGTCTTCACAAAAAAATTCCAACAGCCATACAAAAAAGTATTACGGATTCAGGTATTATAAACATGGAAATATATAGAGTTGCCAACAGGTTATGTATGATTATGGAAACTGATGATAAGTTTAGCTTTGAGAAAAAATCAGGCATGGATAAAACAAATGCTGATGTACAGGCCTGGGAAAATTTAATGTGGAAATATCAGCAACAATTACCGTTTGCAAACCCCGGTGAAAAATGGATATTGATGAATAAAATATTTGACTTGCGGTAATATGTTTGACTTAAAAAATAAATACGCAGTTGTCACTGGCGGAGGAAGCGGCATCGGCAAAGCAATATGTTTGTTGTTTGCAAAACAAAATGCATTTGTGTATGTAATTGATGTGAATGAAGAAAACGCAAACGCTGTTGCTGATGAAATAAAAAGCAGTGGTGGCAATGCTTCCGCGCATGTTGCTGATGTTTCAAATCAGCAAAAAATCATAAACCTGTTTCGGCAATTTGAACGCATAGATATTTTAGTAAATAACGCTGGTATTTCTCATGTTGGCAATGCAGAAACGACAGGCGAAGCAGACTTCGACCGTTTATATAACATTAACGTAAAAGGTGTTTATAATTGTTTACATGCTGCTCTTCCATTAATAAAGAAATGCGGCGGAGTTATTTTAAATATGTGTTCTATTGCAGCACAAGTCGGTTTATCAGAACGATTTGCATATTCAACAACAAAAGGTGCAGTTTATGCAATGACGCTTTCTGTTGCGAAAGATTACATCAAACATAACATACGCTGTAACTGCATTTCACCCGCAAGAGTGCATACACCGTTTGTTGATGGTTTTATCAGTAAAAATTATCCTGGTAAAGAAGATGAAATGTTTAAGAAGTTAGAGCAATCGCAACCTGTCGGCAGAATGGCAAAACCGGAAGAGATTGCAGCACTTGCATTATACTTATGCAGTGATGAAGCATCGTTTATAACAGGAACAGATTATCCTATCGATGGTGGATTTTTAAAATTAAATAATTGATTTAAAAATAATAAACAGATGAAATTATTCAGGTATAGAAAAGACAATACAACGAAGCCGGGAATTATTATTGATGAGAAGATGTATGATGCATCTTCAATAGTAAAAGATTATAATGAAGAATTCTTTTCAAATAATGAATTGCAAAAATTAACAGCACTAATTCAATATACATCTCAATTAAAACAATTAAATGATGATGTGATATTTGATAGTTGTGTGGCACGTCCTTCAAAAATTGTTTGCATTGGATTAAATTATTCTGACCATGCTAAAGAAGTAGTTTCAACGCCTCCAACCGAGCCGGTTATTTTTTTAAAATCAACAACTGCTTTAAGCGGCCCGAATGATGATATCATCATTCCAAAACATTCAAAAAAAACAGATTGGGAAGTTGAGCTGGCAATTGTAATTGGCAGCAAAGCAAGTTATGTTAGTGAAGATGAAGCGATGAATTATATTGCCGGTTTTTGTTTGCATAACGATGTTTCTGAACGCGAATTTCAAATGGAACGTGGCGGTACCTGGGATAAAGGAAAGGGTTGTGATACGTTTGCGCCCATAGGTCCATGGCTTGTTACAAAAGATGAAATACAAAACGCAGATGCATTAAAATTATGGCTTAAAGTAAATGGTGAAATGATGCAGGATGGCAATACCGGAAACTTAATTTTTAAAATTCCTTTTCTTATTTCTTATGTAAGTCAATTCATGACTTTATTGCCCGGCGATATTATTTCTACAGGCACACCTGCTGGTGTTGGGCTTGGAAAAAATCCACCCATATATTTAAAAGCAGGCGATATAATTGATTTGGGTATTGATGGTTTGGGAACAGCTACTCAACATGTAAGGGCGTATGAAAATAATTGATGCGCATCAGCATTTCTGGAAATACAACAAACAGGATTTTGCATGGATAACAGATGACATGCAGGTTATTCAAAAAGATTTTTTGCCTGAAGATTTTTTGCCGGTTTATCAGCAAAATAATATTGATAGTTGTGTTGCAGTGCAAGTAAATCAAACAGAAGAAGAAAATTTTTTCTTTTTACAACTTGCAGAACAATTTAATTTTATAAAAGGAATTGTTGGATGGATTGATTTGCAGGCTGATGATATAGAAGAGCGGTTATCTTTTTTTTCAAAGTATAAAAAGCTAAAAGGTTTTAGACACATTTTGCAAGGCGAAACAAACCGTGCATTGATGCTTGAAAAGAAATTTATAAATGGTATTCGATGTTTAAAGCAATTTAATTTTACTTATGATATTTTAATTCGTGAAGACCAGCTTCAGTATGCTTTAAAGTTTGTAAAACATTTTCCTGAACAGCTCTTCGTGATTGACCATCTTGCAAAACCATTAATTAAACAAGGTGAAATTGAAAGCTGGAAAAAATCAATACAACAATTCAAGCCATTTCAAAATGTATGTTGTAAAATTTCAGGAATGGTTACAGAAGCGGATTGGAATAACTGGAACAATGAAACTTTTAAACCTTATATGGATATAGTTGTAGAAACATTCGGCACTAACAGAATTATGTTTGGCAGTGACTGGCCTGTGTGTTTGGTCGCAGCTGATTATAATAAAGTGCTTGAGATAGTTAAACACTATTTTTCTTTTTTTTCAAAAGATGAGCAACAGCAATTTTTTAGCAGCAACGCAATTGATTTTTATAATTTAAAAGATTGATTGGTAAAATTTGCGGAGAGTAAGAGATTCGAACTCTTGATACAGTTTCCTGTATACACACTTTCCAGGCGTGCTCCTTCAACCACTCGGACAACTCTCCTTTGTTGCACTGCAAAGTAAAATCTTAGTTTGCTGCACCGAAAATTTTTTCTGCGTTAGTTGTTGTTATTGCTGCCACTTCATCCAAAGAAATATTTTTTATTTGCGCTAATTTTTCTGCTATAATTTTTATGTAGCTGCTCTCATTTCTTTTACCACGAAAAGGCACCGGCGTAAGATAAGGAGCATCTGTTTCCAGCACAATGTGTTTTAAATCTATATACTTTATTACTTTATCCAAACCTGATTTTTTATAAGTTAATACCCCACCAATTCCAAGATAAAAATTCATATCGGTAATTTGTTTGGCTTTATCTAAACTATCTCCAAAACAATGAAAGATGCCTTTCAAACCTTTTGCCGCAAAAGTTTTCACGCAATCAATAGTTTGCTGCATGGCATTACGCGTATGAATAACGACAGGTAAATTTTTTTCCAACGCCCAATGCATTTGCATTTCAAAAACTTCGTATTGCTGTGTTGTAAAAGTTGTATCCCAAAAAAAGTCCAGACCAATTTCGCCAATAGCAATAAAAGAACGTTGTTGCAGCAAATTTTCAACAATCGCCAATTCTGCTTTATAATTTTCTTTAACTGAACACGGATGCAACCCCATCATGGCAAAACATTGCAAGGGATATTTTTTTTCTGTGGCGATGAGGTCATCAATTATAGTACTGTCAATAGATGGCATAAAAAATTTTGTAATGCCGGCATTAACTGCTGATTTTATGACGATATCAATATCATTTTTGAAATCGGGCAGATATAAATGACAGTGTGTATCTGTAAATGCCATAAAATGTTTTTTTTGAGTATTAATTAGTTGCAATTTTACAAACTGCCGAAATTTATAATGCTTAATTTTGTCAAAGTTTTCATAGGGTACGGATTAAAAACGGGCTGAGGTTTCTACCTTAGCCTTCGTTTTTTTTATAGCTGTATAGATTTAAACATAAAACCTTTTTCGGCAAACTGTTTTAAAACCTCTGGGAGCGCAAAACTCAATGCTGTAAAGGCTTTTGCGCTGTCGTGAAAAACAATTATAGAGCCTGATTCAGATTTACTGGTCACATTTTTTAAAACTTTTTGAGGTGAAATAGTTTGATCAAAATCTCCGCTTAACACTTCCCACATCACAATTCTGTAACCAAAATTTTTACGCAATATTTTTGCAGTTTTAACAGAAATTCTTCCATAAGGCGGCCGGAAGAGTTTTGAATTAATAAACCCTGCTGCCTGTTCAACATCATCAATATAAATATTTCTTTTAGTTGATAAACCGTTCAAATGATTGAATGTATGATTGCCAACTGCATGGCCTTCCTTTAAAATACGCGAATAAATTTCAGGATGTTGTTGTACATTTTTTCCAAGGCAAAAAAAAGTGGCATTGGCATTGTATTTTTTTAATTCCTTCAATACAAATGGGGTTGCAGTTTCATGAGGCCCATCATCAAAACTTAAGTATAAATTTTTTTCTTCGGTGGGAATGTTCCACACAAATTTTTTATTAAGCCTGCTAAACCATTTTGGAATTCTGATTGCATAAAACATCAATCAAATGTAACAAATACCCTTGCAAGAAATAGCTATCAAACTTTAACTAGTGGGTGTAGTATTGTTCCGGAGGCATTTTAAATAATACGTTGCGTTGATATTGTGTAAATCCCTGCATTTCTTCATCATGCGTATAAACCCAGTTATCATACCTGTTTTTGTTGATAATTGTTCCAAACAGCCATTGATTGTATGCATCAAACAAACCCTCACGCATCAGCTGCATATGAAAATCGAATAAACGAAACGGATAGTTAAGAGCAGCGGCATTGTTCCAGTTAAGAATAAAACGGCTTCGCAAAGCAGTTATCGTTTCAGGAATTAGATTATCTGCTGTTGCAGGTTCAAGCGATGCACTTAATGCAGCAGCAGCGGCTTTTTCAAAATCGTTGCCACTAAGTTTTAGTATATCAATATTTGATTTGTTATTAAGCACAAGCTTGTAATTGTTCAACAACAAAGTTTTTATTTCAGCAGTACGTGGTGTTAAGCTTTCAATATTTACAAAAATTTCGCTGTAAATAATGCTCCAGAAAACATTATTGTTATCTGCATAATACTTTGCAGCATAATAATAATTACTGCTGTAATTAGGATCTGCCTGTATGCCTTTTTCCCATTGTATAATTGCTTCGCGCTTATTGTCATATTGAGTAAGCATGTCTCCGTACTCGGCATAGAGCACACCGCTTTTAGGAAATTTTTTTAAGCCTGTCTTATATAACTTATCAGCTTCTTTATAATCTGCAATGGCTTTATAAGTAAGCCCGAGTATCTGGTAGCTTTGCACGTCTGCATCACTTCTTACAATAACAATTTTTCCAACTTCAAGTGCATGTTGATAATCTCTTGCCAGGTAATCAATGTATGCTTTATCTTTTAAAAGATCAAGATTGTCAGGATACTGAATTAAGCCCTGGTCTAAGGTGTGAACGGCACCGGTAAAATCCTGCTGTTGCGCAGAAAGCATTGCCTGCTTGCGTATTGATTCAACCGTTTGTTGTGCATGTGCAAACAGAATTATACAACACAAAAAAAATGTAATGCCAAATTGCTTCATAAATCTATTCATAAATAAGATGCGTTACCAAACCATCCCGCAATTTTGGCTCAAACCAGGTTGTTTTTGGCGGCATGATTTTATTGCTGTCAGCAATTTTAAAGAGCTGATCAATTGTTATTGAAAAAAGACTGAATGCCATTACAAACTCGCAACTGTTCACACGTTTTTCCAGTTCAGCCAAACCACGTATACCGCCGACAAAATCAATATTCTGATCTGACCGCTGATCGTAAATGCCTAAAAATTTTGAAAGAACATTGTTCTGAAGTATGGTTATATCAAGGCTGCCTATAGGATCATTCGAATAAGTACCAGGTTTTGCTGTAAGCTCGTACCAATTGTTATCAATGAATAAACCAAATTTGTGCAGCATTTCGGGTTTACATGCAGCGGTTTTATGTTCGATATGAAAATCATTTTTTAATTCATCTAAAAATGATTCAGCGCTTAAGCCATTTAATGTTTTTACAATGCGGTTATAATCTAATATGTGCAGTTGACTCGCAGGAAATAAAGTAGTAAGAAAATATCCGGCTCCGGGGAACTTCTCCACAACTTCCTCCTTCACTTTGGCAGCCGATGCTGCACGATGATGCCCATCTGCTATATACGTGTAACTGATTTCATTATTGAAGATATCAGTGACCTGTTGGATGAATTTATCTTCATTAATAATCCACAATGTATGCGCAACATTATCATCTGCAATAAAATCATAAACAGCATTTTTATTATTTATGCATTTTTCAATCAACTTATCAATTTCAGCATGATTTTTATATGCCATAAACACATTTCCGGTTTGTGCGCCTGTGGCTTTGATATGGTTAATACGGTCTTGTTCTTTTTCAGGTCTTGTTAACTCATGCTTTCTAATGATGTTGTTTTCATAATCTTCAATACTGCTTAACGCTACCAGTCCAACCTGGCTTTTATTATTCATTGTTAAACGATATATATAAAAGCATTCTTTATTTTCAGTAAATAAAATATTGCGCTTAATAAATGCCTGCAGGTTTTCTTTTGCTTTTTCATACACTTCCGGGCTGTAGATGTATGTGTTTTCAGAAAGGTCAATTTCGCTTTTAGTGATGTGCAAAAACGAGTTTGGATTTCCCTGCGCTTCCTTTTTTGCTTCTGCGCTGGTTAAAACATCATACGGTTTACTGGCAACACTTTTTGCGAACTGAGCCTGGGGCCTTAAAGCTTTAAACGGTTTTATTATTGCCATTGAAGAATTAATTACTAACTATATTTTTCAGCAAAATCACTCATTAAATCACACATTGCCTGTACAGTGCTTAAGGGCATTGCATTGTACATTGATATGCGCAAGCCTCCGACACTTCTATGTCCTTTTATACCAACCATTCCGTTTTTTTTGCATTCATCTAAAAATAATTTTTCATGCTCTGGTTTTTTTGTTGTGAAAGTGGCATTCATCAAACTCCTGTCCTGCCTGTCAACCTTACCTTCAAAAACAGGTGATGCATCAAGCGTTTCATAAAATAAATCTGCACGTTCTGTTGCTCTTTTATACATCTCAAACAAGCCACCTTCTTTTTTAATCCAGCGCAACGTTAATAAACTTACATATACAGCAAAAACCGGCGGTGTATTTAATAAAGAATCTGCTTCGATGTGTTTTTTATAATCAAGTATTAATGGAATTGCTCTTTTAATCTTACTTAAAATATCGTTTTTTACTACAACGATGGTAACACCGGCAGCACCGGCATTTTTTTGTGCACCGGCATAAATCAAAGAAAATTTTGAGAAAGGTATTTCACAACTGAAAATATCACTGCTCATATCTGCTACCAGCGGCACATTGGCTTCAGGAATAAAATGCCATTGCGTTCCTTCAACAGTATTATTGGTTGTGTAATGTAAATACTTAACATGCGGGGGAACAGAAAGCTCTTTCGGTATGTATGTATGATTTAAATCTTTTGATGAACAGGCCACATGTACATTGCCAAACAGCTTTGCCTCTTTAATAGCTTTGCTTCCCCAAATTCCGTTATCGCAATAAGCAGCGGTTTCACCTTCATCCAATAAATTCATTGGAACCTGCATAAATTGTGTAGTAGCGCCGCCTTGTAAATACAAAACTTCATACGTATCATCAAGTTGCATTAATTCTTTTATCAGGCTTCTTGCTTCTTCCATTACCTGTATAAACCATTCTGAACGGTGACCGATTTCAAGAATGGATAAACCGATATTATCAAAATTTAAAACTGCTTCAGAGGCCTGTTGTAAAACCTCATCAGGCAGTATAGATGGCCCTGAATTAAAATTATACATCATGATATACTACTTAAGCGAAGCCTGCAAAGTAAGTGTTTTGAAAGTAAAGCTTTAGTGCCTTAACAAGTTTTAAGAATTATGTATATTTTCTTCAAGATGTGTTATGCCGCCGGATATAACAAACTTCATTGCTTCTGCACCGGTCATGTTGGTAACAGTTTTTATTTTTTCTTTCGGCACAAAATAAACAACACCTGTAAGCGAATAAGAGAGCGGCACATACACCGCAACATGATCTGTAAGATCAAACTGCTTAAGATTATTTTGTGTTACAAAACCTATGCGCCATGTATTTGTTGCATCAACGCTTACCAATACCGGTTTATCAAATTTTTTGCGGTTGCCGCCAAAAGCTTCAAGGAAATCTTTTACAGATGAATAAATATATTTTATACCCGGCGTTTGTTCAAGCACTTTATCAAGCACCTCAACAATTCTTGATACAATAAAAGATGATGAAATCCAGCCAATGAGTGTAACACTTACTACAACCAGTAAAAACCCAACTCCGGGAATAGTGCGTACTGAACCATCAGGAGCAGTCGTTGCAGAAGGCAAAAAGCGATGCAGTAAATCAGGCAAAATATTGTCAACAAGGTTAAAGAGCCATATTACCACATACAACGTAATACCAATAGGAGCGATAATGATGATTCCCTGGAAGAAATATTGTACAATATTTTTAAGTCTGAAGTTATCTGTTGAAGAAGGCGGTTTTTCCATACTGCAAAATTGGATTTAAATAAATCAAACTTAACCGCTCATTAATAAATTATTAAAATTTCTTTTGGAAACTATTGTTACAAAAAAAGTTTCCATAGTTTTACAATGCAAGCAAATGACTATTAAGGAAAGAATTCAGCAAAAGGCTGAAGAACTGTTCAGACAATATGGTATAAAAACCGTTACCATGAATGACATTGCCACGCAACTTGGCATTTCAAAAAAAACTATATACCAGTATTATTCAGATAAAGATGCTTTGGTTAAAGACATTTTTGAAACCATAACAGACCATAACAGGCAAAAATGCATACTTATAAAAAACAAGGCTGATAATGCAATTCATGAGCAGTATCTTTCCAGCGATGCAGCACAGGAGATATTCAGTAATATGAATTCTTCAGTGTTATTTGATTTAAACCGTTTTTATCCAAACGTGTTCACCGAATTTGAAAATCATAAAAAGAAATTTCTCTTTAATGTTATAAAAGACAATCTTGTAAGAGGCACGAAGGAAGGCCTTTTCAGGAAGGATATTGATGTAAATATTGTAACATGGCTGCAACTTGAACTGGTTTCCGGAATGCTGCGCAATGAAGATGTGATTACCGGAAAAATAAGCGCTGCCCAGTTTGAAAGACAAATGAAAGATTTCTTTTTACATGGCTTATGTACTGAAAAAGGCTTACGTTTTGTGGCAAAGTATAAACAGCAACGTCAAAAAAAAACAGCATGAGACTAATGAAATGCTTATGGCTAACAGTTTTAATTTTTACTGTTGGAAAAACTTTTAGTCAGCAACCTGCATTGCATGAATTTTCTGTTCAGCAGTGCATTGATTATGCAGAAAAAAATAATGCAGCTGTAAAAAATGCTTTGCTTGATGTGCAGCTGCAGCAACAACAAAACCGTGGTATAACAGCAGCAGCTTACCCGCAGATAAACGGCAGCTTCAACACGCAATATAACCCCAATGTTACGGTACAAACCTTTCCCAATTTTATTGGTGAAGCAACATATGGTGTGCTGGTTGCAGAAGGTGTAAAAGATGGCAGCGGCAATCCTATAAAATCACCTACTGATTTTGGTTTTATAGAAGCTTCTTTCGGTACAAAATATACAGCCAACGTAGGCGTTACCCTTTCGCAGATTTTATTTGACGGGCAGGTATTCGTGGGCTTGCAGGCACGGCAAACTTCTATTGATTATAGGCTGCAGTCAGCAGAATACACAAAGACTTTAGTGCGCACTAATATTTCAAAAATTTATTACCAGCTTTCATTATCAAAAATCCAGGTGCAGCTTGTTGATGCCAACATCAGCAGAACCGATAAACTGCTAAGCGATACCCGTGAATTATATAAAAATGGATTTAAAGAAAAGCTGGATGTTGACAGGACTTCTGTTCAGCTAACAAACTTTCAATCGCAAAAGCAAACTACATTGAACAGTGTTTCTAATGGCTATCTTGGTTTAAAATTATTAATGGGAATGCCAATACAAGATTCTTTAGTGCTTACAGATTCTATTACTGCTGAAAATATACAGCAAAATGCTTTGTTGCTAAATGAATATAAATATGAAGATCGTCCTGATTATAGAACATTATCGCTTGCAGGCAAACTGCAGGAATATAATGTACGCAGGTATAAATTATCAAGGTTGCCAACTGCATCTTTAAATGCAGGTTACAGCAAACTGGCACAAAGAAATAAATATGATTTCTTTTCCGGCGCTCCTTGGTTTACAAGTTCATACGTTGGCTTAACGGTTAATGTGCCTATATTTAGTGGCTTTTTAAGAGATGCAAATATTAAACAAGCGCAGCTTCAGTTACAGCAAACTAACAACAGTTTAAACTATTTGAAATTACAGATTGATGAGCAGGTTGATTCATCAATTATAAGTTTTAATAATGCTATCATCAATCTCAACAATCAAAAAGCAAATGTTGATTTAGCAACACAGGTATATGATCTCACAAAAAAGAAATATGAATCAGGCCTTGCTTCAACCACTGATGTATCTGATGCACAGGCAGATCTTACGACAGCTCAAAGCAACTACCTGATTGGATTATATTCTGCGGCATTAGCAAAAATTGATTACTTAAAAGCAACCGGAAAATTATAGAACATAAAATCTTTATATGCAAAAGCAACTGATCGGTTTATTATTAATAACAGTAATTTTTTCTGCTGTTAGTTGTAGTCCGAAAAAAAATAATGGCAATGATAATTTAGCGAAAAAAAAGTCAAAGCTGGAGCAACTTAAAAAGCAGCAGGATGATCTTACCAAGCAGATTACAACTTTGCAGGCTCAGATTATTGCGGCTGATCCTTCAGCCAATCCTGAAAAAGCAAAGCTGGTTGCGGTTGAAAAATTATCAACTGAAAATTTTAACCATTTTATAGACCTGCAGGGAAAAGTAGATGCACAGGATATAGCTTATGTAACACCACGTGGACAAGGCGGACAGGTAACTGCACTTTATGTAAAACAAGGTGATAATGTAAAAAAAGGGCAACTTTTATTAAAACTTGATAATGATCTCACACAAAAGGCCGTTGACCAGGCACAAACAAAACTTAAGTTTGATCAGGATATTTATAACCGGAGAAATAATTTATGGAAAGAAAATATTGGAACTGAAGTGGAATTAACCACAGCAAAAAATACGGTGGATGCAGACCAGCATAGTCTTGACCAGGCACAGGAACAACTGAACTTTTCAAATGTATATGCCAACATGAGTGGCGTTGCAGATGAAGTAACCATTCATATTGGTGAAATGTTTAGTGGTAATCCACAACAAAGTGGTTATATAAAACTCGTTAATACCGGTGACCTTAAAGCTACAGCGCAGGTGCCTGACATTTATCTTGATAAAGTAAAAGTTGGCAGCAATGTAAAAATTGTTTTGCCTGATATGAATGATTCACTCATGTCAAAAATTACGGTTGCAGGTAAGGTGATTGATCCTTCAAGCCGCAGCTTTCAGATTGAAGCAAAACTGCCTTCAAATCCTATGTTACGTGCAAACCAACTGGCATATATAAAAATTATGGATTATGCAGCAGCAAACACACTTACCATTCCGGTTAACACATTACAAACCGATGAACAAGGTAAGTATGTGTTAGTAGCTGTATCAGAAAAAGGAAAATTGTATGCAAGAAAAAAACATGTACAGGTTGGCGAATTATATAATAACCAGCTTGAAGTAAAAAGTGGCCTTACAGATGGCGATGTGATTATAACAGATGGTTTTCAGAATTTATACGACGGGCAATTGATTACCACAACAGCAAGCTGATTACGTAAAAATTATTGAGATAACAGGTAAACTTATTATATGAGTTTGTTAGATGATACTACAAAAAAATTTAAAGAGTTTGGTGTAACCTCATGGAGCGTTACCAATAAAACAGCAATCTATTTGCTTGTAATTATTTGCAGTATCTGGGGGATATTAAGGTTTACCACTACACCAAAAGAGCAATATCCGGATATTGTTATTCCAACTATTTACATACAAACAATCTATGTTGGCAACTCACCAAAAGATATTGAAAACCTTGTTACCAAGCCAATAGAAAAACAGATAAAAGCAATCACCGGCGCTAAAATAAATAAGGTAACAAGCACTTCACAACAAGATTACTCAGCCATTGTTATTGAGTTTGATACAGAAGTTGAAACAGATGTTGCGTTGCAGAAAGTAAAAGATGCGATTGATAAATCAAAGCAGGACTTACCAACTGATCTTACGCAACAGCCAACAGCGCTTGAAGTGAGTTTTTCAGATCAGCCAATCATGTATGTAAACATCAGCGGTAATTATGATTTGCAGCGTTTAAAAAAGTATGCAGATGATATGCAGGATGAGCTAGAAAATTTACCGCAACTTAACCGTGTTGATATTGTTGGTGCACCTGAAAGAGAATTCCAGATTGATGTTGACCGTTTACGTATGGAAGCTGCCGGAGTAAGCTTTGATGATATTAATAACGCAGTTGCTGCGGAAAATCATGATATAACCGGGGGCTTGTTACAAGTGGGAGATATGCGCCGCACTCTACAGGTTCGCGGCCAGTTTAAAACCGCATTTGATATTCAGAAAGTAGTTGTAAAAAATATTCATGGTGATCCGGTTTATTTAAAAGATATCGCTGATATAAAAGATACTTTAAAAACAAGTGAAAGCTATGCGCGGCTTGATGGTAAAAATGTAATCACGTTAAACATCATCAAACGTTCCGGCGAGAATCTTATTGAGACTTCAGATGCAGTAAAAGATGCGGTTGCTGAAATGAAGAAATCAGAATTTCCAAGAGATTTAAACATTGTTGTAACCGGCGATCAGAGTAAAGCAACGCGTACCTCATTCAACGATCTTGTAAACTCAATCGTTATCGGTTTTTTGCTGGTGCTTATCATTCTTATGTTTTTCATGGGTGTGGTAAATGCATTCTTTGTTGCATTGTCGGTACCGCTAAGTATGTTCATTGCATTTGTGTTTTTGCCTGCGGCGAATTTAATCATCGGCACACCTGTTACTTTAAATTTCATGGTGTTGTTTGCCTTGTTATTTGGCTTGGGAATTATTGTTGATGATGCCATTGTGGTTATTGAAAACACACATAGGATATTCACGCAAAGCAAAGGCAGGTTATCATCAACTGTTGCTGCAAAGATGGCTGCAGGCGAAGTTTTTGTACCTGTACTTGCAGGAACGCTGACAACACTTGCGCCGTTCTTTCCACTGTTATTCTGGCCCGGCATCATTGGTAAGTTTATGATTTATTTGCCGGCCATGCTCATCTTTACATTAGCTGCTTCACTAATAGTTGCCTTCTTAATGAATCCTGTTTTTGCGGTTGATTTCATGAATCATGAAGAAGGTGCAAAAGAACCAAAATCAGCCATCTTCAAAAAACCTTCATTCTGGGTTTTTGTTGCCATTGGTGTTTTGCTTGATGTGTTTGGCGTAACCTTCGCCGGTAATGTTTTATTGCTGATAATGATTTTAATTGTATTGAACCGTTATGTTTTTGAAGGTTTGATAAACCGCTTTCAAAACCGTGCGTTACCATGGATAATGAGCCATTATGAAAATTTATTGCGGTGGTCTTTGAAAGGCAGAAGGCCGGTTGGCTTATTAATAG
>CAHJWK010000063.1 GCA_903642275.1 Chitinophagaceae bacterium
TTAAAAAACCTATAGCTTATAGAAGATTTCTACCTAACCGGGGCTTTATAATTTGAGAATTTCTTTCGACTACAAATCTTTTGCTGCAGTTCTGCTTTTGTCATGCATTGGCAATTCAATGTTTGCGCAGAAACAAGATACGCTGCATTATCCTTTACAAGACAGGAGAGGAGACCGTTTAAGTAATGATTATACTAATCCTTTTGATCTTGTTGACACTTCCTTCATCAAACAAAATATTGAATACGATCCTGCAACAAATCAATATTATATTAATGAAAAAGTTGGTGATATAAATTACAGAAAACCTACTTACCTAACATTTGATGAGTTTTATCAACTCCAATCTAAAAAGCAGGAAAGCAATTATTTCAATGAACGTGCTCAAACGCTGTTAGATTTAAACAGGAAAATTTCAAGACCGCCGCCAAGAGTGTATGATAAGTTGTTTGACAGAATTTTTGGTGTTGGTCCGAACGGGTTAAAAGTGGATATAAAGCCGCAAGGAACTATTGACCTCATGATGGGTTACCAGGGACAGGTTATTAAAAACCCAACCCTGCCTGAAAGTGCACGCAAAAATGGCGGACTTGATTTTAATATGAACACAAACATCAATATTAATGCAAGTATTGGTGATAAACTTAAACTGCCCATCAGCTATAATACGCTTGCCAATTTTGATTATGAAAACCAGCTTAAGCTTGATTATAAAGGCATGGATGATGAGATATTAAAATCTGTTGAAGCAGGCAATATTAACTTTCAAACCAAGAGCACTTTAATGACAAGCCCGCAAAGCTTGTTTGGTGTAAAAACGCAGTTACAGTTTGGAAAATTTTTTATTACAACCGCGTTGGCTAATCAGCGTTCACAGCATCAGTCAATTGCTTTGCAGGGCGGTGGCTTAAGCCAAACCATAAATAAAAAATTAGATGATTATGATGAGAACCGGCACTTTTTATTAGCGCAGTATTTCAGACATAATTATAATAAAGCAATGAGCAACCTGCCGCTGGTAACCAGCCAGGTGCAGATATTACGCATGGAAGTTTGGGTTACCAACCGTACAGGCGCAACAACTAATACAAGAGGCATTGTTGGTTTGATGGATTTGGGTGAAGGCGCGCCATATAATAGTAATAACATACATGCTTCGGCAGGATATAACGCTAATAGCCTGCCGGACAGGTTTGCAAATGATTTGTATTCAACTTTATTAAGCAATCAAACTCTTTCAAGGGATCCGTCCACAGTTAATGCTTTCCTTTTTGGCAGAGGGTTAACGCCGGTAAATGATTTTGAAAAAACATTTGCACGTAAGCTTGACTCAACAGAATATTATTACAATCCGCAGGTTGGTTTTCTTTCTTTAAATGTTCAGTTGCAACCTGATGATGTATTGGCTGTCGCTTATCAATATACATATAATGGCGCTGTTCACCAGGTTGGTGAATTTTCTCAGGATATAACGGTTGATTCAACACAGGGTGTTCAAAAAGTGCTTTTTTTAAAACTATTAAAAGCCACTTCTCAGCGAACCAATTTGCCGCTCTGGAATTTAATGATGAAAAATGTTTATTCATTAGACATTACTTCGTTAGATTCAACTGCTTTTAAATTGAACGTCCTTTATTCCGATCCCAGTGGTGGAACAAAACGTTATTTACCTCAAAGTCTTAACCCTTTAGTTGGAGCTACACCCTTAATAACGCTTTTAGGCGCTGACCGGTTAAATAACCGCAATGATCCGCAGCCTGATGGCTTATATGATTTTGTAAACGGTTTTACTGTCTTGCAACAACAGGGTGAAATTGTTTTTCCTTTACTTGAACCTTTTGGACATGATCTTGATTCAATCGCATTTAATAAAGCGGATCCTGTTCTTGACTCAACAGCACGCAAATATGTTTTCTATCAATTATATGATTCAATAAAAGCTATCGCACAAACGTATGCCAATGTTAACCATTATGTTTTGCAGGGCACCGTCAAGGGCAGTTCAAGTTCAGATATTTATCTTGGCGCTTTAAACATTCCGCAAGGTTCAGTAACGGTAACAGCAGGCGGCCAGGTATTGCAGGAGAATACAGATTATATAATTGATTATAATCTCGGCACTTTAAAAGTAATCAACCAGGCAATTATAAATTCCGGCGTACCGGTAAATGTTTCGTTTGAAAACAATGCAAACTTCGGCATTCAGCAACGTAGCTTTTTAGGCGTGCGTGCTGATTATATTGCCAATCAGCATTTGTCATTTGGCGCAACATTAGAACGGCTTGCAGAACGGCCATTCTTTACCAAAGTAAATTATAATGAAGATCCGATACGCAATACCATGTATGGTGTTGATTTCAGTTATCAGAATCAATTGCCGGGCTTAACAAGATTTATTAATAAGCTGCCTTTTTATAATTCAACTGCACCAAGCAGTATCAATGCTTATGGCGAAGCAGCAGCTTTAAAACCGGGGCATCCGCCACAAATAGGTTCTGGCTCAAATGGCTTAATTTATGTTGATGATTTTGAAGGCGCCACCAGCAGCGTTGATTTGCGTTTTCCTTTTATTGCATGGACGCTGGCTTCAACACCATCATCTCCGTTATTTCCTGAATCGAATAAAACTGATTTGACTTATGGTATGAACCGCGCAAAGCTTGCCTGGTATAATATCGAGCCAACACTGCAGGATAAATCAAGCTCAAATAATCCTTTGCGCGGCAACCTTAACGAGTTAAGTGATCCGCGTGTAAGACAGGTTTATACCAATGAATTATTCCCGCAACGCACTACCAATATCACAGATGTAATCACTTCCACGTTTGATATGGCTTATTATCCAACGGATGTTGGCCCATATAATTTTACTGATGACAGGGCTAACATTGATGCAAATGGAAAACTGACAAATCCGCAAAAGCGTTGGGGTGGTATAATGCGCGCTCTTGACCAGACAGATTTTGTAACAGGCAATATTCAGTATATAGAATTTTGGATGCAGGATCCTTTCATAAAAGATCCGGCAAGTACAGGCGGAAAACTCTTTATTAATTTAGGTGATGTAAGTGAAGATATATTGAAAGATGGCAGGCGCTTTTATGAGAACGGGTTACCAACACCAAACATACCTTCAATAACACAAACTTCGGTTTGGGGAAGATCACCTGTAAATCCTATCCAGTTAACGCAGGCATTCAGTAATAACCCCAGCGACCGGGCTTACCAGGATCTTGGTTTTGATGGTTTAAATGATGATACAGAAAGAATACAACGTAGCGCCTTCTTAAGCGATATCGCTACCAACTTCGGTACAACATCAAAATTTTACCAGACAGCATTAGCAGATCCTGCCAGTGATGATTATAAGTGGTATCGCGATGCAAGTTTTGATGCATCAAAAACAGGTATTTTAGGCAGGTATAAAAATTATAATAATCCACAAGGCAACTCGCCGGTTTCAACAGGCAGCTCGCCATTTTCACCGGCAGCTACTTTATATCCCGACAATGAAGATTTGAATCATGATAATACACTCAATGAAACTGAAGCATATTTTGAATATGAGATTGATTTAAAGCCCGGCATGGCAGTTGGGTTATCCAAGTATATCACAGATGAACGGCAGGTTACACCAAGGCTTGCAAATGGGTCAACAGCACCGGAAAACTGGTTTTTATTTCGTGTGCCGATAGAGGATGTTACCAGTAACGTAGGGCATATTCCAGATTTTAAATCTATCCGTTTTGTAAGAATGTACATGACAGGTTTCCAGGATTCTACTGTACTGCGTTTTGCAACGCTTAACCTTGTACGTAATCAATGGAGAACTTTTACGTACAATGTTGATACTGTTGGAGCGTACGCTCCAATTCAGGCTAACTCAGCAACATCAATTAACGTGCTTGCCGTTAACGTGGAAGAAAACAGCAGCCGCCAGCCTATACCTTACAGAACACCGCCCGGCATTGATCGTGTGCAGGAGTTGAGTAACAACGGCGTTAATCTTTTGCAGAATGAACAGGCAATGAGCCTTCAAATAAATAATCTTCAGAAAAATAATCCAAAACATATAGATGATTCAAGAGCTGTATTTAAAACACTGAACCTTGACCTTCGTCAATATGGGGAAATGGATATGTTTATACATGCAGAATCTGGTTTAAAACAAAGCCCGCAGTTAGCTGATGGCCAGGTTGCTGCAATTATTCGTATTGGCCAGGATTTTTTGAGCAATTATTATGAAATAAAAATTCCGCTGCAAATTACGCCTTTCAGTGCAACCGCAACAGCAGAAGACATATGGCGTGATTCTAACAACCTGCATGTTATTTTAAATGATTTGGTGCAGCTTAAAATAAGGCGCGATGCCAAAGTGCCTGATATAACACAATATTATTCTGAACAAATCGGCGGCAGAACTTATGCATTAAAAGGCAATCCTAATCTTGGTGAAGTACAGGGCATGTTAATCGCTGTAGAAAATGAAACATCCAATGTCATCAGTACAGAGGTGTGGGTAAATGAATTAAGGCTTTCAAAAATTGATGAAAAGGGTGGCTACTCCGCTTTAGGCAGAGTTGATATGCAGCTTGCAGATTTAGGAACGCTGTCTTTATCAGCCAATACTTATACTTATGGTTTTGGCGCGATAGACCAGCAGATAAACGAACGTGCAAAGAACGATTTGTTCCAGTTTGATGGAGCGATCAATATTGATGGAGCCAAATTATTACCCAAAAAACTCGGCTTTAGTATTCCTATTTATGCCAGCATCAACAAAACCTTTTTAACGCCGGAGTATGACCCTTATGATCTTGATATTACTTACAAGGATAAGCTTGCCATGGCTACCACCAGGCAGCAAAAAGATTCTATAAAAAATGTGGCAAGGGATGCAACAACTATTAAAACAATAAACTTTACAAACATGCGCTTTGGCCAGCCTGGTGCAAAGCCGCATTTATGGAGCATCAGTAATTTTGATTTCAGTTATTCTTTTACTGAGTTTCTGCAAACCAATTCCCTGATATTAAAAAATGATATCAAGAAATATCATGCAGGCATGGGTTATACTTACAACACGCCGTCAAAATTTAAAGAACCTTTTAAACACTGGATAAAAAACAAGAGTATATGGTTAACGCCGATAAAAGATTTTAATTTTAATCCCGTCCCATCATTAATAAGTTTCAGGGCTGATATAAACCGGCAGTATGGATTTTATATTCCGCGTATTATAACTACTTACGACAGTAAAATAAACCAGGTTGATACAACGTATGACAAGTTCTTCACCTTTGACCGTTATTATAATTTAACCTGGGATTTTACGCGCAGCCTTAATCTTAATTTTTCTGCAACTGCATTTGCAAGGGTTGATGAGCCGTTTGGGCAATTAGACACAAAAGCAAAGAAAGATACGGTATGGAACAACTTTTTGCATGCCGGCAGAAACACATTGTATCAGCAACAGGCTACATTAAGCTATAACATTCCACTGGCAAAACTTCCTCTTACAGATTGGATAAATGCACATTACAGTTATACCACAACTTATAACTGGATTGGCGCAAGCCTTATCGCTTTAAGTCTTGGTAATACTATTGAAAATACGCAACAAAATGCGCTAACCGGTGAGTTTGATTTTACACGTTTGTATTCCAAATCTAAATTCTTAACAAAGGTTAGTACACTAACAGATGATAACGCAGGCAATGCTGCAAATCCTGACAATGCATCTGATTCATTAAAGAAACCAAAACCAAGAGCACAGGTTATAAAGGATTCATCAGGACATAAGCTAAAAGGTTTTGAAAGAAGACATGCCTTGCAAAAATGGCGGCAGCAAAAAAGAGATTATCGCATTGCCCAGCGCAAAGCAAAGCAACCGGGAGAAATAAATGGGTTGGTAAAAACCGTTGGTGGAATTGTAACTATGGTGAAGCACGCATCAATAAGTTATAATGAAGGTTATGATAGCCGTGTACCCGGCATAACAACAGGAACAGGTTATTTAGGGCAGAATCAAAAAACAAATCAACCTGGCTATGATTATATTTTTGGTAAGCAGCCTGATGAAAAATGGTTGGATAAAAAAGCCAGGCAAGGTGTAATTACAAAAGATACGTTGTTCAATTTATTATATACGCAGGATTACCAGCAGCAATTAAATGCAACTGCACAATTAGAGCCAATAAGAGAATTTAATATTGATGTAAATATTCAAAAAACATTCACTAAGAATTACAGTGAGCTATATAAAAATTTACCTGCTTCAGATACAACAACAGCCGGCTTCCAGCATTTAAGTCCGTTGGCCGGCGGGGGGTTCAGTGTGTCTTTTATCAGTTTTCAAACATTGTTCAAAAAAACAAACCCTAATCAAATTACCGGAACGTTTACAGAGTTCCAGAACAACAGGATTATTATTGCAAAAAGGCTTGCTGCAGCAAACCCGTATTATCAAAAGGCTCCTGTTACTACAGATGATGGTTTTCCTTTAGGTTATGGCCGTTACCAGCAGGATGTTTTGCTACCTGCGTTTATTGCCGCATATACAAACAAAGATGCTAATTCAATTTCGCTGATTAACGAATCTGATAGTAAAATAAACACCAGCCCTTTCAGTGGCATTCATGCTTTACCAAACTGGCGCATAACTTATACAGGCTTAACTAAAATACCATCGCTGGCTACTACCTTCAGCAACATCACCATCACCAATGGTTATACCAGCACACTAAGCTTTAACAGCTTTACAAGCGCATTGCTGTACCAGGATCCTTTTCATTTGGCGCAGCCATATTTCAGAGATACCGTTTCACATAATTATATACCATTTTACTTAATTCCAAATCTTACTATACAGGAACAGTTTGCACCATTGATTGGTTTTGATATTACTACTACTAACCAAACTGCGGTACGTTTTGAATATGCAAAAAGCCGCCAGCTAAGTTTAAGTTTATATGATTACCAGTTGAGTGAAGTAAGAAGCAGTTCAATAACATTTGGCGGCAGCTTTAGAAAACATGGTGTAAATCTTCCTTTTAAAGTTCCTTTTATTAAGGCAGACCCAAGCCAGACGGATTTAAGTTTAAATCTTGATTTGTCTGTGCGGGATGATGTGCAAAGTAACAGCCGGCTTGATCAGCCGAATGCCTACAGTACCGGCGGACAAAGAACCATCAGCATACAACCTGCATTAGATTATATCATCAACAACAGGATTGACCTGCGTTTTTATTTTGACCAGCAGCGGGTGAAACCATACATCTCTACGTCGGCACCCATTATAAATACAAGGGCAGGCCTGGAACTGCGGATATCTATTGCACCATCGGTCCCGGGTTCAGGTTCAGGGCAACAATTGCCGCCGCCACAATAAATTGTTATGATGTGTGAATTGAAGAAACAATAAGCTGAAATTATTCTGTCACTTTGTAACTGAAGCTGGAGTAAACATTTTCGACATTAAAATCAATCCCGAAACAGCTTTAATTTTTCCCGATTAAGTTAATTATTTTCCCGAAAACGCTGGCAAAAATCTCCGATTTCTGCTAACATCTCCCCGATTTTTCAGCTTATTCTCCCGATTTTATTCATTCTTTTCCCGAAAACTTTCTATAATTCCCCGACTTTACCCTGTCGTTGTCCATGTAAACTTTCCTTCTATCAGCGTTGATGGATTTACTACCGTAATACTGCTCCATCCTTTTTGTATTCCAAACTGTTCTCCCTTGTGCAATATTACAGGTGTGCCCCTGGTGCCGCCGCCCTTATACAGGTGCAGGTCGCCATCACCCGCATTAGTTAAAACAGAACCTATCACTACCGATTTATTGGTTATCTGCGCACCCAGTTTAAGCTTTGTAGTGCGCAGCTTTGGTTTTTGCGGGCTGTTATCAACCACAAAGCCCCAGTTGCCGAGGGCTTTTTCGTTGCCGCTGTACAATTTCATTAAAAAATTACCGATGTCTTTTATATGCCCGAGCACAGGGTTCCAAAGCTGGTTGCGTAACCCGGTTTCATTTTCGCTTTGCTGGCTGGCGGTGGTAAAGCTGGCATCATTATCACTGGCGGTTTGCACAAAGGTGGCATCTTTTGTAAGGTCAATTTCCTGCTGCGTTAAATAAGGCTGCAGCGGGCTATCGCCGTTGGTATAACTATCATTCTTTTTCTTATAGTTTTCAAAAATAGTTACCCGGTCAGCAAAGGCAGGCGGGTAATTTATCTTGCCGCTGCCGGTTATGGTAATGCCCCAATCGCCAAGCTGCTTTGTATTGCCTTTGTAGAAAGATTTTAAAAACTGCACACCGCCGGTAACATGCTTCCAGGGTGCTTCAAAATTGTTATCGCGCAACTGGCGAAAATTTTCGCTTTGTTTGCTGAAGAGCAGCCGGTTGGTTTCGTGCGTTTGAGCATTGTTACCGGCGGTTACATCATCATCTAAAACAATTTCCTGCTGGCTTAGAAACGCGGTTAGCGGGTTGTTTTTGGTGATGGAATTGTTTTGTGAAATAATTTTTGCCAGCAGTGTAAGCTGGCCAGGGAAATCTTCATGAATTACAAGACGTGCCATATAGTTTAAGTTTTGATGACAACCTTTAATCGTTTTCAGCGGAGGCGGTTAAACTAATGAAGCTTGCAAAGGATATTGATACATCAAATATAAAAAAAGAAGTGAATAGTTGTAAAAGTTTTGGGTTATGTATTACGATAAATAAAATTGAAAAACACCGCCATGTTGAGGAACGGGACATCTTCTGAAATAAAAAGGATTAGAGTCAGGGGATTTCTCCTATCATCAGAATGACGCATAAAAGCTAATAAAATATGCATCATAACAGCAAAGAAGCGAGCACGTAATCTGCAAGTAAAATAAGAATGCAGCTTACTACTACTGAAGTTGTACTGGCACGCCCAATTTCAAAAGAACCACCTTTTACATAGTAACCAAAATAAGCAGAAACGCTGCTGATAATAAGCGCATAAGTATAGGCTTTATACATGGCAAAAACAATGTTATGCGTTTTAAGGTTCTGCCTTAATCCAACATCAAAAGTATCTGTAGATAAAATACCGGAAAGATTACCGGCCAGCCTGCCGCCCCAGATAGCAAGTGTAATAGAAATTACAACCAACGCAGGTATAACTAATAGTGCGCCGGCAATTTTTGGAAACACAAGATAGTTGCGTGTGTTAATGCCCATAATTTCAATGGCATCAATTTGTTCTGATACCCGCATGTTGCCTAACTCACTGGCTATTTTACTGCCCACCACACCGGCCAATACAATACACACCAATGTTGGCGAAAGTTCAAGAATTATAGTGTCTCTTGTAATTTGTGAAATGGTAGCTTTTGGTATAAGCGGGCTAACTAACTGGTAAGCTGTTTGCACGGTGGTAACCGCACCTAAAAACACTGATATAATAATAACAATAGGTAAAGAACCAAAACCTATTTCTGCAGACTGGTGCATAAACTCTTTCCAATACATTTTTACATTTTCAGGGCGCGTGAACATTGATTTTATCAGCAACAAATAACGCCCGATATGTGTAAACAGCTTAGACATAGTAATGCAATATAATCAGCAAAAATAAAAAGTACTTAATATTAAGGCTGTAAAATTAAGCAGATACTAATAGCTTATTTATAAATCATTCATACTTATAGAAAATGTAACGGAAGTGCCGCCGCCCGGTATGGTGGTAATGTCAAAAACTTCATTAATTTTTTTAAGCAGGTCTTTTGTAAACATTATGCCGATACCGGTGCCTTTTTCATTTGATGTGCCTTTGGTTGTAACGTGCTCACCTTTATTAATCTTTTCAAGAATTTCGTCAGTTATGCCTTTGCCTTCATCTTTTACAGATATGTATATTTTTTTGTTGAGATAAACCTGGCTGATAAAAATGTTTTTATTTTCTTCAGTAAACTTAACTGCATTTGAAAAAATATTTCTTAATACGGCTGTAATTACATCTTTATCAGAATAAACATTTATTTCAGGATAGAGATAATTTTTTACAGTGATGTTTTTATTAATAAGATTGTTGCGATGCATTAAAATAACGGTCTGCATTGCATCGCTTATATCAAATGAGGACTTGTTTATTTTTACTTCCACCATTTGTTCGCGTGTCCACAAAAGCATATTATCCAATATGCCACGCAGGTTATAGATGTCTGCTTCCAGCGCTATACTTAGCTTCTGAAATTCTTCAGGGTTTAATACATTTTCTCTTGTGAGTACGAGCATGTGCTGTAACGATGCCAGTGGTGAGCGTATATCATGCGCCAGCATAGGAATAAGACTATCTTTTAGCGTGCTTATATTAAGCGTGTCTGCAGGTGGTGGTGGCGTTTGTGTTTTTATCAGTTCAAGTTCTGCGTTTCTTTCAATTGTTTGTTTTTGAAACTGCATCAATTCTTTGTTTGTATGTTCCAGGCGCAGTTTTGAGCTTTCAAGGTCTTTAATAACATCATTTTTACGTTTAGATAAAACAAAAAAATAACTACAGGCAATTAATAATATAAAAGCAAGTATCAAGGGCAAAATATAACTGTTATCATTTGTATCGTTTTGGGCTTCGAAAGCATCGTTTTGTTTTTTTAATCTTGCAATATTGGCTTCCTGTACAAATTTTCTTTGTTCAACAGCGTCTCCTATTATTACGCCATCATTTATTTTGGACGCAAGCTTCACAGCAAGATCAGCCAACAGCAATGATGAGTCTGGATTTTTATCAATACAATTTTTAGATTGATTAATATAGCTATATATCGCTAAAGAATCTGCAGCGTGAGCCTGCAAACTATCTGTAGAATGGGCAATAGCAAGCGTATCACCCATTTGTTGGGCAGATACGGATAAAATATTTATTACTGCTAATATAAAAGCAGTTATCACGGGTACGCGTTTCAAGCAATTGAAACTTTAATTGTTAACCAGCAGCTCAATACCTAATAATGCCATAATTCCTGCACCGGTTTCCAGCGCATCTTCATCAACGTTAAAATTAGAAGTATGTACATTATGAATAATACCTTTTGCTTCATTTCTTACACCTAACCTAAAAAAACAAGCCGGAATTTTTTGTGCATAGAAGCCAAAATCTTCAGCACCCATCCTCAAATCCGTTTCTTCCACATTGCCTTCTCCAATAAATTTTTTTGCAAGCTGTACAGCATCCGTCGTAACATTTTCGTTGTTATATACTGCCGGGTAGCCAACATCAATTTTTATTGTTGCTTCTGCACCGCAGGCTTCTGCAATATTAATTACCTGCCTTGTTATAAGCGTATGCGCTTTATAACGCCAGTCTTCATCCATTGCCCTGAAAGTGCCCATCAGCTTAACTTCTGACGGAATTACATTAGTAGAATTGCCGCCCTGGAAACTGCAGATTGATAACACCGAAGGTGTAAACGGATTATTATTTCTGCTTATGATTTGCTGCAGACTAACCACAATTTGTGAAGCAACTAATATAATATCTGCAGTTAAATGTGGCGCAGCAGCATGGCCACCTTTGCCTTTAACTGTTATATAAATTTCGTCAGCACTTGCCATAGCAAGGCCGCTTCTGAAGCTCAATTTGCCTGCTTCTAAACCCGGGTGCACGTGCAAAGCTGCTATAGCTTCCGGCTTTGGATTTGTAAGCACGCCTTCTTTAATCATAATGCTTGCACCTCCGGGATTTTTTTCTTCACCCGGCTGAAAAATTAATTTCACAGTGCCTTCCCATTCATCTTTTAATTCATTCAAAATCTTTGCTGCGCCCAGCAAACAGGTTGTATGTACATCATGGCCGCAGGCATGCATTATTCCTTCGTTTTTTGATTTGTAGGTTACGTCATTTTTTTCATGAATAGGCAATGCATCTATATCGGCTCTTAAGGCAATAATTCTTTTTGATTGATTCTTTGCTTCAATCAAACTTACTATGCCGGTATCAGCCATTGTTGTATTTGTTATGTTCCATCCAGAAAGTGTACTGCTTATAAAACGGCTGGTTTCAAATTCGTGAAAACTTAGTTCCGGGTGCGCATGCAGGTGATGCCGTATTTCTGTTAATACAGGTAAATATTGCTTTGCAAGTTGTTTAATTTTTTGCACCATATCAGGAGTTATTGAAAATCTTCCGCCTTTGGAATATATTCAATCATATCATCAACAATATATGCAGGTTGCGATAAATATCTGCTTACTTCTTTACTGAAACTTTCCGCATCGCTTCTGTTTAAAAAATTACCAACACGTACTTTAAAATAAGGCGATTGATAAAGTACATAAGCTTTATCATCAGGAAAATTTTCAAGCAAGGTTGCTTTCATTTTAAAAGCCTCATCCCGGCTGCGTGTATTTAAAACCTGTAAACGATAGCCCTTAAATAATCCATTACTACCTAAGTGAACGGTTACTTTGTTTATAGCAATCTGCCTGGCTGTAAATGCATCAATACGTGCATCTTTATGTACAATAATGGTATCTGCAGCTTTGGTGTGAACAGATGTAAAGTACAGTATAAAAACTATCAATAACCTGCAACTCATTGGCGGGCAAGTTAATAGAATTATATTATATAATAAAAGATAAACTAATTTTGGAATGTGGTTGATTAGATTTAATAATATTAAAAAAATCCGGAAGCACTGTTGATTCCGGATTGAATTATTTTTTGCTTAGTCATGCCCTTGCAGCTTAACCAGTTTGTTATACAAGCCTAATAACAGGAAAGGTGCAGCCCATTGGCCAAAGAATAAACTCATATGTCTTTTACCAGCAAATTGATAAGTTAAAGACAAAGCCATTGAGCCTAATGAAGCCCATAAAAAAATATCTGACGGAAGTTTAGCGGTTTGTTCTTCAATAGCCTTTGCAATTTTGCCTTCTTTGTGTTCCGGATTGTTTGCCATAAATTTTAATTTAAGTTATAGATGTTTACTAACCATAAACAAAAAATATGCACTTATAGTTTAATTGTACAATTCTTTAATGATGTTTACACTGTTACTGCTGCCAATGCGTGTTGCGCCTGCATCTATAAGTTCTTTGGTAAAAGCATAATTTTTTATACCGCCGGAAGCTTTTACCTGTATATGCGCTGGTAAATGTTTGCGCATTAATGCCACAGCTTCAATTGTTGCTCCTTTTTCTGCGTAGCCGGTTGATGTTTTTAAAAAATCAACTCCGGCAACACTATACATTTCGCAACAGCGGGTAATTTCCCCATCAGTTAAAATACCGCTTTCAATTATAATTTTAATAACCTTGTTTTCTTTTTTTATAACAGGTATTATGTGGTTAATCTCATTGGCGAGGTATTGCCAGTCATTGTTTTTAAGTGCAACTAAATTAATAACCATATCAAGCTCATCTGCACCATCAATTATAGCTAAAATTATTTCGGCAAGTTTCGCTTCAATAGCGGAATAGCCAAACGGAAAACCAATTACTGTTGCAAGTTTAATATCGGTTTGCCGCAGGATATTTTTAGCAATTTTAATCATTGGAGGTGGTACACAAACTGCTGCAAAATGGTATTCTATTGCTTCAGAGCACAATTTTTCAATATCAGAAATTAGAGCCGCAGGCTTTAAAAATGTGTGATCAATATAATTGTTTATAAGCATTATCTATATTTATTTATTTTGATATTGCGTATTTATCCCGATTTGCAAATCATGCAATAAAAGATTTTGTAATTTTTTTCCATTTAACAAAATTTATCTCTTAAAATAACAATGATTATTATTTTTGTTTTTTTATTGTTCGCTAAAACGATTGCACGAAATAACTTAAATAAAAATGGCAAAAACAGTAAGTTTTTTACTTGTGGACGATGACGCTGATGATACTTCATTATTTAAAGAAGTTTTGGAAGAAGTTAATCCCTCAGTGGTTTTTAATTCGGCTGAAGATGGCCACCAGGCTTTGCACTATCTTAAAAAGGATGGGGGCACATTGCCGGATATAATTTTTCTTGATCTTAATATGCCGCGCATGAGTGGCAAGGAATGTTTAACAGAAATAAAACGAGATGAAAAGCTGCATGACATTCCGGTTATTATGTATACTACATCCTCACAATCAAAAGATATTGAAGAGACCATGCAAAAAGGTGCCATTTGTTTTATAACCAAACCTACTAACCTGAATGATCTTAAGAGCATACTTTCATCTATTTCAGGAAATGTGCACAGTAATCTCCAGAAAACATTACGCGTTCTAAGTGATACTGCTAATACTTTTATAGTATGTTAGCATGATTTATTTATAACTATTTCGGCATGAAACATTCAGCCAGTTATGATTCTAATTGTAGATGATAAGCAGGAAAATCTTTTTTCTTTAAAGGCTTTATTGCAATTAAATCTGTATGATGCTGATACAGCAGATTCCGGAGAAGTTGCTTTAAAAAAAATTCTGCGCAATGAATATGAGCTTATTATTCTTGATGTGCAAATGCCCGGCATAGATGGTTATGAAGTAGCAGAAATTATAACAGGTTACAGCAAATCAAAAGATATTCCTATCATTTTTTTGTCAGCTGTAAATATAGATAAGCGCTTTATTGCAAAAGGTTATACTTCAGGCGGCGTTGATTATGTTACCAAGCCCTTTGATCCCGATTTGCTGTTGCTGAAAATAAAAACTTTTTCAAAATTGTACAGGCAAACAAAAGAACTTAATGATATTAAAGATAACCTTGAACAAAAAGTAGAAGAAAGAACGGCTGAGCTAAAACAGTTAAATATTCATCTTGAAGCCAGCAATTCACAACTGCAACAATACGCATTTATAGCATCCCATGACCTCCAGGAACCTTTGCGTAAGATTGTAACATTTACACGAATACTGAAAGAAAGGTTTTCTGAAAAAGTGCCTGAAGCCAATGAATATATGAGCCGCATTATTGCTTCTTCTGAAAGAATGCGTACACTCATAAGCGATTTACTTGATTATTCAAGAATTGAAATGGACAGAAAGTTTGTGCTTGCGGATCTTAATAAAATTGTCAGTCAATCATTAACTGATCTTGAAATAATTATTAGTGAAAAAAATGCTGAAGTTGTAGTTGAACAGCTTTGCCCGATTGAAGCAATACCGGAGCAAATGGCGCAGGTTTTCCAGAATTTAATAAGTAATGCATTAAAATTTTCAAAGCAGGATGTAACGCCGGTATTAAGAATTTCTGCTGAGTTAATAAAAGAAAAAACTATAGAAAGCAAACTTTCTGCAAATGGCAAATATTGCCGCATAAAAGTTACAGATAACGGCATTGGGTTCGATGAAATATATCTTGATAAAATCTTTGGAATGTTTCAGAGGTTACATAGTAAAGCTGAGTATAGCGGCACTGGCATAGGGTTAAGCATTACAAAAAAAATTATTGAAAATCATAGCGGCTTAATCAGTGCTAACAGTAAAGAAAATGAAGGCAGCGCTTTTATAATTATTTTACCTGTTAAACAAGCAACTACATAAATTTAATGCATGAACTCATTCAGGCGTAATCTGTTAATCGGTTATATCGGTTCACTAGTATTACTTATTGCCAGCGCTGTTGCATCATATACAAGCATACAAAACTTAATAAGCAGCCAGTTTTGGGTTAACCACACCAACACGGTAATTAATAAGCTTGAAATTGTTTTGTCTGTTTTAAGAGATGCGGAAACAAGTCAGCGTGGATACCTGCTCACCGGTAACGAAGATTTTCTGCAGCCGTTTTACGGAGCACGAGAAAAAATAGACCGTACCGTTGATGATATAGAAACGCTTACATCTGATAATCCTTCCCAGCAGGAAACAGTAAAACAGCTAAGAGATGTTGCAGAAAAGCGTATTATATCTCTGCAGCAAAGAATAGACAATAAAAAAGCGGGTATTCAATTTACATCTGACCAGCTATTAATAGGAAATAGTTATATGGTTGAAGTAAGAAAGCTTGTGCAGTTAATGGAAAGCAGGGAACAGGTGTTGCTGAGCATACGCATGGAAAAATTAAACAAGTTTACCAGGTCAACACCCACGTTCATTATTATAGCAAGTTTGCTGGCATTGATTGTTACGCTTTTTTCATTTATGAAAATTAGCAAAGACCTTGATAAACGTTTGTCGTTGCAAAAAGAACTTGAAGAAAAAGATGCGCAGACATCACGGCGCTTAATTTTTTTCAGGAACATTACTGCGAAAATTACAGCCGGTAATTTTAAAATGCGAATAGAGGATGAAGGTAAAGATGTGTTGGGTGAAGTATCAGTTTTACTTAATAAAATGACTGACTCTCTTGACAAGGCATTTGAAAAATTAAAAATGACTGAATGGCTGCAGACAGGTATTGCCAGCCTGAATGACAAAATGATTGGTGAAAAAAATCTTGATGCTTTAGCCTATAACATAATTGAATTTATAACTGCATATATTAACGCACCGGTTGGTGCAATCTATATTTCAAAAAATAATTACCTTACTTTATACGGTGGTATTGCGCTCGGCAGCGGTATAAAAAATCAGCTTCAATTTGGTGAACATTTAGCCGGCCAGTGTGCAGCTTCAGGCAAGCAAATAATTATTGATAATGTTGATGAGGGTGATATTTTAATTAATTATTCTGCAGGAAGTATTAAACCTAAAACTATAGTTGCGGTTCCTGTTTTTTATGAAGAAACAATTAAAGCAGTTATTGAAGTTTGCTTTTTAAATTATGTTGATACACGTGTGTCTGATTTTTTAAGCGAAGCTTCGCATAACATTGCTATCGCTATACAAAGCGCCCAGGATAATCAGCGTTTGCAGGAACTGTTGCAGGAAACACAATCTCAATCAGAAGAATTACAAACACAGCAATCAGAACTGGAAAATATAAATACAGAGCTTGAAGCGCAAACAGAAAAGTTGCAGGCATCTGAAGAAGAGTTGAGAGTGCAACAGGAAGAATTACAGCAGGCAAACCAGGAATTGGAAGAAAGAAGCAGGCTGCTTGAAGAAAAGAATGAGCTGATAACGGAGCGCAACCTTGACATCCAGGCAAAATCAAAAGAACTTGAGTCAAGTACAAAATATAAATCAGAATTCCTCGCAAATATGTCGCATGAATTAAGAACGCCGCTTAATTCAATTTTACTTTTATCAAGGCTGCTTTCAGAAAACAGCAGCAATAATCTGAGCACTGATCAGGTTGAATATGCAAATGTTATAAATAGCTCAGGCAATGGTTTGCTAACACTTATAAACGAAATATTAGATCTCTCAAAAATTGAAGCCGGCAAAATGGAGCTGGAATACACAAAATTTAAAGTACAGGAACTGGCTAATGAACTTAAAGCACTGTTTAATCCAGTAGCAAAAGATAAAAATATTTCATTCAACATAACATCACAAAACAATGTTGCACTAATACTTGAAACAGATCGTTTGCGTCTTGAACAAATATTGCGCAATCTTATTTCAAACGCATTAAAATTTACAAAGTATGGCTCTGTTGTATTAGATATTACAAGTAATGATTCCTCAATAAATTTTATTGTAAAAGATACAGGCATTGGCATAGCAAAAGAAAAGCAGGAAACTATATTTGAAGCATTTCAGCAGGCAGATGGATCAACAAGAAGGCAGTTTGGTGGTACTGGTCTTGGTTTGTCAATAAGCAGGCAGCTGGCAAGTTTATTAGGCGGTGAAATTAATTTAAGCAGCGATGAAGGTAAAGGCAGTGAGTTTATACTTACTATTCCGTTAAATAAAAATTTTCCTCTGCAAAAGGAAATTAAAGAATTGCTGCAGCCGGTTCCGGTTATTCAAAAAGTAAAAGATGAGTTTATTGCTGATGTAATTCCTGAACCTCTTCCTGACGACAGGCATATTATAGCTAAAGAAGATAAGGTCATATTAATTATTGAAGATGACATCGCTTTTGCAAAGCAGTTAATTGAGTTTGCCCGTAAAAATAGTTATAAAGCGTTGGTTGCAGTACGCGGTGATGAAGGTATTGAACTTGCTAAGCAATACCAGCCCGCAGGTATTTTGCTGGATATTCAATTACCCGTTAAAAGCGGCTGGCAGGTAATGGATGAATTGAAATCTAATATTGCCACACGCTCGATACCTGTACATATATTATCTTCTCATGAAGCAAGAAGCAGAAGCCTTTCTGCCGGGGCTATAGATTTTATAAGCAAGCCACTTGTGCTGGATAAGATGAGTGATATTTTTAAAAAAATTGAAAGCATATTAAGCAATAAGCCAGAAAAAGTTTTTATTGTTGAAGAAAATTTAAAGCACGCACAGGCTTTGGCTTTATTTCTTGAGGAGAAAAACATTAAAGCAACCATTAAAAATACAGTACAGCAAAGTGTTGACGCTATTCATGATAAAACTATTGATTGTATAATATTAGACACAGGTACTAATGAATTGGTATTATATGAAACACTTGAACAAATTATAGCAACACCTGAATTTGAAAATATTCCTGTTATTATTTTCACGGCAAAAAATTTATCAGCAGCAGAAGAAATGCGCATGAAAAAATACGCTGATACTATCGTAGTTAAAACAGCTTATTCTTACCAGCGTATATTGGATGAAATTTCTTTGTTTCTGCACATAGTAGAAAGTAATAAAGAAAAAAAATCATCCGGTTATAAAAAGCTTGGCGCATTAAGTGATGTATTGAAAAATAAAACTGCTTTAATTGCAGACGATGATGTGCGGAATATATATTCACTAACAAAAGCGCTTGAACAATATAATATGAAAACAGTATCTGCAATTGATGGTGCAGATGCGCTTAAACAATTAGAAAAAAATAAGATTGATATTGTATTGATGGATATGATGATGCCGGAAATGGATGGCTATGAATCAATAAAAAACATAAGAAAAAATTCTAAGTATAAAAGCCTGCCGGTTATTGCAGTTACTGCAAAGGCAATGCATGCCGATAGAGAAAAATGTATTATCGCCGGTGCATCAGATTATATTACAAAACCCGTTGATGTAGATCAGCTAACTTCATTGTTGCGCGTTTGGTTGTATGAAGCTTAATTTGGTTTAGCAAATTAAGCTGGCATTATTCGTTGTGAATAATTAAACGCTGATTATTTTAAAAAGCAAATGTGGAAGTAAGCACTGTACATGATAATGAGATTGATCTGCTGGTAGCTTCGCTGGCTGAAATATATGGCTACGATTTTTCAAATTATGCAAGAGCTTCTTTGAAGCGACGCATTAACCGTTTACTGGTAATTGACAGGATACCAAGTTTTGCAGAATTATTTTACCGCATAAAAAATGAGCCTGATTATTTTACACACGCAGTGGAAGAGTTAACGGTTAATGTAACCGAAATGTTCCGCGATCCTTACATGTTTAAATTCATAAGAGAGAAAGTGTTGCCCGTACTTGCCACGCATCCGCTGATACGTATATGGCATGCGGGCTGTGCTACAGGCGAAGAAGTTTACTCAACTGCCATCATGTTGCAGGAAATGAACCTGCTGCATAAATCTTTATTGTACGCAACTGATATTAATCCGTCTGTAATTGAAAACATAAGGCGTGGAATATTTCCTGTAAGCCAGATGAAACAGTATTCAGAAAATTATATTTTATCCGGCGGTAAAAAAGATTTCTCTTCTTATTACACTGCTAAATATGACTTTGCAAAGTTTGATGAACAACTAAAATCAAAAATGATCGCTGCAACACATAACCTTGTTTCAGACAGGTCATTTAATGAATTTCAACTGATCTTTTGCCGTAATGTTTTAATATACTTTGATAAGAATTTACAGGACAAAGTGCTTAATCTTTTTGATGCAAGTCTTGAAACATTAGGGTTTCTTGTGCTTGGTGCTAAAGAGAACATCAGGTTTTCAGATATTGCATCAAGATATGTACAATCACATAATGAAAAGATATGGCGCAAGATGCAGTAAGATATAAAGTAATAGTGATTGGAGGTTCTGCAGGCAGCCTTGATACTATTCTTAAAATCATCGCTGATGCAAGTATGACAAATAATATTTTTTATATTGTAATCATACACCGTAAAACTAGTGCAGAATCTGTGTTAACTGATCTGCTCGCAAGCCAGACAACGCTTAAAGTAAGAGAAGTAGAAGATAAGGATGCAATACTTCCGGGCTATGTGTACATCTGCCCGGCTGATTATCATTTACTGGTAGAAGATCAAAATACATTTTCATTAGATTCATCAGAAAAAATTTATTACAGCCGCCCAAGCATTGATGTAACATTTGAAAGTGTGGCAGAAGTTTTTGGTGATTCAACCATTGGTATTTTATTATCCGGCGCTAATGCTGATGGCGCAAAAGGTTTATCAAAAATAAAACAGGCGGGTGGTTATACTATTGTTCAAAATCCATTAACTGCTGATGTTGATTATATGCCAAAACAGGCGATTGAACTTTTTAAACCGGATGCTGTTTTAAACGGAGATAAGATGTCAGCACTTTTAAAAAATCTGTCTGCATAACGTACTGGTTAGACCTTGTTATAAGCACGCTTAAATTTAATCTATAGGAAAATAACAATGAAAAATACTGCCATCGCCCGGTACACTTTCTACCTGTAAAAACCCATTATGTGCATCCATAATTTTTCTTGCAACGGTTAAGCCCATGCCTGAGCCTTTATACTTGCTGGCATTCAGCTTCTCAAACATAATAAAAATCTTCTCAGCATCATTGTTTTCAAAACCTATTCCGTTATCGGTTATGTTTATACAATAATACCCAGGTTCATCAAGCAGTTCATGCGAGGCTTTTTCGAATGACGTTTTTTTACAATCAATTTTTATCATCGGTTGCGGGCTTGTATTAAACTTCACAGCATTATCAATAATATTATGAAACAATAAATACAGATAATCTTTGTCGCCCTGTATTATACATAAGCTTCCAATGTTTACTACTGCATTACTCTCCTCAAGCTTATTTTTCATATCAGTGATTACCTGGTTAACTATTTCATTAAGGTTAACTTCAGTATCAGGTATTTGCAAAATGCTTATTTTGGAAAGACTTAAAACATCATTTAATAAAAGATCCATCCTGTTTAAAGAAGATTGTATACGCCTGAAAGATGCTTTTCCCGTATCAGTTAAACGGCCGGCTTCAGTTTTAATCAAAAACTCAATGCCTGTATAAATTTGCCGTATTGGTTCTTTAATTTTATTGCTGGTTAAATAGGTAAAAGAAGCAAGTTCATCCGAAGTTAATTTTAGCTGTCTGAATCTTTTTTCCAGTTCATCGTTCAACCGCTGTAACTCTTCTTCCGCTTTAATTCTATGCGCCACATCATGCACTATATTCATTACCCCGATTATTCTCCCATCATTTTCTTTTAAAGGAATAAAATGGTTTTCTGCATGCATGCGGTGATAATATTTTCTTGAGGCAGGCACAAAACTTTTTATTCCTTTAAATGCAAGGTTTACGGCTTGCAATGTTTCTTCATCTTCGCTTGTTGATGGTATTATTTCCAGCAACGGCTTACCTATAACTTCATATTTTTTTCTGCCATGAATTTTTTCTGCAATGGTGTTCCAGGCAATAAGATTCTTTTCTGTATCAATAGCCATGATAGCATCAATGCTGCAATCATTCAGCATTTCTTCAAGGCTTTTTTCAGATGTTATTGTTTTTGAATAATCCATATACAGGAATTTTATATTAAAAGATGAATTATAATTTTATTATGCTGCTGATAATTTAGTGGTAAGCCTTTCTACCATACCCAGCAAGTCTTTTGTTTTAAACGGCTTTTCTAAAAATTCATTTGCACCGGCATCTATAGCGTACTTATCAATATTTGTACTTGCAGAAAAAATAATAACGGGCGTATCTTTTACAGGCGCTCTTCGCTTTAGAAACCTGCATATATCTGCACCGTCTGCGCCACTTAACTGCTTATCAATTATAAAAATGTCCGGCTCTTCAAATTTGTTTTCAAATATCAGTAGCGGGCTGTTAAAAACCGTTATAGCATAGCCTGCTCTTTCAAACACGATCTTGAATATTTCTAATATGCTGGCGTCGTCATCAATCATTATTACTTTTTTCATTTTTTAATGTTTTTAGGGGTTAGGATTGAAATATAAAAAAATATTTGTTTTTTCTGCTTTAATAATCAGTACCTAAAATCTATTAACTGGATAGCTTCTGCTTATAAAATATTTGAATCATTAAGGAAGAAGAAAGTGCTTTTAGCCGTTAGATTCTATTACTGAGATGTATTAACTCCGGCAGGAAGTGATAGTAAAGGTATAGATTATAAAACTAAAACCTTTTAAATTTTATTTTGCAAATTAAGACAAACTGCTATCCCGAATACTTGCTTTAAACACGTTGAATTAAAACCTGCCTTAACTTAAACCTTATTAAAATTTTAAAATTTTATTTTATGTTCACAGATGAAAAAATCACACCGGTATGTGCTTGCCCAGGTTACAGACCATGTAACACAGATTCAAACTTTACTGCAGCCTTATTTACTTGCACTAACGCCTGAACAAAGACAGATTTTGCCAAAGATGAAAGACAAAACAGTTTCATTTGTTAGCAAAGCGCTTGAATATGCTAATGCCAATAGCCAGTTTGCACCTGCTTATCTTGATGTAAAATCACTGGCAGACGATATAAACACTGTATCAGAACTTACACCTGTTAAAAACCCGCTTGCAAGTTTAAGCATGCAGCTAAACGACACTGTTATGATAGCCGGAAGCGAGGCGTATGTGGCGGCGCTTACATTTTATAATTCTGTAAAACAGGCTGCCCGCCGCAATGTACCCGGCGCCAAAGCAATTTATGATGATTTAAAACAGCGGTTTGAGCAGGCGCATAAAAGCGATTCGCCTGCGCCAAAAGAAAAATAGCAGCCGTGTATTTTTAGTTTGATGAAAGGAAAGCATAATCGCTTTCCTTTTTTTATGCAGAAAACATAGAAACATTTAAGAGCCGGGGGG
>CAHJWK010000064.1 GCA_903642275.1 Chitinophagaceae bacterium
GAATTAATAGGTATTGTTGATGTACCTGCCGCTAAACCAGGAATAGTGAAAGTTCCTGTTTTGGTTGTTGTGCCCGTAAATGGTACTGAAACATTAATTCCTGTACCTCCATTAATACTATAGTTTACATTATAAGTTCCTATAGCAATACTTGTTGAATTTAAAGTTACCGTCGTAGAACTGCCGGAGCATATTGGTGAGGTAGCTGAAGTATTAAAATTAGATACATCAACGTAAGTAATAGTTACTTGTCCATCGGCACCGGCACCGCCTGAAGTAGTACTAAAACTACCACCACCGCCGCCGCCGCCAGCACCCGGAGGATTACCATTACCACCATTATTATTTGCAGTTCCACCACTGCCCCCGGTACCGCCATTAGGTGCATCGCCACCCTTACCGCCAGTATTTCCGTTATTAGAGCTTCCAGTATTACCTGCCGTAATAGTTCCGCCAGTTCCTGCACTACTGTTTGCGCTTAAGCCACCGGAACCAGGGGTAGAGGTAGTTGCAGAACTACCGCCAGCAGCTACAATTGTACTGCTTCCACCACTTATCGAGGTATTAGCGGTTGGCGTTGTTCCGGAACCCGTGGTTCCATTATTCTGCCCAATTTTAATTGTTAAACTACTTCCTGATATAACTGAAAAAGAGTTATTAATTACATAAGCGCCGCTACCACCGCCAGGTCTTCCGCTTGAAAAATTTGCACCAGCACCATCTCCTCCGGCGCCCCATGCCTGAGCCTGAATACAACTAACTCCCGCAGGAACCGTGAATGTGCTGTTAGCGTTATATACAGCATTTGATACACTAAAGCTTGCAATATTGTTTGCGTTAATTGCGTTGCTGCAAGTACCGGCTGCTATATTTGTGATTGTTATTGTTGTTACTCCCGGATTAGTTATAGCAATTGTATTAAAAGTTCCTGATCCACTGGCAAGAGTTACTGTAGCTGTCTGATTGCTGGCTATATTAGCACCGGATAAGCTGTAGGTTACTGTATAAGCAGTTCCGTTAATAAGATTAGAAGAAGTTATCGTAACAGCAGCAGCAGATCCTGTTGTAGAAGGAGCCGTAGCTGATGTAGAATTAATTGTATACGTAGGGCATGGGTATATTATTACAACCTGTCCTGCACCACCCACACCTCCTGCAACTGCTGTATTATAATCTGAAGCGCCTGATGCGGCACCGCCAGGTGCTGTTCCATTTACACCGGCATTAGTTCCTTCAGAAGTTATAGCACCAGAACCTGCGCCACCTTTATAAGGCGATGTATTAGGATTACCGGCACCTCCTGCTCCGCCAACGGTATTGGCAGTAGCAGCACCTGATGTTGCCGCTCCACCCGCTCCATTATTACCAGCGCCACCTCCGCCGCCGCCGCCTACTTCATCGCTTGTAGTTCTTACTCCAGTAGAACCAGCGCCACCTGCCCAAACAACATCGTATCCGGTTCCTGTAACTCCGCCAGCACCACCTGCACCTGCTGCAGCTGCTACATTTGTTGTCGCGGTTACTCCAGCACTACCACTACCGCCGAGAGCAATAATTGAAATACCCGTACCAGTTACAGTAGAGGAACCACCTGTACCACCAGCTGTCCCAGTAGTTGCGCCTGCAGTGCCGCCTGCACCAATAGTTATAGTCAAAATCTGTCCGGGAGTAACATTATTAAAAGTTTTTTGAGAAAAAGCACCGCCACCGCCACCGCCGGATGCGTTATCTTTTGAACTAGACACACAACCACCACTTCCTCCTCCTGCACCCCAGCAATCTATGGTTACTGATGTTACTCCTGCTGGAACTGCAAATGATTGTGTAGAGCCCGTATAAGAAAATGTTTGCGTTGTTTGTGCGCTAATAGTGTTGCTAATGAACAGCAATACCGGCACAAAAAAAGCAGCTAACATTCGCGTCACTGCTTTCTTCAAATTAAATTTATTTACTGTTGTACAGTTTACCGTAGGTAGAGATGTTCTCATGGCAAAATCATTAGTTGATGCGGAAATATTGTTATATACAGATAAGGAGGAGATTGCTTCGTGCCCCGCAATGAAGGGCTCCGGTCGTTCCTCTCTTGTAATGACATTTAAATTTCGTTTATATAAACCCTTTATGCAAGCATTATTTTGCAGGGTTGAATTACAGTTAAGTATTTTGTTTGCGAGTAAAATTGTCTCCATGAAATTGGTATAAACGATTATTAAAAATTATTTTCAGCCGCCTGCGAATAAGCAAACAGCAATTGATTATTGTTAAATGGAAAAACATGCGGCAGTAAATTGCGCATGATAGTAAAACAGGAGGTTGCCAGCAGTTGAGTATGGTGTAGTGTTAGCCTGGTATTCTTACCGGGTTTGAATAGTTTAACCCAAAACAAGTACGAACCGAGTGTAAAATTTTGCATAGCAATGCCTGTTTTAATTTGATAAAAGAATAAAAATTTGCAGCGAAAGTTGTGGTTTTTAACAAGTGATAACCCAATGAAGCATCAGCTATGTACAATACGGTACAGGAATTGATTTTCAGACTTGGGTACATTGACACGGAAAAATTTGAGAAATTAAACCCGTTTGGGTAAACGGGTCTGCAATCTGCAATTAATACGTTTGTTAAAAAAGATATGTATTTAAAATTTCCCTGTTTTAACATTTTATTCACAATATTATAATCATCATTATTAAATCATACAACTGCGGCGAATATTTAGTATTGAATATTTGCCAAAATCACCATTTTATAAATCGGTTTAGTAAATCAGCGGTTTGGTTTGCTGTTAATAAAAACTAAAATTAATAACACCTGTTATTTTAAATCTTTTGCTTTTGGTAAACGTTGCAAAAATGCTCGTGAATGCAAAAAATGAGTAGTTATGTGCACCAGGAATATGCCTTATAGTATAATTAATGGACCCCCGTTGGCGGAGTTTTGTGCTTACTGCAACTGGTACGACACTCCGCAAATGCCTTCAACACAATACTGTATTTAATTATTTTGACAAGGGGCATTCTGCGGAACCTGATGATTTATTGTTTCTGTTTTTTAAACAAGTAAAATGCTTTACAAATAAAACAGGTTTAAATTGTAAAAGCAGGTTCCGCATAAAGGCGTCAGGGTTTTTTAAAGATGTAAGTTACTGCCTGCGGCATTTGCGGTATAACGTGCAGACTTCTTACTTCAAAAAACCTACTTCATATATCAAAGTCCATCAACGGGTTTAATGATTGATTTACGTGAGTCCGAGTTTAAAAAAAATAAGTTTACCGATCACATAATTGAATGTAAAAACAACGCAGGTTTCATTAACTTTTCGGGATGTAAATTGAACCGAATTTGCATAGCGCATTAAACAAAAAACTTTCTCTTTGAGTAACGATTGCAACCATGCAACCGGCTATTTTTTAACATCAAAAAACATTTTTATGGGTACAACACCAAATCAGATTTCTGCAGTTTTAGCTGATGCAGATTATAATGCCGTAATGCAAAGCATTACCGACATTAAAACCAAGCTGCCTTTTCTTATTGCACAAACACCTGATGAACGACAGAAGGGTTTTAAATTAGGTGACGGCACCATTGCCTTTCTTACCAAAACAAGAAGTTATGCACTCACTCACCCTGACTGGATACCCGCCGAGGTAGATGCAAAAGAATGGGGAAGCGATAGTGACCTGGCAGCGCAGCTTTTAAAAATCCGTAATGAACTGCGCTCTTTATTAGACGATGTAGATGCTACCATGGGAGAAGCCGGCATTGAAGCACTTATGCCGACTACGCAGACTTACAATAATATACATTTAAAAGCAAATAATGATGTACCTGGTGCAAAAGCTGCTTACCAGGATTTGCATCAGCAATTTCCCGGCAGAAAATCTAAAAAGCCAGTTTTGAACGCCAAAGCTTAATGCCCGCATAAAGTACTGAAATCATATGCGCCGGAATAAGCAACCGGTGCATATTTTTTGGGCTTCTGATGCCTGTGTATGGGTTTCCGATGGATATGCATGGGCTTCAGATGCCTATAGATAAGCGTCTGAGGCATATTTTTATCCTTCTGCTGCCTATGGAAAGGCTTCCGGGTGACATGATAAGGCTTCCGGTGCTCATGGTGGGGTCTCCGATGGTTAAGCAAAGCCTTGCAAGAAGATTTAAGCCCCGGATGAATTACCAGGAATTTAGAAAGCCGATAGCGTAGCTACAAACTGCTTTAAAAAGAAGCACTAACAGGAACTGTTACTGTAATACATACGATACGCCATCTACCAGCGGCCGCTGATTACCTGTTTTTAAATAACTGTTTAATTGAGAGCCGGCGAATGATGTAGTCCATTGCAACGGGTAATTGCCAATATTTTTAAGCTTGCCCTTAAGCGTTGCCTGGTCAAACGACGAATAATAACTAATGGCGGCATTGCCTACATTTTTTAATTTGCCTTTATAAGCCTCATTATCCTGGGAGCCGTACCAGGCAATAACAGAAGAACCAATGCTGCTTATTTTACCTGCAAACAAGACATCTTCGTAACTGCGGTGATAATCAAAAGTAAGGTTGCCAACAGACTTGATTTTTCCCACTTTTTCCGGGTAATCTTTTGTGCTATAATAAGTGATATAGCAAACACCAATATTCTTTATTTTGCCGTTTAACGCAGTATCCGGATCATTTGCATAAGTGCCTGTTGCGCCTCCGAAAGGACGCAGTTTTGGCGAAAAGTAACCATTATTATACAGGGATTGCTCTTCCGTTCCATATTCGAGCAAATGACCATCAGCAGAAATTCTGACCAATACGTTTTGGCTGGTGATAACCGTAAACCAGGAAAACACAGATGCTCCTGAAAAGGTAACCTGGCCAAGTTGCTGTGCATGTACAGTAATCAATAAAAGCAGGGAAAATATAAGCAGGCAATAACGTCTCATCATAAACAGTTTTTTTTCAAATATATTTAATAATGTATAAAGAAAAAGTTACAGATGTAATAATTCGCTTTTACTCATTGCAAATGTTCTGAAGCAACCTGTTTCGAACCCAACATCGGCCCATATTTTAAATGAATTAATCCAACAAACTTATTTACCAATTACGAGCTTTGCATTAAAGTGATAATCGTTTTTGCCGGTAATTTTCGCTATGTAAATACCGGTTGGCCAACTGGCCTCAGTCTGCACTTCAAAAGCATTGCTGCCGCCGGCATGCACAAGCCTTTTTTCCATAACTGATTTTCCCGCGGTGTTAACTACTGATAAATCATATTTACCCTCCGGCATATTATTAAATTTAAATATTACTGCTTCTCCTTTTTTAACCGGGTTTGGATATATCTGCACATTTGCGTTATCTGTAATTGCATTATTTATACTGTATGGGTTAGCCTCACTTATTATCTTGTTAACAGATACGGGTATAGCTTTAAGAGTGCGCTTTAACACAATCATAAACCGGTTACGATAACTATTCGTATCAGTATTTGGCGTGAAGTTATACAATGTGGTATCTGTTAAATTAAGCTCTGTTTTGGTATGTAAATAAACATCAATCAGCCATGCTTTTGGAAAGTCTTTAGGCAGGTCTTTTGAGAAAATCTGCAATGCATAAGGCTGCTGTTTTAAATAAAGCCTGTAAAACAACGTATCCGTAAGTAAAGGAAGGGGTCGCAATTCAATAGCTAAGGTTGAACCATTACGTACAAGCATCATGTTTTCATCAAAGTTGGCAAGCTTTGGAACATCATCTTTATCTACAGATGCAGAGAATTCTTTCCCGAAGCCCGTTCCAACGCCATCAGCAAGCAATAAACTATCACCGGATGGCACCATCAAATTTGCATAAACAGCGGGAGTTGCTTTTTTATTTACCCTGTTAAATACATTCGTTTCGGTGGTAACCTTATCATTTTCAGAAAATGAAATATCTGTTGAAGGACCGCTAATTGTTTCAAACATAAAAGCCTGACCGCTTTGTGCGTTTAAACCTCCGCTATAACTGCTTCCTGCGGGCACCGTAATGTTACCGCTGCCACTATAAGTAAGCAATCCGCCAACACCGTAGTTACCTGCGTAACCGGGATCCCATACATAAAATTTATTACTAACCTTTGAACTGTTAGCAGCAATTATTTTGGTTATATCAACCGGGCAGGCATAAGGATTACTTACTAAAATTACATGCCCTGCTGCGGAAGTAAAAGTTTGGGTGTAATTGCCATAATGCAAGCTGCCTTTAGTTCTGAGCGTTGTATTATCCGGCGTGGCGCTTGTAGCCAGCGACAGATCTACAGCACGGCTGCCTCTTACAAATAAACAGTAAGCAGGGTAAGCGTTTATTTGGGTAGTGTTGGTGTATGGTGTCGCTGTATTTACAGCCCAGTCATTTGCGTTTGGGTCCCATACTTTTAAGGAAGGGTTATAAGTTGTATTAAAGTCAAAGCCATGCGTATAAATGTTATCATATGTTATCTCTGTTCCATAACCGGGCACAAGGTTTTTTTCCTGTGAGCCAAAACCCTGGTTAGCCTGCCCTTCCTGCCAGGCTGCATTAATAGTTTGTGAAGTAATGGTTGGTATTGCCAAGAAACGCCATGCCCTTCTTGCTGGAATATAACGTTCTACTGCAACATCTCCATTAATTACCGGAAAACCGGTTGATTGTCCCACTACTGCATCCCCATACTTGTTAGATTGTAAGGTTAAAAAGCCGCCGGTAGTCAGCGTACCATTTACGGTTACTGTTCCGTTAGTTGTTCCAACAGGAATAATTGTTCCTCCGGTTATTGTTAGTGCATTGCCTAATGTGGCATCTGCTCCGCTATTAACAGTCAGCGTTTTTAATGTATTATTCGTCGGGTCAAAATACAGTGTACCTGCGTTTCCGTTTATAACTAAACCAGCCGCAGTACTACCTATAAAATAAGCATTAGTGCTTCCAGTAAATGCACCGTTGATGGTTAATGTTTGATTGCTAAGATTGATGGATGCCCCTGTTGATAATGTAATATCATGCACATAACCAGCGGCTGTTAATTTCGGAAAATTAATGATGCCGGTTCCGGGAATAGTAACATTTGTGATGGCTGTGGGAACAATATTGTTACACCAGTTGCCTGCCGTATTCCAGTCGCTGCTCGTATTACCTGTCCAAACAGTACCGGAAGATGAATTTATAGTGCCATGATTTTTGCCATCTGCTACTTCATCCCCCAAAACAATTGCTGTACCTCCGGTTCTAAGAATATTTCCTGAAGATGGCACATTAATGCCCCGGATTTGGGCACCGCTTATAATTATTCTATTATTCTGGGTAAGCGAGTTGGGACCCACTTCAATAGTAAAAAATAACTGATTAAAAGCCGCGTTAAAACCTATATTGTCCACTGTAAAATCTGTACCGCCTAAAGCAGATATAGATAAGCCCGGGAAAAATTCAAAATTAGGCGGCAGCGATAAAACAAAATCGCCTGTTGTTGTAAAATCAGTAACATTAGTTTCCTGAATAGTAATATCGCCTAAAGGAAAATAATTTGTTGGAAAAGAACCGCAGCCTGTAATTGTAAGCGGAGGCGGAACTGTAATAGTTACCTGAGCGCTGACACTTATTACACCGATTAATACAAAAATTAATAAGCAAATGCTTTTCATGTATTTTATAATGTAATTAGCGTAAAGGTCTTGTTTGTGAACATCTTTAATTAAATTAGTTCATTAGTTTTACTCAGTATAAATAAAATACAATTAGTAATCAAAAAAAGTCTTTTTGCAGCTAATATAACAGTATTTACAAAATTCGCTAAAGCAAGTCTAATGTTTACATTGAAATCTAAAATTTTCAAACATAAGAACCGAAATTTAAAAGTAAGAAGCGATTAATATGATAACAGATAAATTTCGTAAAAAGCTGGTTTTTTAAGGTGAACGTATAGAACATCCAAATTTGCGGGAATAAAGATTCTATAAATATCTTTTCAAACTGAAGTATGTATCTTACAAAATCGTTTTATTTCACTCGTTTGCAAACCATGAATTTTACAACACTTGCAACATTTAAACGGCATAACAGCAACAACTTTTAACAAATAAATTCTATAACTAAGTTATTAATTAACCCAAGTTGCTAGTTAAAAGAAAGTGAACATGGTTGAATTATTTTTGAATACCACACTTAAAAATAATAACCGATGCTCACAAAAAAATAAAATTATAGGCATTTATTGTATTGTAGATGATATTTTAAAATGGATTGAACATACAGACGATTTAAAAGAAAAGTAAGCGATAGTAAAGTGATAACAACAGCACTTGTATCAGCTCTTTGTTTTTGGAGCTCATATTGACAATGGCAGAAACTTTATGAAGATGATGAAGTTAATTCCTGATATGCTTGATAAAAGCCGGTTTAACCGGCGTCTTCATCAGCTATCAGACAAACTTTTTAGTATGTTTTATCAAATAGGTCATCTTTTAAAAGCAGTAGCCGGAGCATCACAATATGTGATTGATTCCTTTCCTGTAGCAGTATGTGATAACATTCGTATCAGCCGTCGTAAGATATTAAAAGGTAAACAATGGAGAGGAAAACAATCCGTACGTAGATGTAGGCCTCATTTTGATTGTTTACTTTACGCAGTGCAATAAAGCGCACATCAAATGTTTGTGTAGTTTTCGTGCTTCACTTTTAGTTTAAAATTTTCTACTCCTCAGTATTGCCAGAAAAATATTTGAGATAGCCTTTATAAAGTCAATCTCATAACTAAGATAGACGTTTCATAAACTCAAAAAAAGATCTCATTGTTTATCTCATAAATCCTATAAGATAAACAATGAGAGAATAGGTAAAATGCTGTAAAGTGTAAAATTATAAAGTCCGCAACTCATCGATTCTTTAGGGTTTAAGTAAAAGTTAATTAAAATGTTCGTCGGGTGGACTGGATTCGAACCAGCGACCCCTTGCACCCCATGCAAATACGCTACCGGACTGCGCCACCACCCGAGGGCTGCAAATGTAAAAGGCTTTTAAATAAATTCATTCTATATTTGACAAATTTCGCCGCTTCATTATGAAGATTTTACTGCAGCAGGTTAAGATTGCAGACCCCGATTCTCCACACAACGGAAACATAAAAGATATTTTAATTGTTGATGGAATTATCAAATTAATTGATAACAGTTTAAATGATGAGTCTGCTGAAATTGTAGAAGCAAAAAATGTAATTGTTACGCCGGGATGGGTTGATATTTTTTCACATGCCTGCGATCCCGGTTATGAATATAAGGAAACGTTAGAAACCTGTGCAGCAGCAGCAGCAGCCGGTGGTTATACACAGATTTTTACTTTACCCGATAACGATCCTGTAACGGATAACAAAACGCAGGTAGAATACGTAAAACAAAAATCAAATAGTTTAAAAATTCAGGTTCATCCCTTAGGCGGCGTTACAAAAAAGAAAGAAGGTGTCACGCTTGCAGAAATGTACGACATGCATCAAAGCGGTGCCGTTGCTTTTACAGATGGTTTGCAGCCATTGCAATACGCCGGACTGATGCTGAAAAGTTTGCAATATGTAAAGGCGTTTAATGGTGTTATTATACAGGTTCCTCAAGATAAAACTATCAGCAGCGGTGGCTTGATAAATGAAGGTCTAATATCAACAAAATTAGGCCTGCCCGGCTTGCCTTCGATTGCAGAAGAAATAATAATTGCAAGAGATACTGAGCTTGCTGATTACACTAATTCTGCTTTGCATTTTACAGGCATCAGCACAATAAAATCTGTTGAGTTAATTAATGCAGCAAAAGCTAAAGGTTTAAAAGTTACATGTTCTGTTACACCCTATCATTTATTTTTTTGTGATGAAGATTTGCAATCATATAACACCAATTTAAAGGTTAACCCGCCGTTACGTGACAGGAAAAATATGATGGCATTGCGACAAGCTGTTTCAGATGACAAGATTGATTGTATTGCATCACATCACATACCGCAGGATTGGGATAATAAAACCTGTGAATTTGAATATGCGAAATTTGGAATGATTGGTTTGCAAACTGCTTATGCGGCAGTAAAAGCTGTTTTGCCTGAATTAACTGATCAACAGATAACCAATCTCTTTTCAATCAATGCAAGAAAAATTTTCAATCTTCATACATCAACAATTAAAGAAGGGAATGTTGCTGAAATAACATTGTTTAATAATGGTGAGTTTATTTTGAAAAAAGAAAATATAAAAAGCAAATCACATAATTCGCCCTTTATAAATATTCCGTTGAAGGGAAATGTAATAGGCGTTATATCAAAAGGAAATTTAATTTTAAATGATTAAATAATTTTTATGGAAAACAAAATCACTACACATATAACAAAGGGTCTTATAATTGCGCTCATCTTTATTGTCTTAGATATAATTGCTCATTTAACGGGATTAATATTTGAGCAATGGTTTGGTTACACCGTTCTGGTACTTGCGGTTGGCGTATTTATATGGCCACCGATGCAATACGGCAAAGAGCTAAACAACGATGTTACGTTTGGCAATTTGTTTACCCATGGTTTTAAAACTACGGCGGTATTTGCATGCATAATTTTCGTTTATACAGTATTATCAATTTATTTTTTATTCCCTGACTTTGTTGAATTAATGATTCAGAAACAAATGGAAAAAGCTGCAGCCGCTGGCAAAGACATCCCTACGCCATCTGAAGAAGGAATGCAAATGGCTAAAAAAATAACAAGAATTGTTATGCTGGCAGGAGGTATTATTGGAAATTTAATAATTGGCACTATTGGTTCGCTAATTGGCTCAGCAATAGCTAAAAAAAATCCGCAGGACCCATTTGGCAATCAATCAATATAATCAATGGATCTTTCAGTTGTTATACCATCATTTAATGAAGAAGAATCTTTGCCTGAGTTAAGCAACTGGATTGTGCGTGTAATGCAGGAAAATAATTTTTCTTTTGAAGTAATTATAGTAGATGATGGAAGTACTGATGAAAGCTGGAATGTTATTGAATCTATCAACAAACAAAACAAAAATTTTAAAGGCATAAAGTTTCAGCGGAATTATGGTAAATCTGCTGCCCTGAATGAAGGTTTTAAAGATGCACAGGGTGATGTTGTTATTACGATGGATGCTGATATGCAGGATTCACCGGATGAAATTCCTGCATTGCGTGATATGATTTTGATTAATGGATTTGACCTGGTAAGTGGATGGAAGAAAAAAAGATTTGATAATAAACTCACCAAAAATTTGCCATCAAAAATTTTTAATGCTGCAGCAAGAAGTATTTCAAAAATAAAGCTGCATGATTTTAATTGCGGCTTAAAAGCATATCGTAAAAAAGTTGTAAAGAGCATTGAGATTTATGGTGAAATGCATCGCAACATTCCGGTATTAGCAAAGTGGGCGGGGTTTAAAAAAATTGGTGAGAAAGTGGTTGAGCACAGACCAAGAAAATATGGCGTTACCAAGTTTGGATGGGATAGATTTATTAATGGTTTTCTTGACCTTGTAACCTTAACTTTTGTTGGGCGTTTTAGTAAACGTCCTATGCATTTTTTTGGTTTGTATGGAACGCTGTTTTTCTTTTTTGGTCTTTGCTGCAGCTTATACCTCGTAATTGCAAAAATTATACATTCAAGTTTTGCATTAACCAACCGTCCCATATTTTATATAGCGCTCACATCAATGATTATTGGTATGCAGTTGTTTCTTACAGGTTTTATTGCTGAGCTTGTGGTACGTAATGCCGCAGACAGAAACAATTACCTGATTGAAGATAAAATTGGAATTAATTAATGGCATCCGTTATAATTATTGGTCCTGCATATCCATTACGTGGTGGTCTTGCATCATTTGATGAAAGGCTGGCAAGAGAATTTCAATTACAGAATTTTAATACAACGATATATACTTTCTCGCTTCAATATCCTTCATTTTTTTTCCCGGGTACATCACAATATTCAACAGAGCCGGCTCCATCAAATTTGAATATAAAAGTGTGTATCAATTCCATCAATCCACTTAATTGGATTAACGTTGGAAATGAATTAAAAAGATTAAAGCCTGATATTATTGTTGTTCGTTACTGGCTTCCCTTAATGGGTGCATGTTTTGGAACGATATTAAGAATCATCAGAAAAAATCATCATACCAAAATAATTTGCATTGCTGATAATGTATTGCCGCATGAAAAAAGAATTGGCGACAAACAATTCACTTCTTATTTTTTAAAATCAGTTGACGCATTTGTAACAATGAGTGAAAAGGTTTTAACTGATTTAAGGTTATTTACAGCCAAAGCTGCGCAAAAAATTGTCCATCCTTTATACGATAATTTTGGCGAGAAAGTTGACAAAGCCGAAGCAAGAAAATATTTAGGGTTAAATATTAATGACAAGATTATTTTGTTCTTTGGCTTTATCAGAAAATATAAAGGCCTGGATATTTTGCTTAAAGCGATGGCTTTGCTTAAATCAGAAATAACAAATAACAAATCAGAAATCCCCAAACTTTTAATAGCCGGCGAGTTTTATGAAGATAGAAAATTATATGATGATCTCATTGAAAAATATAATCTTCAATCACAACTTATTTTGAGAACAAATTTTATTGCTGATAGTGAAGTAAAGTATTATTTAAGTGCTGCAGATTTTGTAATTCAACCTTACAGAAATGCAACGCAAAGCGGCGTAACACCTCTTGCTTATCATTTTGAAAAACCAATGCTGGTAACAAATGTTGGCGGATTACCTTCTTTAGTGCCTGATGGAAAAGCAGGTTTGGTTGCAGAGCCGAATGCTGAAAGCATTGCAGAAAAAATTAAGGAATTGTATAACACAGGTGAACAATATTTTTTGCCACATTTGTACAAAGAAAAAAAGAAATACAGTTGGAATATTTTAGTTGAAACGATTAAACAACTTGCTAAATAAATTAAGTAAAATTTAAAACACAAAAGGTTAACGCTTTAAATACTGATTTAATACTTTTTATTTTGAATTTATAACATGATATATAGAAGCAGAGCGCCGTTGCGTATTGGTTTAGCTGGCGGAGGAACAGATGTTAGCCCGTATAGCGATGAATTTGGCGGTGCTATTTTAAATGCAACCATTTCACATTATGCACATGCCGTAATCGAACCAAATAAAGATGGTATCAGGTTACAGGCAATGGATCGCAAAGAAGAACAATTTTATAATTGCGATGAATTACTACCTGTAAACGGAACGCTTGATTTACACAAAGGTGTAATTAACCGTATTCAAAAAGACTTTGGGATTCCTGATAAAAATTTTTGTTTAACAACTTATGTTGATGCACCTGCCGGCAGTGGCCTTGGCACTTCATCTACTTTAATGGTGGCAATAATCGGTGCGTTTACAGAAATGCTAAAGTTACCTTTAGGTGAATATGATATTGCACATTACGCTTATGAAATTGAGCGTAAGGATTTGCAATTAGCTGGTGGCAAACAAGATCAATATGCGGCAACATTTGGCGGCGTAAATTTTATGGAATTTTATGGTGATGATAAAGTAATAGTAAATCCTTTACGCATACGTAAAGAATATTTACAGGAACTTGAAAATAACCTTGTTTTATATTTTACATCAACCAGCCGCGAATCCGCAACCATTATTAAAGAACAACAAAAAAATGTATTGCAGAAAAATGAAAAGTCAATTGAAGCCATGCACCAGTTAAAAGAACAGGCACGCAGAATGAAAGAAGCTTTGCTGCGTGGAAAGTTGAATGAAATAGGTGAAATCCTGGATTTTGGGTTTCAGCAAAAAAGAAATATGGCACATAATATTTCTAATAATTCTATTGAAAAAATTTATGAAGCTGCAAAAAAATCAGGCGCAACGGGTGGTAAAATAAGCGGTGCAGGCGGTGGTGGTTTTATGACGTTCTATTGTCCGCTTAACACACGTTATAAAGTAATGGAAACATTAAATAGTTTTGGCGGACAGGTTAAGCCATATCAGTTTACAAAATCAGGTTTAACTACCTGGACAACGCAGTGATTGTAAAGTGAAATTTTTATTGAACTTTAATTATGACAGATAAGATTAAGCAGATAATATCAGCATCTATTCAAACAAAACAGGAAATTTTAAATGATGATGCATTTATAAAAAAAACAGAGAATGCTGTTAATACAATTGTGCATGCTTTTAAAAATGGTAATAAAGTTTTGTTTTGTGGAAACGGTGGCAGTGCTGCAGACGCGCAACACCTTGCCGCAGAATTTTCAGGGCGCTTTTATAAAGACCGCAAAGCCCTGCCCGCAGAGGCTTTGCATTGCAACACTTCCTACTTAACAGCAGTTGCAAATGATTATAATTATAATGTTATTTATGCAAGGTTAATTGAAGGTATTGCTGTTGAAGGCGACGTTTTATTTGGCTTAAGTACATCAGGAAATTCAACAAATATTTTAAAAGCATTTGAAGTTGCCAAAGAAAAAAAGGTTCTCACAATTGGTTTAACCGGCGCAACTGGTGGCAAGATAAAAGATGCATGTGATTTTTTGTTTAATGTTCCTTCAACTGATACGCCACGCATACAGGAAAGCCACATCATGATTGGCCATATAATCTGTGAACTTGTAGAAGAAAAATTGTTTGCTGATTAATGCAGAAATCTTCAATCATTATACTTGCCGGCGGGTTGGGTACAAGATTAAGAAGTGTTGTTGCTGATCTTCCAAAATGTATGGCATCGGTTAACGGTAAGCCTTTTCTTTCTTATGTAATTAATTATTTTCAACAGCAGGGCATAAATGATTTTATTTTTTCGCTTGGTTATAAGCATGAAGCCATTGAAGAATTTTTAAACAATCAATATTCAATACTTAATATTCAATACTCAATAGAAGAAGAACCATTGGGAACGGGTGGCGCCATTAAAAAAGCATGTTCATTTGTAAATAATGAAAATATTTTTATTACAAACGGAGATACTTTATTTAAAGCGGATATTCCCTCGTTACAAAATTTTCATCAATCAAAAAATGCAGATTGCACTTTGGCTTTAAAGCTGATGACAAATTTTTATCGTTATGGTGTTATTGAGTTGAATGAAGATGATTCCATTAAAAGTTTCAATGAAAAAAAATATTATAAAGACGGCTTTATAAATGGTGGTTTATATATGTTGAACGTTTCGAAATTTCTTAGTGAATCGTTTCCTGAGAAATTCTCTTTTGAGACCGCTTACCTTGAAAAATTTTATCATCAACATAAGATGTTTGGATTAATTCAGGATGATTATTTTATTGACATTGGTATTCCGGAAGATTATGAAAGAGCAGGAAAAGAGTTAGGAGAAAGGAGTTAGGAGATAGAATATCAATTACCCAAAAAAACTTTTTACTTTTATTTATCATGATCAAACTTTTGCCTCTTATCGCCTAACTCCCATCTCCTGTATCAATGGAAAAAACAAAATCGTTTGAAGAATTAATTGTCTGGCAGAAAGCGTATCAGTTTGTTTTAAATATTTATAAGATTACTGAAAACTTTCCTAAACATGAAATGTACGGATTGACATCACAACTAAGAAGATCTGCTGTTTCTATTGCAGCTAACATTGCTGATGGATATAAAAAGAAAGATTATAAAAACAAGATTAACTTTTTAAATATCGCAGAGAATTCTTTGCAAGAATGCAAATGCTATATCATTTTTGCCAATGATTTAAACTACATTAATAATAAAGAACTTTACAATGATTTGAATGAAATAGCAAAACTATTAACTGCTTACGTTAAATCAATTCTTCAAAATCATAAACTCCTAACTTCTATCTCCTTTGCTTGATCTCAAAAATATCAACAACTCATGGACATTGTTTCTGGATAGAGATGGCGTTATAAATGTTGAAAAGAAAGATCATTATGTTTTAAATCCATCAGAATTTATTTTCTTAGATGGTGTAGAGGAAGCATTAAAAATCTTATCTGGAATTTTTAAGTTAATATTAATCGTATCCAATCAGCGCGGTGTTGCAAAAAAATTAATGACGTTAGAAGACTTGCATAATGTGCACACTTACATGATTGAAGAAATTACAAATTATAATGGTCGCATTGATAAAATATATTTCTGTACTGATTTAGACAATGCAAGCCCCAATCGCAAACCAAATCCAGGCATGGCTTTGCAGGCACAAAGAGATTTTCCCCAAATAGATTTTCAAAAAAGCATAATGGTTGGAAATAAATTAAGCGATATGCAGTTCGCGAAAAATGTAAACATGCATGCAGTTTTTATAGCATCTACAAATCCTGAAACATCTTTTCCTCATAAACTGATTGATGCACGGTTTAACAGCCTTCTTGAATTTGCGCAGTCAATTCAGCATTAATTAAAAACTAAATTCATTTCCTGTAACAATAAATACTGTCTCAGCCGTTATCTAAAAAGTATTTTATAGCACATGCATCGTTACATTTCATTTTTCTTATTTATTGTATCAACATCTTTACAGGCACAGCTAAAGAAAACCGATACAGCATTTCTGCAAAATCAGGAAGACAGCCTGAGTTATTATGCTCATGAAATGGTGTTTGATACATTTGCAGAAAACCGTTTTCATTACGACAGCATTTTTATTCGCACGCTGATAAAATCTTTAAAAGTATCTTACTCGTTCCAGTTCCCGTTTGATTCCTTAAATACTATTTCACATTTATATGCACCTGACAGCAGCTTTAAAATTTTTACCTGGCAGCTTGAACGTGACGAAAGTTATTATCGCCAGGAAGGTGCTATTCAAATGAAAACAAAAGATGGCTCGCTAAAATTATTTCCACTCTTTGATATTTCTGATTACACAAGCACGCCAACGGATTCTGTGCGCACCAATAAAAACTGGATTGGCGCTTTGTATTATAAAATCATTTTAAAAGAATATAAAGGCAAAAAATATTACACGCTCTTTGGTTATGATGATAATGATTTCAGCAGTACACGCAAATGGCTTGAAGTATTAACGTTTGATGCAAACGGGCAGCCTGTTTTTGGCGGTAATTATTTCGATTATAAAGATGATGAACTGAAAGCGCCGCAACCTGTGGATCGCTTTTTATTGGAGTATGAAAAAGATGCGCGTGCAAGATTAGTTTATGATACAGATTTAGATATGATTGTGTTTGATCATTTAATAAGCGAAAGCAATGAACCGCAAAAAAGATATACGTTAATTCCTGACGGAGATTATGAAGGTTTTAAATGGCAAAATGGTAAATGGGCGCATGTTGATAAAATTTTTAACCAGGCATTGAAAGATGGGCAAGCGCCAAGGCCACAACCGTTATTTGATGATAAAGGCAGCAATTTAAAGCCGCCTTATAATTAGTTCCTGCTTCCAAAAATTAAACTTCCTATTCGAATCATATTGCTTCCTTCTTCAATTGCAATTTTGTAATCAGATGTCATACCCATCGAAAGCGTTAACAGTTGAGGATTGACAGTTGACAGTTTTGTTTCAAATGATTTGAGATATTGAAATTCTTTCCTGATTTGATTTTCATTATCTGTAAAACTTGCCATTGCCATTAAACCCATTATACTAATATTCTTCATTACCGAATTGTCGAATTGTTGAATTATCTCACTCAGCTCATCTTCATTCAAACCAAATTTTGTTTCTTCCTGGGCAATATGCATTTGTAACAAACAGCTTGTAATCTTATCTGATTTTTCAGATTGCCTATTGATTTCTTTCAACAATTTTAAACTGTCAACTCCATGAATTAAATGTACGAAGCTGATAATTTGTTTTACTTTATTAGTTTGCAGATGACCAATAAAATGCCAGCGGATATCCTGTGGTAGTTGTTGCTGTTTTTCAACTAATTCCTGCAAATAGTTTTCTCCAAAATCACGCTGGCCAAGTTCATATAAAGCCATAATATCTTCAACAGGTTTTGTTTTACTTACAGCAACAAGTGTTATGTTTTTCGTTTTGCATTCTTCTGATAAAAATTGATACGCTTCTATATTTATCATCCTGTAAAATTAAATTATAACTATCCATTCATAAATAAATAACAGTGTTGAATAAATGATTTCTATATCTTTCACTTCTAAAATTTAATTATGACAACACAAGAAGTAGCTGATAAATTTTATGAGCTTGCAGAAGCAAATCAAATGGATAAAATTCAGGAGGATTTGTATGCAGATGATGCTGAAAGTATTGAACCAGAAAAATCTCAAATGTTTAAAAACGTAAAAGGTAAAGAAGCGTTGAAAAAGAAATCTGAAGAATTTAATAGTCTGATTGAAGAAATGTATGGTGGCTGGACGAGCAAGCCGGTTGTTGGTGGTAATTTTTTTAGTGTAGGAATGGGAATGGATGTAAAGATGAAAGGCATGGACAGGATGAACATGGATGAGATTTGCGTTTACGAAGTGAAGGATGGAAAGATTGTAAAAGAAGAATTCTTTTATTAAAATTTGCTTGCAAAAATTTATTAAAGCAAGGCGTTATGTCTTGCTTTTTTTATTTTTTACTTATTAAAAAATATTCTAACAACAGGCAATCATTCCATGCGGGGCAATAATGATTGTACATTAATAATCGCAAGTTGATAAACCCTTCTTTAAAAGGTTGTTTGAAATAAGAAGGAATGTTACCAATAAAAAACGGAAGATTATTTAATTCAACCTCTTTAAAATTATTTGCATTGATGTTGAGTTGTTGTGGTTGTTGATTCCATTTTAACAACGCAGAACTCAACATCATCTTCTCAAATATATTATTGCTTAATTGCAACCTTTCATTTGCAATTTCTATTAATTGTGGTTTAATGTTGTCTAAAGCTGCAATTGGTTTAACGCTCATCAATCTTGCGAGATGATATAAAATGATTGATGTATTTGCATAGTAAGGTGAAACAAAAGTTGGGTGTTTTACAATGTCATTTCTTTGAATAGTTTGAATGATATGATGCAGGCTTGCGCTATCAGCTTTTGTCCATTGTAAGTTATTTTGCTGAACAAAACTTAACACGTTACATAATACACTTATATCAAACACAACGTGAAACCTTTTCCCAAACCAGGTTGAATAAGCACTTTCGTTTTTGTAAAATTTATATGTTGTTTTTAGGGGCGGATTTTTATTGATGTAAGATTGCATAAGCTCATGCAAAGCTTCTGCTGAATCTTTATTTTCATTGTTCATTACTAAACCAAGTACAGTATCATCCATATCATCGGGTAAAGAGTTTCTGCCTTCAAATATTGGTAACCACCAACTGTAATGAAATCTCGTTGCTGTATCAGTTCGCCAAAAATTATAAGTGTTGCGGTTTTGATTTTTGAAATATTTTAATGCACGTTCGCTTCTTAAAATGATACTGTCGCAAATGGTTTTTTGTTGTGAATTTAATTTGCTATAATTATCTTTTAAAACATAAGAAATGAGTGTATTATAGAAGATTGTATTGTCTTTTTTTCTTGTTTTAAATTTTTTTGATGCACTGATATAAGAAGGAAAAACTCCATCAATAAAAAAATTATTCCGTTTAAGTTGTTGGGTTTCTATTTTATCAAGCAGATAATCAACAGTAATGCTGTCTTGCGCCTTTGATTCAATACTATTTAAGAATAGCCACAAAGACGTAAAAACACAAAATTTTAGTGCCATTGTAACTTTACAGGGCAAGAAAATTTTAGTGAACAAGCACATGTGTCTGTTTTATTACACCCATAACAAAAACACTTTGCACATGGCCAACGTTTTCTTCCTGGCTTAATTTGTTTACGTGAAAATCGTAATACGCATCCATATTTTCAGCCATTACTTTCAGCATAAAATCAAACTCACCGGAAATATTATAGCACTCAATCACCTCATTCAAATTTTGTATTAGTTTTATAAATTTTGCGCCAGCCGTTTTATTATGCTGCCTTAATGAGACATAGCAAATAACCATCAAACTTTTTTTAACCTTAGTATGATCAACCAGCGTGGCGTATTGCTTTATCACACCAGCTTGTTCCATCCGTTTGATGCGCTCATGCACAGGTGTTGTGCTTAAATGGATCACAGAAGAAATTTCTTTTACGGTTATCCGTGCATTGTGCTGCAGCAATTTTAATATTGACATATCTTTTTCATCAACACTAAAAACCGGAATAGTGAATTCTTCTTTTTTGATTGCTTTTGACATGAAAAATTAATTACTTATTCTAATAACTATCAAAAAGATTTAATTATATCCCAAAATTAATCCAATTAATATTATTTTATTCTACTTGTTTATTTTTGCTGTTCAAAATATAAATATGTCAACAATAACACAAAACATTGATTTAAGCCTTCCTTATAAAGTGAAAGATATTTCACTTGCCAAATGGGGGCGCAAAGAAATAAATTTAGCAGAGGCTGAAATGCCGGGCTTAATGGCGCTTCGTGCGGAGTATGGCGCCAGCAAACCATTAAAAGGTGCACGCATTGCAGGCTGTTTGCACATGACTATTCAAACAGCGGTTTTAATTGAAACACTGATTGAATTAGGCGCTGAAGTTAAATGGAGTTCGTGCAACATTTTTTCTACACAGGATCATGCTGCTGCTGCAATAGCTGCTGAGGGGATTGGCGTATTTGCATGGAAAGGCGAAACACTGGAAGAAGCTGACTGGTGCATTGAACAAACTTTGTTCTTTGGCAGCACAGATAAACCTTTGAATATGATTTTGGACGATGGCGGTGATTTAACTAACATCGTGTTTGATAAATATCCTGAGCTGATACAAAATATTAAAGGTTTAAGCGAAGAAACTACAACAGGTGTACATCGCTTATATGAAAGAATGGCAAAAGGCACTCTGCCTATGCCTGCAATCAATATTAATGATTCAGTAACCAAATCAAAGTTTGATAACAAGTATGGTTGCAAAGAAAGTCTGGTTGACGCAATACGCCGTGCTACTGATGTAATGATGGCTGGTAAAGTTGCTGTTGTTGGTGGTTACGGTGATGTGGGTAAAGGTTCTGCTGCTTCATTACGCGGCGCCGGTTGCCGTGTTATTGTTACGGAGATTGATCCTATATGCGCACTACAGGCTGCCATGGATGGTTATGAAGTAAAGAAGATGATTGATGCTGTTAAAGAAGGAGACATCATTGTTACTGCTTCAGGTTGCCGCGATTTAATTACAGGCGAACACTTTCGTTTAATGAAAGATAAAGCCATCGTTTGTAATATTGGCCATTTTGATATTGAAATTGATGTTGCATGGTTGAATGATAATTATGGCAATACGAAAGATGAAATCAAGCCGCAGGTTGATCTATATAATGTTAATGGAAAAGATATTATTCTTTTAGCAGAAGGCAGGTTGGTAAATCTTGGTTGTGCAACGGGTCATCCGTCATTTGTAATGAGTAATTCATTTACAAACCAGGTATTGGCGCAGATTGAGCTTTGGCTGAATGCTGATAAATATGAAAATAAAGTGTATGTGCTTCCAAAACATTTAGATGAAAAAGTTGCACGCTTACATTTAAAAAAGATTGGTGTTGAATTAGAAGAATTAACAACAGCACAATCAGAATATCTTGGCATTCCACAATATGGACCTTTCAAATCTGAGTTGTATCGTTATTAAATTATTTAAATTTATAAAACCGTCTCAAAACCTAAGGCGGTTTTTTTATTTCGTATATCCAAAAAATACATTGTGTTTTAGTGATGCATTTCACTTAATATATTCGCGTGTCTATATCGTTTACAAAATGTACATCGTTATAGTAATTGAATGATGAAACCAAAACAATACTGGTTACTGTTATTATTCAGCTGCTCATACATACTTTCCAACGCACAGAATTTAAACTGGATGCTTGGTACATGGAAAGGTGTTGGTAATTCACGCAAAGCACAATTTGTAAGAACGCTTGAAATTACTTCCGTTATTGGCAGCGAATTTAGCGGAACAAGAAGCAAAGAAGCACGTGACAGAACCAGCTCTAAAATAATTACATCCATTATCGGCAAGCTTAGCAAGGATACTTTTTATATGAAGGATGGAGCTATCTTGTTTAGAAAAGATCCTCCCAACGCCAAGTGGCTTGACTGCACACATTGCATTCCGGTAAACAGAGTTGTTGTTACTTATGACAGTATTTTTTTAAGCAGTGAAGTTATTGGTTGCGCAGACTATTGTGACGGTACATCAGTGTATTACAAATTAATGCCTGATCTTGATACGGCAACACAACGCTCTCTGGTTGATGAATTTGGTACACCCGAACAAATTTTAGCATTTAAGCCTGTGTCTCCAGATGCTCCAACGTTTATACAATCAGATCCTGATTCAGAAAAGCCAAACCAGAATTTGGTTAATCTTGCAAAAAAGCAACAGCAGCAGCACATTCTTGATTCAACCAATGCTGCAAATGCGCTTACCAAAAAAAGACAACAACAAATTGATGATTCCTTAAAGCTTGTTGCAGCTCTTGAAAAGAAAAGATTGCAACAAGTTCAGGATTCTTTGGATGTTGTAAAGCAGCAGCAACAACAACGCATACAGGATTCAATAACAAATGCCGCAATTGCTTTAAAGAAAAGGCAGCAACAAATTCTTGATTCAACTAACGCAGCAAGTGCGCTGGCTAAAAAACGACAACAACAAATTGATGATTCTTTAAAAATTGCTACAGCTCTTGAAAAGAAAAGATTGCAACATGTCCAGGATTCTTTGGATGTTGTAAAGCAGCAGCAACAACAACGCATACAGGATTCAATAACCAATACCGCTATTGCTTTAAAGAAAAGGCGACAACAAATCCTTGACTCAACAGATGCTGCAAACGCATTTAATAAAAAACGACAGCAACAGATTGATGATTCTTTAAAGCTTGTTGCAGCTCTTGAAAAGAAAAGATTACAACAAGTCCAGGATTCTTTGGATGTTGTAAAGCAGCAGCAACAACAACGCATACAGGATTCAATAACAAATGCCGCAATTGCTTT
>CAHJWK010000065.1 GCA_903642275.1 Chitinophagaceae bacterium
CTACAACAGCTTTATTAATGGTAGATGCGGCAACCGGAACAGCTACTTTTTTAAATTTATATACAACTATAAAGCGGTCAGTATAGCTGGCGCCATCTGCTGACGGTGTAAAGCTATATAACGTAGTATCTGTTGCATGTACAGTTGTTGTTGTATGTAAATAGCGGTCAATAATGTAAGCCTGCAGGGTATTATTTTCATCCTGTGGCCGCACGGATAAGGTATAAGCCTGATTGGCAGCTAAGCCATACAATTTAACAAATAAAGTATCAGTTAAAACAGGCATTGGTCTTGCTTCAACGGCAAGCCAGTCATAATCTCTTATTAATGCAATGTCTTCATTAGAATTAAATGCCTTTTCTGCGTCGTCATAGTCAACCGCAGCTGAAAATCTGTTATCGAAGATGGCACCAACGCCATCAATAAGAACTAAAGAATCTGCAGACGGTGTAAAAAGATTTAGATATATAATGGGAGCATCCTGGGGTGGTGGTTTACTAATATCTCCATCTGTAACAGGTATATTGGGCGGTGCTATCCGGTATACATCTTTATCATTACTGCTTTTTGCATTCTGTGTAAAAAACATTGAAGTGCTGGTTGCATTTGCCTGCACTATAAAACCTTGTTCACCTTGTATGATAGTAGTAGGAGAAGGATAATTTGGTGTTGCCGGAACCATAACGCCGTTATCATAAGTTACATAACCACCAACGCCGTAAGAGCCGTTAATCGCCGGGTCCCATACATAAAATTTATTGGTAAGCACACCGCTGGAAGCAGGAAACACAGTGGCAAGATTTATTGACGAAGCATAAGGATTGCCGACAAATAAATAATCGCCTGTTGCGCCTGTATAATTTTTTACATAAGTGCCGTTATTTACAGTTCCTTTTTCGCGGATGATAGTATTGCTTGTGGGTGCTCCGGTTGCCAGTGAAAGATCAACAGCGCGGCTGCCTCTTATAAAAATGCAATAACCAACATAATCATTCAACAATGTAGTTTTTGTAGGTGGCGAAGCCGCACTCCAGCCGGCGTAGCTTTGTATCCAGGTTCTTATAGAGGGGTTAGTAGTAGTATTGAGATCAAATCCTTTACTAACATCATTATCTCCTGTTATGTCAGTGCCAAAACCTGGATTTGGATCCTGGTGATTGGCATATACAAGCGTAGGGTTATTAGCACCTTCCTGCCAGGCACTGCGTATATGCAATGTATCGTTGTTTACAGGTACTGACATAAAACGCCATGAACGCCTGCCGGGCACAAATCTTTCTATTGTTAGATGATTAGAAACAGTGCCTGAAGAATTACCAATTCTTGAAGTACCGTCAGCATCTGATTTCATGGTGAGAAAGCCTGCTGCATCGAAAGTTCCGTTTGTAATAAATGTTCCAAAATTACTTCCGGCTGTTATGTTTAACGCATTGCCTAAAGCACCTGTTGATCCTGTATTTACAGTAAGATCATGTAGAGTATTTGCAGCAGGATCAAAGTATAATTTATTACCTGAAGCAGCATCACCATATAGAATAAGATCAGAAAGATTGGTTACATTAAATGCGCTGGTATTGGTATAAGCGGTGTTTATTTTACCACCCATCGCCAAAGCATAATCATTAAAATAAAGGCTGCCATTAATAGTTGAGATAATGCCACCCATAATTACATTCACTTTCATGCGCACACCTGCATTATTGGATAACACCACATCATGAAAATCAGCTGGGTTCGTACCTCCAATCTTTTGATTAACAGTTCCCAAAAAATTTGTAGTGCCCGTACCCTCTGTCATAAACGGTTCATCATTTATGAAGTTGCCTGTAAGGTATAGGTAGCCATTGTTTTGATAATTGGCTGTTGAAGTATTGGTAATAGTGTTGTTTATGTACATGTTGCCGGCTATATACATATTGCCTGAATTATTAACCTGGGCTTTTATATAACAACACACAAATAAAAATACTACAAATAATAAGAAGCGTTTTCTGCTAAGAATGAATGGCAAAAGAGATGAAGTCGTATTGGATTTCATACGAGGATATTGGTTTCATGCAAATTATTAAAATGATGGTAGGATAAGCCGTTTAAAAGATTTACTTATATCCCATTAAGGTTGAAGGACGACAGGTTAGTGGGATTACAGAGGATAAATAGCCTTATGTAATATAAATAAAGTCAATGACTAACGGCTAAAGGCAAATAGCCAAGCTTTAATGGGAAGCTGAATTAGAAAAAGGTTGTTGAAACTGCTCTGCACCAAAAAGTGGATGGTACAAATGGTTTACAGAAAATCCTGAAGGCCGGTTTTTCAAAGCAATGGCAGGGGAACCAAAACATATCTTGCCTGCCGGCAAAGAATGGAACACAGAAGAACGCGCACCAACTACAGTTCCCTGGTGTATAATAACGCCGGGAGCTACAAAAACATCTGTAGCCAGCCAGCAACTATCTTCTATAGTTACAGGTTTTGCATAAATAGCAAAATTTTGATCGGCATAATTATGTGAAGCAGCGCAGATATAACTTTTTTGAGAAACAACTACATTCTTCCCGATGTTAATTTTGCCAAGACTGTATAATGTTACGTGGTCACCTATCCAGCTATAATCGTCTATAGAAATTTTCCATGGAAATTGTATGTGAGCCGATGGCCTTACTTTAACCTGCTGACCAATCCGGGCACCGAAACAACGCAGCAAAAACCTCCTCCAGCCATACATAAATTGCGGAGATAATCTGAATAAAACGGATTGTGTAAGCCACCATAACTGAACAACAATAACTGAGCGGCCCCTGAATCCTTTTGGCAGCCTGAATGATTTTAACTGCTGAAACTGCATTAAATTAGTTTGGTTTTAGGCAACATACCCAGATTAAATTAATTTGCTGCCTCTGATAACGAATAAAAGTATGAATTAAGTATGCAAAATAGTTTTTAAGCATGAAGAAATCCAATTTCAGTATCCTTTATTTTCTGCTTGTTTTTTTCATCCTGTACTATGGTTTTTATTTCTATATCGGGCTTTCAACACCCGGAGGTAAGGTGTTTATACCTCTTTTGTATAACTACCTGAATGTACCTTATTTGTTAAGCATTTTGGTTATAAAACTATCTGTACTATTATTAAAGATAACTGGATATAGTGTTTATCAAAAACATGCTGCAAATATAACTATTAAAGGTAGCCGTGGAGCAAACATATCCTGGGGTTGTCTTGGCGCCGGTGTTATGATTCTTTGGTTTGCGTTTATAACTGCTCACAAAGCAAGACTTCGATATAAATTAAAATGGATTTTTGCAGGTGTTACATTAATTTATATTTTTAATGCAATACGCATTATATCTATTTTGTTAAGCTATTATTACAATTGGTATTACCTGCAGTCTTTTAATGCGCACTCAACATTTAATAATATTACTTACGCTATAATAATTATCCTGATGATAATTTTCGTGCGCAATTATAACCGCACTGAGGGTAGGCGTTTTGATATTGATTAGTGCAAACACTTAAATGTAATAAGGCAAGCATAAACACAACTTTTCAACGTCATGCCCAACCCGATTGGGCATCTCCTTTATAAGCACTTCATATCTTGTCTTTCCAATTGTCAAGTCAGTAGAGGGGAAGGACGTTCAGTTCAAATAACTAATCACTTAAAATTTATAAGTAAGCAGAATTCAAATTATTTGAAATAAATGCGTTGCTTATCATTTGTCCTTGACTTTTTTGTCAAGAAATGCGCAGCATTCATTGAATAAATAAAAAACATACTTACATGAGATAAAAAAGTAAAGGAAAAATTGCGCTTCACGAATTTTGAAACAAGTCATGTAAAGAACCCTAATGTAGTTAAGTAAGCACTTAAATGTAGTAGTAAGCGTAAAACATAACTCTTCAACGTCATGCCAAACTGTTGGGCATCTGCTTTCACAAGTTTCATGATAACAGGACTGATTAAATTGAATTCTTACAATCTAAATTCGGTAACCTTTTATCTTTCCAATATCTTTTATGCACAAGACCACAAAATAATATGCCTGTAAACGCACCCACACTGTTTAATATCACATCATCTATATCACAAACACCCAGGTGAAAAATAAGTTGGCATAATTCAATGCTAACGCTTATTGCACAGGCATATAATAATACAATTATGTGCTCTTTCCATATAAAATATTTAAGAAAAAAACCTAAAGGAATAAAAAGAAGTATGTTGCCACCAAGGCTTATGGCAAACATGTTCCAGTAATCGGGAGTATTATATTGAGCCGGGTCTTTAATTTGAGCAATAGTACTTTGCAGAGGAATATAATGGTATTCATAGGTTTTTGTATGGCGTTCACGCTTGGGATAAATAAACGTGACAGTAATTAGTAAAAGGCTGTAAAAAATAAATGCTGCAAAATATAATTTACGTATCAGTAATTTTAGTTATAAATTATAATTATACAGGTATTCCGGTATTAACCTGTTTTCAGAAAAATATTTTTTTACAATTGCAGGTGCATGAGTATGTATAGTCTTTCTCATTTCTGTGTCCAAAATAGCAGACTCTATTTTTTCGGCAATATCCTCCGGCTCCAGGCTGCATATCCAGCCTAAATTATGTGTGGCAATAAATGTTGATAATCCAACATTCGACGATAAAAGCACCGGTGTTCCCACGTGTAAAGACTCAACTACAACATTGGCAAAGTTCTCATTGTAACTGGTTAAAGCAAACAGGTCAGCCTGCATTAATATTTCAAATTTCTCATCCCTGCTTTTCCAGCCAAACCAGTCAACCTGGTCTTCAATATGCAATTCTTTTGCTTTGCGCTTCAGGTTTTTTATATATTGTTTCTCTCCCGTTCCAACCACCTGCAAACATACTTTTATGGTAAGTTTACTTATGGCTTCCATTAGCAATTCTATCCCTTTTTTTGGATGAATACGTGATAGGAAAATGAGGGTGAAAATTTTATTGCCATGCTTTTCAATATTTATTTCAGGCAACCATATAATATTAGGCAGCATAAAACCTTCCCACCCGGAGATAAGAGTGTTACACTCTGATAGTTCTGCATCAGAAGTGGCATGTAAGGTGGCATATTTAAGCAAAGATCTGCCGATGAAATGATGGGTAAAGCGTTTTAAAAAGCTTTTTGAATGTTGTATGATATAATCACTCAACATACCATGTGGGGAAATAATAAGTTTTACCTTTTGTTGTTTGCATATAAGTGCAGAAACCATTACCAGTAAGTTCCACCAGGAATGGATGTGTACAATATCATAGTTTTTGCAATCTTTATGTAAACGCTTCCATAGAGAAAAAGTAACGTGTGAGTGGTCTTTGGTGAGCCTTGAGAAATAAATTACTTTAACCCCTTCTACAATATATTCAACATTAGTTTGTACATCTAATTCTTCGCTTCCGTTGGCTGTGGTAGTAAATACCTGTACATCTATGCCAGCCTGCACCAGGCCCTCACATAACCGGGCAACAGATTCAATAGTACCCCCATACTGGTATGCTGGTTTATAAGATGGAACAATGTGCAGGATTTTCATCTTACTTGTTTAAAAGGAGTTTTATGTAAGACCCTCGGATATGCCACCATCTTTTTAGTTGTGCTATTTTATTTCTGGTCATTACATTTTGTTCCCATTGGGGCGAGCTATATTGTTTCCAATTAATATACCCGGAATGTAGTTTTTTTCCGAACAAATCCCAGGGTTTTGGTGAACCTACAAAATGAAATATTGCATTATAGTCTTTTGGTTTACTTGTGGCATACCATAAATCATTATAAATAATGGGCAACCGATAAAAATTTCCTGCAAAAAAACCGTTTAATAAAGTTTGATCTGCCGCAAGTAATTCATTTGGATGTTTATCAGCAAACTGCATTAATTTTTCTTTTAAGTTTTGATGTTTCCAAACAGCGACGTTTATTAATAATACACCGGCATTAAAGCTGGTAGTTGTTGGCGGTAAATTCAATATATGTAAGTAAAAATGTTGTTCAAGATTATAGCGTATATCACTTCCAGCTACACCACCTACAGCATTTTTGCCTAAGTCAATATCCTGTAATTTTATTATATCTGTTTCTATTATAAGGTCACTATCTAAATATAATACTGTCTCATTATTTTCTATTAAGTCGGCAATCAGCAACCTTCCATAAGTTGTTCTGTCTCCTTGTAAAGAACGGTAGTTTTTAAAAATTATATCAGGATAAAAATCAATAAATATGTTATCACCTTTAAAAAAGTTTTCCTGTAGTAAAGTAAGAATTGACTTTTTTATCTTAGTATGAACGTTAGAACATAAAAAAAATAGTTTTAACCGTCTGGTATCAGAACAGTTTTTAATTAAAGAATTCAGGGTAGCCCCTAAGCCCAGAGCTCCTAAATCATTTATACAAAAACAAATAACCATTTAGTGCAAAACTTATTCATTGTAACTTAAATAAGGCATCATCACTTATTACAATAAGATTACTGCTATTTTTTAAAAAAGAGCTTTCTGTTTTTTAAACTTGCGTAAACATATCTAACGTCAAGTAAAGACGCAACTGCTATTTGGAAAGAAAATTTAAGCAGATGTTTTTTATAAAGATTAAATCCTGCCCTTCTGTGAAAAATCATTGATAATCTATGCATTGATATTTTTAATCTCTGAATAAAATCAGTGTCCTTATTTCTGGCTTTTATAAAATCCTCAAAGTCAATCTCTGGTTCAAAATTTCTTCTTAAATTTAAATTATGTCCTACAAATTCCATTTTGTCAAACATGTGCCATTGTTTTTTAGAGGTTGCTGAATTGTGATGAAAACGATATTTCATGAGAATTACATTCAGAATTAAAATTTTAAGGTTGAAATCAATTAATTTATTAATGAATTCAAAGTCATCGCAAGGCCAAAATCTTTTATCTAATCCACCGGTTGTTAAATACGCGGCACGCTTGATCATTAATCCTGTTATAGCACAATGAATGATTGTTCTGTTTTGTTTTACCAAATTATAAGCAGACAAATCATTTAAGTACGGGTAGTGTTGGATACCTATTTGCTTGCCCTTTTCATCAATATAATAACAATGTACACTTGATGCATCAATATCAATGTTGTTTAAATGATAATTTAATTGGGTTTCTAATCTGTTGGGCAGCATAATATCATCTGCATCTAACAATGCACAAAAAATTCCTGCAGCTCGCTTTATCAAAATATTTGTTGAGTCTGCTCTTCCTTGATTACTTGAGTAAAAATCTTTTATTCTGTTATCTTTTTTTGAAAAGTTTTTAATAATTGATGGTGAGCTGTCAGTTGAACCATCATCAAGAATAAGGAATTCAAACTGATTGTAGGTTTGATTAAGTACACTTTCTATAGCTTCATGCAAAAATTTTTCTTGATTATAAACAGGCATAATAACAGAAACTAATCGAGTCATATTAACTAACATTTGTCTGAAACTGAATGCTACATTTTTTTAAAGCAATAAACATTAGCTGAATACAGTTCATTTAATGCATGTACTATATTAGTGGCATCTTCATCAACAATAAATTTTCTTTTTTTCATTTTTTCAATCCAGTAGGAAGCAGGTTGTTCGTTAACGTGCCCATCACCACCCTGCCCCGGCTTAGCAGCCGACAGAATAATTGTTTTACCATGCAGTATCAATGTATTTAAAAAAATTTCAGCATATTGTTCTGGTAAATGTTCTGCAACTTCATAACACCAAACCAAATCAAATTGTCTGAATAAATTAACGGGTATTGATAAATCTAATTTTTTAATTAGTGCACCTATTCCTGATTGTTTAATCGCCAAATCAGAATTTTCAATTCCAATAGCATCAAGGCCTAATTTATTTACATATTTTAAGCTGATTGCAGTACCACATCCTACATCCAGCCATGTTTTTGGTTTATATAAATTTATAACAGTATCAATAGTCCTTTTAGGAAAAAGGGAACACATATGTAAAGAAGATTCTGTTTCGAAACCGTTCGTCTTCTTTCTTTTTAGAATAAACTTTTCAAAGGGAAAACCAAATTTTAAGTATAATTTGTTTATTACTTTATAAATCTTACTTGTTGATCGAAAATTTAATTTTATAAAGTTTTTTAGCTTTCCCGTAAAGTATAAAAGGTTCATGTTTCTACTTATTAAGTTTTTTTTCAGTGAGTCTTAAACAAATTAGCATTTCAGCTATGGTTCTTTGTAGAGTATAATGCCATCCACGCCAGCCTTTAAAAATTAAACCCTGTATAAATAAGCAATAAATGAATATTAAAAACGGAGCAAATATTTTAGTTTTCCTGAGTTTAAAAATAAAAGACAATTTTTCATTTGATGTACTGTCAAGCATATCCGCTTCTTTTGAAGAATAGGCTGCCTGGTTTGTCACCCATCTTGTTAATGGTTTCCGGTCATCATGTAGTATTCTATTTTTAAACAAGCCTGTACTGCCGTTTATTAAAAGCCGTTGCGTGTGTCCCTCATCGTAGTAAGTGCACTGGTTTTTTTGAAACAGCACAGGTCTTGGCTTTGTATTATTTTTGCCAACCGGTTTTCCAGATACATAAAATTCAAAAGCTGCATAGTATGCAGCGTTATCGTCTTTATTTATTAAAGTTTTTATTTCATCGATAAAAGCATCGGTCAAAAGATAATCAGCATCAAGACTTAGTATCCATTTACTTTTGCAGAGGTTTATGCCATAATTCCATTGATGTGCATGTGTATCAAATTTTCTGTAATAAACGTTTGCATTAGGGTAAGTTGTAATTATGTCAAGTGTTCTGTCTGTACTGCCGCTGTCTATAATTACAATTTTCTCTAACCAGCCTAAGCAGGAAAGTGTTCTCCCTATATTCTGTTCCTCATTCCAGGTTAATATCAAAGCAGTTAATGAAGTTGGAATCAATTGTAATTATTAGGCTATCTTGTTATATATATTTAAATAGGCACTGGCAATAGTAGCAGCATTAAAACGCTGCTTGTTTTTCTTTCCGTTAGTTACCAAAGTATTACGGTAATTTTCATTCTGTATAATTTTTAATAACCCTTGTTGTATATCTTCTGTGGCATAAGGGTTAACTAAGCAGGCGGCATCACCCGCAATCTCTGGCATTGAAGATATATTAGATGTCAAAACAACCCTTTCAACACAATTAGCTTCTATTATAGGCATCCCAAAGCCTTCAAACGTGGAAACAAATGCTACTATATCACAGGCCTTATATTGTTCCAACAAAACTTCTTTGGAAACATTATAATGATTAATGTAATTAATATTGCAATCCTTTAAAACTCGTATTTGTTCCGCAGATAGGCTCCCAATAATTACCAGTTTGCAATGAATTTCTTTCAGCGCTTCAACTAAACGGGCAAGGTTTTTATTAGGGGCTGTTCCAACTTGTAATATTATAGGCTCCGCTGTATTAAATTTTTTTGGGTAAGATTTATATATAGCATCCACCATCACGGGTATCACAGTAATTTTGTCTGGCTTACAGCCCGTATAATGAATAATATCCTTTTTTGTAGTTTCTGAAATGGCTACAATTTGTCCGGATTTTGCAACCGGTAATTTAAGATACAGGTAACCCATTATAATTTTAGAAAAACCCTGCTTTCTTTCCATAAAACGGCAGTCATGTATAGTTAAAACAACCGTTTTCTTGCGCATTAATAAATTAAGAAAATGAACTTCACCGGTAATATGGTTTATAGAGTTGGACTGCTTCATTGCGGCATAAATAACATTTCCAATTTTGGATAAAATACCATTATTATAATACTTACAGGTTATTATTTTATACTGTATTTTATTTGATAATGCTTGTCTTAGCTTATCAAATATCTGCTCAAAGCTGAAATTAAAACCTGGCCTTGGCTTGCGTTGAAAATAAGATACGGTAATAATATTAAAAAATTTTAAACTCCTGTTTATTCATCGCAGCTAAAATTAATCCTCCGGACATAATTGAAAATCCCAAGGAAGTAGGCTGGGCCCATCCGCCCTGTATGATCTGTATAAAACCGGTACTCAATAACATCCACGGTAAAGGGTTATTGTGCCGCAGTTCAATTATGCCTCTTCGGGAAGCAGTAAAACTAAAAGATACACGTATAATTATTACAATAAAACCCATCAAAAGTCCCAATTCACCAATTACCCTTCCCCATTCCTGTTCTGCTATTAAAAAAGCCCTTCCGCCGGTAAGTAAAGTACTGCCGGCGTTAGTGCCCATACCTAATCCATAACCGAAAAAAGGTAGATCCGGAGCACCCTGTACCGCTCCGATCATGCCACCTAAAAACCGGTCCATGAATACACTATTTAAACCACCTTCAGCTTCATTGGCAGTAGTAAATCGCTCACTAAATGCGTCAGCTCCGGTTGCAAAAAAGCTTTGGCTTTTAAGTATAAAAAAGGAGATAAATACTATACCTGCACCCAACATTACTTTTTTTAGGTATTCAGGTTTGTTCCATAATGCTACCACCATAAAACCAATAGACAAGCCTGTTTCAAACAAGAGCGTCCGGCTTATTGAAAATGGTATAGAAATTAACAAACATACTGTCGAGGCAATAAGCAAAATTTTATTGATCATGGCCGGGCTGGTCCAGAAATAGAATACATAAGAGCTTACTAGGCCAAAGTATAGGGAATTGCCGTTGGTGAACGAAAAAGTACCCGGTGGCCGAAAAAATCCATTGGCGCCGCTAAACCCGGCTCCGGCAACGTCTCCGCCAACACCTCGGTTCACCCAGGCAGATTGCGGACTGTAAAACTGCAGGATGATTAATACAGTCATAGGTATAGATATCCATAATAATACTCTTCCGAATTTTATTACATCCTGCGTCGTAAATATTCGTCCTATGGAGAACATCAGGGGAAAGTGTATCAAAAAAATTCTGGCACCAAATAAGGCAACAAAAAGATTTCCGTGACCTACTAATACTGCTGTTATTGTTCCAAATATTCCAATAACGATCATCCAAAAGGAATAGCCATTAAAAGTCAAATACCCCCGGGATCTTGCTACGAGCAATACATAAATGGCAAGTGGGTCACGTACAATTAATAAAGGGTTGGAAAGCCCGGGCAAAAACCATTTCCGCAAGGCACCCTCAAATATAATAAGCAGCAGGTAACCCCAGATGGCAGCTTTAAGCCGGTTCCTGATTTTTGGTTGGGCACCTTCCATTATTTTTCAAAAGTTTTAATAATAATATCACTGTATTTTTTCCACGTATATTCTGCAGCATGTTTCGCGGCAGCTTTACCCATATCAATTAAACTGTTTCTGTTATCTAAAAACCAGTTTATTCTTTCTGCAATTATTTCTGGTGACCTGATGGGCACTAAAAAACCAGTATCATTGGTTATCAAGTCTTCGCCACCGGTGTTGGGTGTAATGATCAAAGGTAAGCTCCTGCTCATAGCTTCCTGCATTACAAGTGCCCGGCCTTCAACAATAGAAGGCAAACAAAAAATATCACACGTTTCCATAAGATTAAGTACTTCCTGGTGAGCCCTGGGCGGTTCATAGGTAAACGTAGGCAATTGTTTTTTATAAAATGCCAGGTCGTCCATAAGCGTGCCCAATACAACTAACTCAACATGTTTTGTGTTAAGCAGTTTAACAGCCTTAAAAAGATCAGCAAGCCCCTTGCGTTGGGTCAATGTCCCTGCAAACAATATACGTAGCGGTCTGTTTAAGCTTTGGTTTTTTTTGGTAATTAAATCTGATCTGTTTGGTGTTCCAAATGGTGCAATAATTATCTTGCTTTTATCCGTTTGCGTTGGCAATGAATCGGCTACAAATTTGCTTGGTGTAATAATCAGGTCTGCTAGTTCCAGCTCTTTTGTTTTACGCTGTAGTTTTTCATCAGAATCTGTAATACCGCCTCCTAAAGTGGTTCGCCATTGCGGGTACCTGTCAGCTTCCTCATTTAGTAATCTCCTCGATGTTTCCCAGTACGCTATCGGTAGTTCGTAAATAGTTTTTAAACCTAAAGACTTTGCTGCATTAAAACTGGCTAAGCTTCCATCCTCATAGCCGTAAACCGCATTCACCTCTTTGATAAATGGCAGCTTTTTACACAGGTATTTATCAAGGCTTTTGTATACGGAATCAATACCAAAAAAGCTTGATTCATGGGTATATATATACCGCCACCCTGCTCTGCCCGAAAGTATCCTGATTACTTCTCTGTAAGGATGATTTTTGGTGAATGGTTTTAAATCAGCATCAAATATCCGGCGCTTTACCTCCTTAACGCCTAGCTTAGACCAGATTGTTCCAGGGAAATAAGCAATGGTGGTAAAGAAGTTTTCTAATAAGTTTGCCTCAACCAAACCTTTAAGTATTGCTCTCACATTGGCGTTTCCCGTAGGATGGGAAATTACTACCTTCATCTTATCTTTCTTTTTAGTTGAGTAAGTTGCTTTGCTAACCCTTTTAATCGGCTTCTTAGTTTTTCTATAGTAACAGGTAGCACGCTAAACTTGCCCAGGTAAATTTTATAATAAAAAAGAGACTTTTTTGATGAGGATAAATACTTTAAGGCAGTTAATAATTCTTCCTTTTCAGCTTTATTATAAACCTTCCAGCTTAAACAATCAGCTTGGGCAACTGCGAATTTTTCTCTTGAAATATCAACATTATGCATGTTCCGGCCTTTTGCTTTATACGCCGGTGAAATCACCTTGGTAAAAACACTTGTTAAGCCCTTTATCTCTTCCAGCTTCCGTTTTTGTCTTGCCATTTGCGTATCATTCCAGGTTCTGTAACAAGCTAAAATTTCATTACAGTATACATTGCCATAACCGTTTGCTGATAGCTCTGCCGATAGGTAATAGTCTTCACCAAAATTTTGTTTACAGTTTAGGTATCCAATTTTTTCAAGTGCAGTTTTTTTAAACATTAAAATATTTGCGGCAACTTTAAATCCTTTTAAAACTTCTTTCAAAGCCTCATCAGCGTTTTCAAATATTTTTTCTCTGAACAGGTATCGGTCTTTTATATGTTTTCCGGTTACATTAATCTCCTTTACAGCACAATGCGCAAAACCTGCTTCCGGGTAATTAGTTAATAACTTACTTAGTTTTATTGTGAAACTAGGTAGCAGCAGGTCATCAGAGGCTAATCTTACTAAATAATTTCCGTTTGCAGCTTTTAGCACTGCATCGGAATTGCCGGTTAAGCCAAGGTTTACAGGCTGATGTATTATCCTGATAAAATTATACTTCCCTGAAATTTTTTCAAGTACGTCATAAGTATTATCTGTGCTGGCATCATTTGATATAATGATCTCATCAGCAGGTAATGTTTGTTGTATTACGCTTTCGATACATGCTTCAAGATAATGCGCTTGGTTATAGGTTGCAATACATACTGATATTAAGGGAATATTACTCATTTCCAAAATACTTCGAGAGAAGTATGGTTACCGTAATTGAAAATTGTTTTTCTGTTTGCTAAGCCACTTTGTATAATTATTTCTATACACTTTTTTGTATCACATTTTGTATGATGCATTTCAAAAACCGCAACTCTTGTCTTCCTGAGCAAATCCTTATAATTTTCAGCAAAATCAAGTTCAGAACCCTCCACATCACATTTTAGCAGGTCAATTACTGTATTATCATTATAAAAAGTATTAATATCAATATAGGATACGGTACGGCCATACAACTGCTTTCTTAGCAAATTATCTGTGTTTACGGTATTGGTTACAGAGTTTACTGATTCAACTATTTTAGCTGTACCATCTTTCTTACCTGCAAGGCCATATACCAGTTTCAATTTTCCCTTCAAAGTTTGCTGGCTGCCTATTCTTGATTGTAACTGCTTAAATACATTTAAACTGCCTTCCACTAAAACACCTTTGAAATTTATATATAAATTCTTTTGGCTCATCAAAAAGTCAGCACATCGTAAAGTAAAAAATCCAACATTACTTCCTAAATCAAGAAAATGATAGGTATACGCTGGTTGCTTTACATTTTTTATAGATTGTTCTAAAGCAAAATCGTAATCACCTTTTAAAAAAATTTCATTATAAACCTGCCAGTCAGCAGCAGTTTTTAAATCAAGTTTTAAACCGGTTGGTGTTTCTATGTTAAGTTTAAGAATTTTCCAGGCAATGTTTTCATAAGTATGTTTAAATCTTAATGAAAGAAAATATTTGGCTTTGCGAAGAAAACTTTTCATGTTTTTTTGCTGTAAATATTAATCCCCGTTTTGTCTTTATTCATGATGCCAAACCCATCTCTTTTAACAGCGTTTGTGTATGCTGCACTTTTCCAGTTAATGCATTCGGTATAACCGGCTGCACAAACCGGGTGATTACCGCGGTCTAAATGAAGGCATGGATGACATACTGCAATAGCATCTGCTATTTTACCTTTATAAGCAGGCGATATCACTCTTGATGGTAGTAATTCGGTTATGGTGATAGTACAATTGCTGATGGCACTTTGCAACAAATGGGAAGGAAAACTGTCAGTGCTTACAACCCAGGCTGCATGTTTTGCTAGTTCAATAATATCACCTGGCTCAGTATAAAAATAAATCACTTTCAACCCTGCTTCAATAAATGCTAAAGCATCCGTGTCTTTAAAAAAGAAAGCGTAGTAAGCGCCTGGCATATTTTCTTTCGCCCACCATATCGGCACAAACTGCCGGCTGGTACCATTTGGATAAAATACAATACTGTTTTGTATATCACTAGGTAATGTAAGCTGTTCAGATACTGGTAAATGGTTACATAATCTTTTGCGGATGTCTGTATAGTCCTTTTTTAGTTGGCTGCTAAAAGAAGTATAAGATATGCTTCTGAATATTTTGATCCCGATAATATCAAGATACCCCTGGTAGCAATTTATCCATTTATCAGCCGGCACCTGTATATAACCTGTAAAATCTGCAATAGCGTATAGCAATTTATTTACATAGTCTTTTATAGCTTTTTTCTTTTTATCATGTATCACACTTCTCGCATAAGGTGCTATAAAGCGATGCCCTTTTAAAATCGGTTTTAACAGGTGCCTGATGCCTAAGCTGGTATAAGTCAATGCCTTTGTTGGCGGTACATCAGCAGTTAATTGTAGCCTGTCAGTAAAACCGTGCTTTGCCAACGCAAGCATGAATTTTGGAATGTGAACCGTTATCATACATTTTGGAACCAAAGCAGCAATAGAGTACAAGCTTATAAGCCGCATCCAGATATCACCGTTCCCTCCTTTTCTCGAATCAATAATTAATTTAACCGGCGCTTTCATGATTATTATATATCTGCGGATTCAGTGAAGGGTCATTATACATCTTTAACTGGCGGTAAACTTTAAATTGTAATAAACCGGCTTCCAGTTGTTTAGATACAATTGCGAGGCAACCGGCTAAATCCTTTATTTGCGCTTCTAACATAATAAGCCGGTTCATGCATTTTTCAATATGTGCCTTCGGCGCACCTTTTCTAAGCGTTTCTTCTTTTGTATGATAATATTTAAGTTGCATGATAGATAGCCTGTCAGTCATCATTCCCGGTGTTTCAGAATGCAAAGGAGCCTCTGGATTATTTACAGTAAGCTGGTCAAGTATCCATCCATCTATTTTTTCCATGGCATCATTCCTTGCTTGGTTAAAGACGTCTATATTCCGCTTTGCCTTAATCATTCTTAAAGGGTCAATTTCTGGTATCCGTGCAACATCCTCTTCATGCCATAACATAAAATTCCAGTAGTTATTTTCCTGAACATAACATAGCGGAGCATCAATTTCTTTTAAAATCAACTGCAGGTGCCATTGTTCCAGGTTATTTTTTTGAAGTGCGATTACAGCGTCAACATTCATCATTGTTGTAAGTATTCAAGAAATTCATTGGCTATAAAATCAGCGTTCCAGTTTTTGGATGGCCGTTGCTCCAGTTGGGCTGTATATTGTTTTATCTTTTCCTCATATCCTGGTATGGGTTGTGAAGCCGGTGCTGAAACTTTTATATTGTGTAAGCGTAAAGCGGCATATACACCACTTTTGCCAATGTGTTCTACTGGCGTACATAATACAGCTTCTTGCAAAACGGCAAAAATGGAAGAAACCTTATTAGCCGGCAGTTCACCAAGTTCAATTATGATGGTAGACGAAAGAATGCTTTTTAAATGGGTCAGTTCCTGAGGATGATTATTCCTGCCAAAAAAAATAACAACAACTTTTTTTTGTCTGTCTATTGATGATACAACGGTTGGCAATACTTTAGGTAAGCTGGCCATGGGATATATGGTTCCAAAAACACCAATAACATAAAACATCTCATTATCAAACTGGATGGAGTATTTGTTTTCTATCTGTTCTAAAAAACCCGTGTCTCGGTTTGAAACAGGTATATTACTGAATAAGGGAATAACATCTGCTTCTATATTTTTTTGCCTGAGTATTGCCTGGTATAAATAATTAGTGGTAGTTATTTTTTTTGGATGGATATATTTTATCATTGCCAGCGCAATAGACTTCTGGAAAAATCCATATAGTTTATGTCTCAAAGGCGAAAGGCTGCTGATACCGATCCACATTTCATGAAACATAATATGCCAGTTACTGCCATTTACAATTTGCTTTATTTTGGCCGGCAAATAAAAAGGCAGTCCTTTTCTGTTGAATCCGTACGGCACATATTGAAAACTTATCCAGTCCGGCTGCATACTTTCAATATATTGTTTAACTTTTGGTATTCTATCCTCCCATGAAGAATGTTTGGAGATACGTAGTACTGGTATAGATACGCCATCATCTGTTTGCGCTTCTTCCAGGTAGGCTTCCTTTAAATGTCGCTCATTTAAAGCGACTATTTTTATAGCATTGTTTTTTTTGCATAGCTCACTTGCAAGTTTACGCGTGTAATCTCCTACACCGTCTTTGCCTGGTTCAAGGCTGGCACATATAAAAAGAATTTTCAGGGTTTAACGATTTTTTATTAAAGATATGTATGCTTCTTAATCACAGCAATTTTCTGGTAATATCGAAAGGCATAAACAGAAGAACTTTTTGAATAAACTTTTTCATTTTTTCATTCTGTGGATAATACCCACTATTCAATAAATACTTTGCTAATAATTTATCTCCACTTCTTAAACTCATATTAATGGCAGGGATAATTTTAGAGGATATAAAATGCATCTTTTTAGATTTGTGCGAAGACGGAACTTTTATAGGGATCACGTTTCTTAATAATTTGTGTATCGTTAGGCCTCCCGCAGTTTCGGATTTTGAGTGTATTCTATAGTATGCAAGTTGCTGGTTAATATAGTAAAATGGTTGTTCCTTAAGAGCAATCTTTAAAAATACGGGAAATTCAGGCGTATTTAGATCTTCATCAAAAGGAAATTCAAGCAATAAATTCCTTTTAATAAGCGAAGCAGACAAAGGAATACTATTTCTAAAAACCATGCTAAGTGTATCCTCAACTAATCCATCCTCCAAATCAGTACGTCCATAGTCCTTGTTTATTTGTTCTGTTTCTTTTAGGATCGTATCATTTTCGTCAATAAATACTTGATTGCAGAAAATTACGCCGGCATTGGTTTTAGCTGCTTTAAAAATTAAAGTCTCAATAAAAGTTGGTTGCAGCATATCATCATCTCCAAGGAAAATAATATAATCACCGGATGCAAGCCTTGTTAAAACATTTAAATTCCCCGACAGGCCCAGGTTAGTTGCGTTGATATTATATTTCAAAAGGCCACGTGCGACTTGTTTTTCGCACCATTGCTTTATTCCCGGTTTGGGTAAACCATTTTTAGGATTTTGAGAAATGCATATTTCAATGTTCTGATACGTTTGTTGCTTAATACTTTCAAATGCTTTTTTAAGATATGCTAATCTTGCATAAGTAGGAATGCATACTGAAACCTTAATATCATCCCCCTGATTCATTTCCTGTCTCCGATTTTCTTTGCTGGAACACCGCCCCAGATTTCAAAATCTGCAATTGATTTTGTTACAACAGCACCGGCACCTACAACAGCGCCTTTGCCAATTGTAACACCTTTCAGTACAATTACATTCATACCTAACCAGGCGTCTTCACCAATAATGATTTCCTTTTTTTTACTAGGTTGTAAACCTATGCGTTGTCCTGCTGTAATACCATGGTCATGATCAATAAATTTACAGCCCGATGCTATGTTTACGCAGTCATAAATAATAATGCCGCAATTAATATTAAACTCACATCCTTTGCCGATAAACACTTCATCGCCTATAATGATAGATGGTCCTTCTTTCCATATACCGTCATATTTAAAGAAAATATCTTTTTCTAGTATACATTTTTTCCCGATAGACACCTGATGGGGCCATGTGATGCTTACGGATGATAACAGGGTGCCTTTACCTGTTCGCATGCCTAATAATCCATAAAACAACTTTCTGAAATAAGATACCAGTTTCCTGCTTTCTCTGTACCTGCTTATAAAACATAGTTGTTGAAATATATGCCTGATATTGCTGTTAAATTTGAGTAGTGAATTTTTTGTAGTTTTTATAAGCATTCTTTATAAATAACAACCGGGTTCTTCCTCTTAGAATGTCTAATAACAACTGGAATGTAGTTGCTGCTTTGTTATACAGCGTTTGCTGGTATTTAAAAGATAAGCAAAGCATAGCAAATATTCTTGACTCCTGCATTATATCAGGTATTGTAGAAGCAGATTTAACTATGCTGTGATGGATAACGTAAGTGTCTGTCAAAGGCCGCAGTGTATAATTTTCATACTTTAGTCTTGCTCCATATTCCAGGTAAGTTAATCCAAAACTATAATATTCACAATTCAGGATTTTTCTGTTTACAACACTTCTTGGATAAATACTAGTGCCATCTGCAATGCCGTAGTATTCATTTTGCCTGTATTTCTGAAAAGCAAAACCTCTTGGGTGCAGTTGCCCAGGAATAGGATGCGGGGCATCATGAATTTTTTGAGAGGTTGTATACTCACCAATTGTCCAGATTGTTTCCGGTTCTGCTTTAATTGCCTGCATACATATTTCTAAATGGTGTTCAGGAAGTTCATGGTCATCGTCCATTGACCGTATATGCGTTCCCTTGCTGTATAAAGCTCCAAGGTTTCGGTTAACAAACAAACCTTTCCCCGAACTTGGTAAGTAAATGCAGTTATATTTTTGGGCAAGGGATTGATTAGCGTTTATACTTTCTGGATTATCCGAATCATCAATAATTATAATTTCTAAAGGTTGGAGATGCTGAAGCCTGATGCCCGCTACAGTTTTTTCAAGCTGATCATACCTGTTTTTAGAAACGATTACAATAGATAATGTATACATGCTATTTCCTGGAATAAAATCGACTAATCATTGACGCTATCTTAATGCTTATCTTTTTGAATATAAATAATAATTTAGGATGAGTGATTATATGTGTGTTAACATATGACCAGTAATTCTTTTCTGCAAGTCCTGTCGCATAACCATTCATTGCTCTCTGTATGAATTTTACTTTCCATGGTTTAGGACTACCTGTGGCATGAGACATGAGCCAACCGCCATGAACAAAATCCATAGCCTCAGGCCCATAATCACTGATAACAGGTTTGCAGCACATCGCGGCTATATTTAAAGCATCTTGGTCACCTGTTGGTATCACATTCGTTTGTGTCACACCATTTGAAAAATAAAGTGGATCAAAATCAAAATATTGAATGCCCACAATTGTAGCTTCCTGCCAGGCATTTATGAAATCAATATCATTTTTTTTTATTCCGCAAAAGCCACCATTGAAATAGTGGTGTAGATTCCGTTCAATTGTTCTGCCACATTTTTTTATAACAGGTTGCCATCTTATTCTTCTGGGATGCGTTGGCGAGCAGCTATTCATTACAATTTCCTGAACTACAGCCACGCCGCATTTAATCCATTCTTCAAAAAATTCCCATTTGCATTTAACCACGATATCAGGATCAAAATAAAATAAGCCAAAATCAATATACGCTTGCAGCTTTAATAAAAAGGCAGGCTTATAATTGGTGAGGTGCAGGTCTGTTTGAACAGGTAAAAAATAAATTAAAGAGCCTTTTACTATTTCAACCATTTTGGCGCCGGGCCAATGCAGGTCTTCTGCTGGCTGTGCACCAGCAGCCCAGGGGGGCAGATCACCTCTGTAACCAACATAGAAATCCTGTGTATAACCATTTGTATAAAGGGAATTTATAAGTGCTGCAACCCCAAAATGATATTCTCCTTCATATAAAGTGCAAACCAAGGAAGCTTTATTCATGGAATAACAAACATATTATTGCTACTTACCTCGGAAGTTAGGTTGTTTACAATACGTTTTATAAGCCTGAATGGAAAAAATATGTCAGCCATAACCATATTTTTTATTAAAGACATATTGGTTATAAGGTTTTTATTTATACTGAAGCTATATACCCAGGTTTTGCAAATGGCATTTTTTAACTGCGATATTGTGTCCGTATTGGCGGTTTTTTTTAAAAAATAAAGCTGGTTAAGTACAGTTTCTATACCTAGCAGCTTTGTTTTTGCAGAACGCACATTTTGTGTATGGGTTCTAAAATAATTTAACTTCTTTGGCGAAAATGTTATAAAGGTATCAAGAGCTATATTTACCCACATTCTCCAGTCACCGGCAAGTTTTAAACCCTGGTAACTTTCGTCAGCCTTTATAAAAAGATCTTTTTTAAATACTACTGCGCTGGCGTTCAAAATAAGGTTTGAAAAAAAAAGATAATGTTCACAAAAATACCTGCCATCCATATTGGAATAAGTAGTAAAATATGTTGTAAAAGATGGGGTATAAATATTTACAGGTTCATAAATAACTTCGCCGCTTTCGTCCACTGTATAGTAATTGCAAAAAAACAAACCAGTATTATTTTTGCCGCTTAATGCATTTACCGCTTCTGACAATAGTTCTTTGTCAGCGTAATCATCACTTTCTGCTATCCAAACGTATTCATTTGCTGCCATTGCAACACCTTTTTGCCATTGTTTAAATGTGTTACCGCTATTCGTGTCATTATAAACTATGTGTGCAACTTTGGGATGTGCCTTATAGGTTTCAATAATATCTTTACTGCTATCTGTTGAATGGTCATCCAGTATAATAAGTTCAAAATTTTGGTACGATTGATTTAATATAGAATCAATCCTTTGTTTTAAATATTTTGCATGATTGTAATTCGGTATAATCACTGAGATATTCATGGGCTGTACCAATTACATTTCAAACCGGCCAGGATTTGTTTTAAGCAGCGATAGCATCCATTGTTGTATAAATGCAATATCATGCATAGCGGTTTTTTGGCCCTTTACAAACCAATATAAAGTATAGTAATACTGTCTTATCTGTAATTGTTGGAGAATTTTTTTTTTACTGAAAAAGTAATTAAGATTGCCCCTTACGCCGCGGCTTTTCATCATTTTTAGCCATAACTGTAAAAACTTTGATTGTAAGTTAAGTTTTGTGATCGTATAACCTTGTTTATAGGCATCAAAAATTAATGAGTATAAAAAAAAATAGTAAGCAGTATAAGCAAATACTTCAAAATTTTTTTGCAAAACTTGCCATTGTATCCTGCTTGCAGGCATGTAGTGTTTATATTGAAGTTTGCGAGAGTAATAAATTTTTTTTCCTGTTAATAAAAGAGCAAGAGCCAGCTCAACATCTTCACCGGCTGCTTTTCCGGGAACTTTGCTGGTAAGTGCGGCAAAACCGGATCTTCGCAAAAAATTCCAGTCATCTTTGCGGATGATCATTCCGGCACCCCATACCCCATAATAATTTTTATCAAAATAGCCTTCACCTTTTATCGGGCTTCCAATTACCATATAACCTTCCAGCCCTTTTATCCATCCTGGCGGGGTGCTTTCAAATACCGGTTCATTTCTTGCCTGGAAGATTCCAACATCGTTATACTTGTGTATCAGCTCCAGTGCATTTATTAAATAGTCAGGTGCTAACCAGTTATCATCATCAACCGTGATAATATAAGAATATTGCGCAGCATCATAACCGGTTTCAGTGGCAAAACCTTTACCCGGGCGTATTTCGTTGTTAATTATTAACGGGTGGGGCTCATTTAATTCTATCCATAAATTTTTACTGAACTTTTCCGTATCATCAGTTGAACCATTATTAACAAGTATTACTTCTACTGTAATATTATCCGGGCAATTAAGATTGGCAATGTGTTTTAACGTTGGAGTAAGCTTCGACACACCATTGTATGTACAAATTACAATTGAAAAACCTTCTTTGATTTCATTCATCCTACAAAGAACGGTGGAGTGGCGAAAGAAATACCTTTTTCAACCGCGACTTCGTCTGTTTTACCTTGTCGGTATAGTAATAAAATAAGAATTTTAAATTATACATTGCTCTTTTAGAAAACGGTAATTGTTGAATATTTTTCGAAAAAACATCGTGCCATTCATGGATAAAATGATTAAATCCTGAAATTCCAGACTTTGAGTCTGGATGAAACCGGTAATACGATAAAACTTTTGGCAGGTATGTAAATTGAAAACCTGCCCGGGCGATCTTCAACCAGAGATCATAATCCATTGCTAGTTTGTATGATTCATTTAAAAACCCAACCTTATCCAATAC
>CAHJWK010000066.1 GCA_903642275.1 Chitinophagaceae bacterium
AAGTGGAGAATACCGGGCTCGAACCGGTGACCTCTTGCATGCCATGCAAGCGCTCTAGCCAACTGAGCTAATTCCCCTGAAAGGCAAATGTAAGGTGCTAACTACATTAAAGAAAGCTGTCGTAAAATACTTTTAAACTTTATCTATTCTTCCAAAATATACTTTCTATACCTTTATCTTTTAAGATTGTTTAATTCTTCTTTCCTTTTATCATTAAAAAATTGTCTATGAAAAAAGCTTACCTGTTTTTATTATCAGCACTTATTATTGCCATTAATTTATCAGCACAAAAGCCAGTATTCAATTCAGTCACCGCCAACGGAACGTCAATAAAAAAATATGACAAGTTTGAGTTAACGATTGACCTTACTGCTGCTTACACAAATCCTTATAATTATGATGATATTTCAACGCAATGCATTTTTACTGCATCTTCAGGAAAAAAAGATACAGTAGATGGGTTTTACATGGAAAATTATTCATTAGATACAGCTACCGGTTCGTTAACTGATTTAAACACTCATAATTTTAAGGTACGTTTTACACCGCAGGAAACCGGTGCATGGAACTATGTATTATCAGCCACCAATACTTCAGGCACAACAACACAATCAACTGCCACATTTCAATGTACAGCATCAACAGCGCATGGCTTCATTCAAAAAAATAATACAAATTATTTAAGTTATAGTGATGGAACGCAGTATATACCTGTGGGTGAAAATATGGGCTGGCAGGATAACAACCAGGTTACAGATTACACCAAATGGCTTGGCAAATTATCAACAAACGGCGGCAATTTTATTCGTGTATGGATGAGTGACTGGGCGTTTGCATTAGAATGGCAGAATGGTTCTAACGGTTACGAAGGTTTGGAAAAATATAAGCAAACAAATGCATCTTATTTAGACTGGTTGCTTAATAAATGCGACAGTCTTAATGTTTATCTTATGCTTTGCTTAAACCATCATGGACAGGTTTCAACAATGGTAAATCCTGAATGGAGCAATAATCCTTATAATGCAGTCAACGGTGGCCCTTGTACAAATACATGGGATTTCTTTACCAATACAACAGCAAGAGATTATTATAAGAACAGGCAGCGCTACATTGTTGCACGTTATGGTTATTCAAAAAATATACAAAGCTGGGAGTTGTTTAATGAAGTAATATTTACGGATGATTACCAGGCACACGCAGCAGATGTAGATAGCTGGCATGATGAAATGAGCACCGCATTAAAAGCTTTAGATGTAAACAAGCATCTTGTAACATCTAGCTTTGGCGATGCATCTTATATGCCCGGAACATGGAATTTACCCAATATAGATTTTATGCAACTGCATAATTATACCAGTGTTCCAAATCTTGAAAGCATCCTAACTGCTAATGACCACACCTATTTATCAACTTATAAAAAACCGGTATTAAATGGAGAATTTGGTCTTGGTCCGGATGGTGCAACTTTAACTGCGGATGACCCAACCGGCGTACATATTCATAATGCTATATGGGCAACTGCATTAAACGGTGCGATGGGCACAGGTATGACGTGGTGGTGGGATGATTACATTGACCCTCAGAATTTATATTATCATTATAAGCCTTTATCATCTTTTTTAAATGCGCTTAGTCTAAAAGATGACAATTACAAGCCCGCAACTTCTTCTACATCAGGCGGTGGAGCAACTAACCTTACTGTTTCACCAGGCACCGGTTTCAGCAAAGCGCCGGCATCTGAATTTACTATTGATGCATCCGGAAAAATTACACCTGATGCTTCACAATTAAGCCAATATATTTTTGGCAGCACTTATAACACACAATACCGTAATCCACCCACTTTCACAGTTACTTATCCTGAAGCTGGCGCATTTAAAGTAGTAGTTGGCGGCATTTCTACTACTTCGCCTATGGTTACTATAAAGGTTGATAATGTGCAGATACTGAATGTTGCGGCTGTTGCCAACACAACATACAGTGTTGATATTTCAGCAGGTGCGCATACAATAACCGTTGATAATTTAGGCATTGACTGGTTTAACGTTAGCAGCTACATATTTACGAATATCGGTTCGCCTACCAGTTCTTATGTTATTAAATCAGCAAATAATAATAAAGCGGCAGGCTGGGTGCTGAATACAAATTACAACTGGCAATATCTTAAAGACAGTGGCATGGCACCGGCTGTAATTTCAGGAGCAAAATTAATGGTAGCCGGCATGAGCAATGGCACATACACTATTAAGTTTTATAGCTGCAGCACCGGGCTTGAGACAACCACTGCTTCTGTTTCTGTAACCAAAGATACTTTATCTGTTGATTTGCCAGAGCTTGCTTGGGATGCTGCTTTTACAGCTGTGAACGAATCAATACTGGCAGTTAATACGCTTAAATTTTTTGGTGAAATGCAAGGCCATCAAAACATTTTGCATGTTGAAATTGCTGATAGCAGGAATGTAAAATCAATCATGTTGGAAAGAAGCAATGACGGTATTCATTTTTCAGCATTGAGCAATTTAAATACAACATGGACTTCAATAAACGGCAAGCATACTTATACAGATGCAAAGCCATTGCAGGATAATAATTTTTACAGGCTGAAGATGATTGATAACGATGGCAAACAAACCTATTCAGATGTTGTATTACTTACAGGTAAGCTTGTGAATATCAAATTTTATCCTAATCCTTTTAAAGATTATGTAATGCTGCAGGCAGGTGCAGGAAAATATTTATTAAACATTTCAGATGCAACAGGCAAGCTTGTGTACGCGAAAAAAGTTGATGTTAACGGCAGCGATGAAAAAATCATATTGCCTGCTTTAACATCAGGTATTTATTATGCAGAAATAAAAGATGAATCTTTACGAACAATTTATAAAGGGAAATTGTTTAAACAATAAGTAACCCTCAAAGAAAAAGGTGTTGTAAATTTTACAATGCCTTTTTAATTAAACTTCTTTATAAATAAGCTGTACGGTTTCCGGAGTTTGCTGGCGCAGAATAACCTGCTTATCATTTGTCATTTTTAAAAGCAGTTCATTATTGTAGTGACGGATTGTTAGCAGAGATAAATCTTTTTCAACCTGTACATCAAAAATATTACTTGCTAAAGCTGCAAGCTGTTCAATTTTTTCACTGCGATCATCCAAACATAATTGCAAACTGATTGCACCGGTTTGTATAAGGTTGGGTTTGGTGTTTAGTTCACCAAGCATTTTATATAACTCACTCATTGGCTTTTCACCAACAAAAGAAAAATCCTGGCTGTGCAAGTGCATTAATGCCTGTTTTTGTTTGATGATAATTACAGGCGGTAAATTTTTAATTGATTTTTTTGAAATGATTGTGCCCGACAATGACGCATCCAAAAAACATTTTACATGCAATGCAATGCCTTTGTTTTGTAACGGCTTTATAGTTTTGGGGTGAATAACCTGTGCACCATAATAAGCCATTTCAATTACTTCATCAAAGCTTAACTCGGGCATTAATTGCGCATCAGGAAATTGTTTTGGGTCAGCATTCATAACACCTTCTACATCTTTCCATATTGTCTGGTTTTCTGCATTTAAAAGATTGGCAAAAACGGCTGCTGTATAATCACTTCCTTCACGGCCAAGTGTTGTGCTTTCATTTTCATCTGTGCTGCCGATGAAGCCCTGCGTTATCAGCATGTTGATAGTTGATGGTTGAGAGTTGACAGTTAGTTCATCAACTTTTTTTGCTGTATAGTTCCAGTCAATGTTGGCATCACGAAAATTATTATCGGTGCGGATGATGTCTCTTACATCTATCCATTTATTTGTAATGCCACTTTCATTCAAATAAAAACTTACAATGCTTGTGCTTAATAATTCACCAATAGAAACAACCTGGTCATAATAATAATCATATTCACGCACAGGCTTATCATGCAGTAACCATTCTGCTTCAGTAAAAAAATTATTGAGGTGTTCTGCACATGCATTATAATATGTTACCAATAAATATTTTGCTGTGGTTAAGTGTTGATTTTTTATGATGGTGAACAACTGCAATGCTTCTTCTTTATTACCTGCATAAAATGATTCTGCTACTTTCTCCAACGCATTTGTTGTTTTGCCCATGGCAGAAATTATAATCACCAGCTTTTCATTTTTATATAATGATATGATATTTTTAACCTGTTCAATTCTATCAATAGTGTTTACACTTGCGCCACCAAATTTGAAAACCTTCATGCGGTTATTTTAAAGCGTGCAAAGATAGCTGGAGTTTACAGTTTGTGGTTAAGTGTCCTGCGCTTTGAAAGTGTAGAACACCTTAATTATTTAAAAGCGGATTGGCAATCAAGTTGGCAATAAAGTGTGAGTGGCTGTATTTTTACACTTGCTATATAAGTATTTAAGTGATGGCTTAAACACATTAAACATATTTCCCGCGAAGGCGGGAATCTGCTTTTCTGAATTGATAGGTTAGATTATTGAAGTTGACAATAATTAAAGTGAGTTCGGGTTAAGAATTAAGACTGTACTCATTTAATCTGAAGGATTTAATTTAATAGCCTTGCATAAAATGCAAGGAGTTTAAGTAATAGAGACATTGAATCCATAAGGGTTTAATACATTATATATCATTCTTATTTCCGATTAAACCGGGAACTATTCATATTTAAGCCTTGCAGGCTTATCCTGAACTCACGTTAATTAATAGCGGATTTTATAATAGATGAGCGGCTGCCGGATTGCAGTGGAAACCCGCAGCGCAGCGAGGACTTGTAACGTAAAGCCGGAACTATTGCTGATAGATAAATGAACGATGATAAGCCCAAAAGAAAAAATGATGAATGTGAAAACTCAAAGCTTGACGTTAATGCACACAGCCTTATTTCTTGACCTTTATAGAGCTGTTATTTTTTTCGCAAAAGGATTTGTCGTATAAAAAATCAGGCTTTGCAATACTGTTGCCTGATATTAAAATGTAACACATTTCGTTGTAAATACTAATTCCATCAATTGGTTTATGATTTAATTGCTGCGGTCATTTCTTCGTTTAATGGTTCTATCGCCGCTTCAAAAAAATGTGTCAATACGCCGTGTTCATTTACCAGGTATTTACAAAAATTCCAGGTAGGTGTTTCGCTTAGCCAGCCATTTTCATCTTTATTGCTCAGCCATTCAAAAATTTTGTTCTGTTCGTTGCTTTTTATAACAACAGATTTTTTTGCAAGGGGCAAGTAACGCCATAATTTACTTTACAGAATTGTGCTATTTCCGAGTCAGTTCCCTTTTCCTGTTCCCTAAAATTATTGGACGGGAAGCCAACAATAACAAGCTCTCCTGATTGTTGTTCATATAATTTTTGCAGGTCTTCATACTGATTGGTGTAACCGCAGTTGGATGCCGTATTAACAATTAAAATTTTCTTGTTTTTGTATTCTGACAGATCAGTTGTATTTCCGTTATTCAACTGTAAAGGAATATCATAAACTGTTGTTACGGGTTGAATATTATTATCATTTTTATAAAATTTTTCATTCATTTTTTTAAATTTACCTGCTACAATAATAACAGGATAAAAGAATTTTAATAGTCTTTGCCGTAGTGTCATACATGCAAGTTAACAATGCAACCTGTCAATTTTTTTTTATCCTTCTTCATAATATCTTCCCGTTCGTTACTATAATTGCTTTAAATAATTCAAAAGGTCTTGTTTATCCTTGCCTGACATCTTCCAGATAACTCCAATATTTGCTTTCGTACCATCACTCAGCAAATCATCATCTAAAAAAAGAAAGAACAAACTGTCGTTATAAGAAATGCTATGCTTGGCCGGGTCTGATAAATCTTTAAATTTAATTGATACAGATTTCATCCCATCGCCATTCTTGCCATGACAATTCTTGCAGCTTCTTACAATCTTAATTCGTGAGGCACTTCTGTTCAGCATTTTATCCCCCTGCAGATTTTTACCCGTAGTGTAAATGGTTTCGCCATTCGGCTTATCAATATACTGTATTGAAAAAGACATCAGCGGAAGCAGGCAAAGTATATATAGTTTAAAATTTTTCATTCAACTGTTATTTAATTTGCTTAATGAAAGGATGCTAAAAATAAATGCGACGACAGATGCAATGGTGCGGATAAGATGATACGTATTCCATGGCTTTTCAAATATGGTGCGCATAGCTGCTAACTCATTTTGCGATGCAGCGGCGATATTAAAATTAGCTAAACGGTTATTCAAAGGTACATTCGCAAACATGGTTACACCAAACACACCGGCAACATATAAAATCGTAGCAATAAGAATATAATTAAATGCTGCTTGCTGCTGACTCCGCAGTTGAAACACCGTGACAGGAAAAAGAATAAGCAAGCCCATAAACGAAATAAAAAATATCGGATTTTGAATAGAAACGTTTATTGATTGCATAGCACTTAAATATTCTTTGTCGCCTAACTTATGCAATCCGGGATTTACTGAACATGCATAAGCATATAATAAACCTGCAACCAAACCTGATAATATAACTGTGCAGATGAGCATAACATTTTGTTTTTTATTTCTTGTTGATGTTTCCATTTTATTCTGCGATTATGAGCCCAAAACTATAAGGGTACAATAAAAAGAAATAAAAAAAAACCGACAAAAATGAAATTAATTAAGCAGTAAATTTCTTTGGCGTGCTGCCTGTGTAAGCTTTAAAAACGCGGATAAAGCGTGACTGGTCTGCGTACCCGTTATTATATACAATATCAGTAAGCTTTGAGTATTCTTTTGATGTCAGTTGCTCCAACGATTGCTGAAACTGAACAACCTGGCAAAACTGTTTTGCTGATAAGCCAACTTCTTTTAAAAACCGCCTTTCAAAAGTGCGCTCTGTAATATTCAGCTTATAAAAAATATCTTTTATCAATACCTGCCCTTTGCTGTTAAGTATTATTTGAATGGCTTGTGCAATTGTAAAATCAAGCTCAGATTTTTTTTCTTTAAAAAGATTATACAGGTAATCAGTTATTACTTCAATATGTTTTTTACATCATTTTCAGTAACCAGTTTGAACCGATTCGCATAAACAACAATTCTTTATTTTCTAATCACTATCTCATTACTCTAATTTGTTCCGGGTTAATCTAATATTAGCTCCTTCATTTAAACAGATAATATAAAGTAATAGATGAAAAGATTGGTTTTAACGGCGGTTGGCATATTTTACGGGAAGCAGTTTTTGCTTCACTAAAAGGCTTGTATAAATTGAACACGACATGCATAAAAAGTATATCTATTCCCTTCAAAATTCATTACCTGAAAAATTAAAAAATTATATTTGTATATAATTTATAACTTAAGCTTATGGAGGAAAGTAATGATAAAAAGCCATGGCAGAATACGATAAAATGGGAGTATGATAGTGCCCGGCAGCGTGAAGCTATTTATAAACAGACCCTGAAAAATATTGCCGCAAACAAAGATGCACAGCAATATTTGCGAGAGTTTCAGCCGTCTTCAGTTAAAAGCCAGCTCAGCAGCTATGCATGGCAAAAGGCAACATGGCTGGTAAACAAGGGACAAAGTGAATGGTGCATGGAATTTAACGGCCTGAAAATTCCGCTGGCAGCCCAACAATGCCTGGGCAATATTCAGCAGAAAAAATTATTTGATAAGCAATGTCTTTGGCGGGCAGAAATGTTTCAGCATCCTGCAATTGAAACTACGGCTGATTTTAATTACTGGGAACATAATATTCTCAACTGCCCGTTTATAGGGCCTGTTTCAGAAGATGATGTTGCACTTTACATACAGTTTTTAAAAGAATATCTTGGAGAAAATCTTGTTTTTTTAGGCAGCTGGCAAGACTATAATACTTATAATTCATCACATGCCACAGTTGCTAAACTGATGGAAAAAAAAGATGATGATGAAGAAGGTAATAATGAAGACGAATATGAAGAGAAAGCGTATGACGATGAGGACAAATACGACGACGAAGATGATTATGATGATGAGGAAGGAGAACAGGATGGAAGTCTGATGCCGCCATGGTACCTGTTTGTAAACCAGCACCGGGGTGATGGCCACTATCTTTTACTGCCGGATAAACGGCAGGAAAAAGAATGGTTTTATTCCAGGAAAGCACATACAGAACAGGTAGATAAAGCTGTAGAAAAGCAAAAAGCAGACCCCCCTGATAAACGCCCTTTTCTAAATCTTTTTAAAAAAGAAGAGATTGAATATTTTATAAATCAATTTGAAGAAAATTCTGAGGAAATAATAAGCGCCTATACTGTACATGAAAAGATGTACAGAGATCCTGATGAAGAAGGAATGTATTGGGTAAAGGAAGCGTGGGAAGAGCTTAGTGATTGTTTTGAACCTTTCCCTATTGCTGCCGGAATTGCCGACTGGAAAAAGGCGCTGATTAAAACCGCAAAACAATGGACAAATACAAAATTAGCACGTGCATTACCAATGCATTATGATGAATATTTATTCCGCCGCTCAGCCGGGATAGCGGGCCCTTTTGATTCTAAGCAGGAAGCAACTTATCGCCGCATGGCAGATAATTATAAAGAGTCTATCCTGCGTGGAAGAGAACTAAGTGGCGAACCACGTGATCTTAATTTTTAATTACAGTACGCTTCCCAAGCTCGTGTGTATATAAACTGATTGTCAGTTGGCATGGCCTTTAGAAGTTAAAGATTCATCAAATAAAGTCTATACAAAGCTGTCATGTTTTTGTCAAAGGATTATTATGTAGTTAATCAGGCTTTAATGGGCATGCAATTCTTAGCAATTACTTTACGTAGTTCAAGTTAGTAACAAGCTGATTAATTTCTTTATCGTTATTAAGTTTATAATTATTATCTGTTATAATTTTTTTTATTTGTTCTTCATAGTCTGAGAGCGCATTTGAAACAGATTTTACCGTCTCAGAAATTTTTATTAACTGATTATCCTTTACAATATACAAATAAGGTTCTTCAGATACCTCGTAATTTTCCTGAGCGGCTGCTCCATAAACGTAATGTTGATTTATTTCAGAATGAATTCGTTTTATAAAATGAATATTGGGCCCATTATTTATTACTTCATAAAAGAAATCCGTAGCATTACCAGCTCGATCAGGGTAACCATTTTTAAAAATCGCTTCCTTCTTTTTACCATCTTCGCTATACGATATTTTGAAAGCAATTACCTTTTCAGCAAACATATATACTGAAGAGTTGCTTCTAAAATAAAGCGTATTATTTTGCAGGTTAAATTGCATTTCCACATTAGACGCTTGTTTCCCGTTTTTAAACATGACTGAACCTGTTCCCCAGTTTGAGTTTAACATAGGGCTGCCTGTTAAATTTGAATGGCCATTAACACTTAACTCATTGCCTGAATTACCATATATATTAAGATAATCGCCATGCACCTGGTAACTATTATCAATTTGTGCGTAGGTACATGTATAAATAAGTACAAATAAAATTATACATGATGCTGGTTTCATATAGCTTTTTTACAAAAGTAAAAATTCATCCGTTGTAATGTTATGAGAGGAAGCGTAAATTGTTTATAAAACCGTAACCTGGCATAGCCTCCAGGCTATGTTAATACTCTGCCATATGCATTTAAATTTGTCAGGGCGAATGTCACTTATTTTAATAATGCATCTTCACTTCTATTTTATGCGGATGTAATTGTAAGCCGCAGAAGTTTGTGTATAATAGTTAAGTTTTAAATGCGCTGACAGCACATCAATCCATCTTATCAACCGTTAGTTGCCCAAAATGCAGGCCCTTTACTACTTCCGGGTTGCCTTTGTAGTGCAGTTGCGCATCGCCATAGGCAGTGATATTAATTTTGTCTGCCACATTTATTTTAAAATCAGCTTCGCCATAAGCTATAATGCGGCTTGAGTTGCCGGTGGTTGCCAATGAATTAATTTTGCCCTCGCCATAACATATATAACGCTGCTCTTTTATAATACCTGCTTTTATTTCCAATACACCTTCCCCATACAGCGTGGCATGCAATTTCTTTAAGTTAAGCTGATTAAATGTTACTATTGATTCTCCATATATGCTCAGCCTGAACTCATCACTATTAATTGCACTCTGGCACAACTGCTCTTCTTCTCCACGTATAGAAAGCCCGCTTAGTATTGTATATGTTATGGTAGCCGTCACGCTGGTATTTTTGTACAAAGGGTGCGATTCTTTGTAACCGTTGTATTTATCCTTTTTGTTTTTTGGAATATCCTTTGCCCCTTCCAGGTAAATACGCAATGTTTTATCATTTACTTCAATATGCAGTTTATCAGTGGCAACCTGTATATCGTTGACCGTTACACTTTCTTTACTTCCCTGTACCAGTGTTACTTGTATATAAGGACTTACAATAATCTTATCAAAGTGATCAACTGTTTTGGTTTGCGCAGTTAGCTTAAGGGTTATGCATATTAATACAATAAAGACGGTTACATGTTTAAATAATTGCATGCCTGTTTGTTTAATTAATAGTCTGTTACGTTTGAGATAAATAAATGTTACATACTTCAATTCAATCAAGTATTTTATTTAGTACTCATTATCTCGCGTATACATTCCGTGTTACAGTAGTCTGTAATTTATAACTGTGGTTCTCAAAATTATAACGATTAAATTCAATAGTGGCAGAAATTTATTTACTCCTTATTGCCACCACAGGATTCATTCTTGCGGCGATAGATGCGGGTATAATACCTGATAAAATTCCAAGTATCACGCAAATTGAAAAAGCAAGCAAAATAATTTTTAGTGAAATAATTATTGCGAAAGGTAAAACTGTATTAAGTATTAGTGCCAGTATCCAAACCATCAGCAAACCTATAAAACCACCGATGATGCATAGAAATGCACTCTCCAATAAAAACTCTAGCAATATCGTACGGCTCTTTGCTCCTATTGCTTTTTTTAAACCTATCTGGCTGGTACGTTCACGCACCGTAACAAACATAATGTTAGCTACACCAAAAGCACCGACAACCAAACTTAAACCCGCAATTGCCCAGCCGCCAACATTTACGGTTCCAAAAAAACTATTGATGGATGAAGTGCCGAGAAGGTTTACATCATTCAATGCAAAATTATCCTGCTGCTGCGGACTTAATCTTCTAACCTGACGCATTACACCTTCCAGGTCATCAACCAATGCCTGCGAGGGAACGTTGGGCTTAGCTTTAACCATAACAAAAGGATGCATATCATCATCCATTATATTATAAACACTTGCATAATAATTATAAGTGAGCATTATGCAATCGTCGTAATCAAATCCTCCAACCATACTGCCTTGTTTGCCTATTACGCCAATAATATTTACTCGATGTTTATTGAACGAAACAAATTTGCCGATAGCTTTTTCGGGTGAACCAAACAATTGTACCGCATTTTCATAACCTATTACAATAGTTGCATTGCCGTATAAAAATTCTGTTTGTGTAAAATACCTTCCGGCTACTATATCAAGCGTTTGAACTTGATTAAATTCATCACTAATACCAAACACACCTACATTTTGCAATTCAAGATTTCTATATTCAAGATCAGTATTTATCTGAGTGAAAAAAGCAACGTTCTGTGCTAAAGCGCTACGTTCTTTAATGTATTTTACATCTTCATATTTAGGCGTTGGCCTGTTTACAAAAGTCCACCATGGACTATTATCATCATTTGTATATTCCCATTTATCAACATAAATTGTATTTGTTCCAAGCGCATTAATATCAGTTTGTATTTTAGTTTGTAAACTGCTGATAGTTGCCAGCACACTGATGATGCAAAAAATACCAAACGCAACACCAGTTAAAGAAAGCGCACTACGCAGTTTGTTATTCTTTAATTCGCCAAGCGACATTTTAAAACTATTCCATAAAATATGCAAAAGCTTCAGCATAATTCAAAATTAAACAAGCTGCGCATTTAAACGTTTATTTTAGATAAGCGGAAATTTGTTAAGCTTTTTAAAGCTTAAATGGTAAATGAATGAAAATTATTTTAAAGGAAAAGTATGCACATCGTGCTATAATTTTGCGACGTTTCTCTTAATAAATCTTGTATAAATTATGACGTGGAAACAAATCTTCACCTCTTCAATCGGCAAAAAAATAACGATGGCTTTAACCGGCGTTTTTCTCATTCTTTTTTTAATAGTACACGTAGGTTTAAATGCATGTATCTGGAATGCTACCGGGAAAAATTCAGATCATGGCAGAATGTTTAATATAGCCGCCAATTTTATGGGAACAATGGTGGTAGTACGTATTATTGAAATTGGATTATTTGTTTTCATTTTTATACATGCTATACAGGGTTTATTCCTCGAAGCTTATAACCGCAGTAAACGCAATGTTCAATATGCGATAAATTATGGTAACCGCGGCAGCACATGGTACAGCCGCAGCATGGGTTTATTAGGTACGTTAATATTGTTGTTTTTAATTTTGCACTGGATAAACTTCTGGATTCCTTCACGCTTTACCGGCGTAAAAGATCAGAACGGAAACATCATGGAATTTATAGTGCCGGGAACTAACATTCACATGCATAATTTGTTTGCATTGATGCAAATTACTTTCTCACAATTATGGGTAGTAATAGTTTATGTGTTGGGATGTATTTCACTCGGCTTTCATTTAATGCATGGCTTTTCAAGCGCATTTAAAACATTAGGTGTACATAATAAAAGGTATGTAAGTATGTTACGTGGATTTGGTTATACTTTTTCTATAATCGTGTCACTTGCTTTTGCTATGATGCCAGTAAGTTTTTATGCAGGTTGGGTGAAGTAAGAATTCGGCAATTTGGCAATTAATCAATAAATAATTGCTGAAATAATTGTCGAATTATCAAATTGTCGAATTGTCAAATTGCCGAATTGTCAAATTGAAAATATGTTGGATGCAAAAATTCCTGAAGGAAAATTAGACGATAAGTGGACAGATTATAAAGGCCATTGCAAGCTGGTTAATCCTGCTAATAAACGCAAACTTGAAATTATAGTTGTAGGAACTGGTTTGGCTGGTGCATCTGCTGCAGCTTCGTTAGGTGAGTTAGGTTATAAAGTGAAGGCATTTTGCTTCCAGGATTCTCCGCGTCGTGCACATAGCATTGCAGCGCAAGGCGGCATCAACGCAGCCAAAAATTATCAGAATGATGGAGACAGCGTTTTCCGTTTATTTTATGATACAATCAAAGGCGGAGATTACCGCTCAAGAGAAGGCAACGTTCGTCGTCTTGCTGAAGTAAGTGTAAGTATTATTGATCAATGTGTGGCTCAGGGTGTTCCCTTTGCAAGAGAATACGGCGGATTATTAAGTAACAGAAGTTTTGGCGGCACGCAGGTGCAACGCACGTTCTATGCAGCCGGACAAACTGGTCAGCAGTTATTAATCGGCGCATACCAGGCATTGGAAAGACAAGTTGCACTAGGCAATGTAAAAATGTATTCACGCCATGAAATGCTGGACGTAGTGGTGATTGATAAAAAAGCACGTGGCATTATCTGTCGCAATCTTATAACAGGTGAACTGGAAAGATTTTTTGGACATGCTGTATTATTATGCACCGGTGGTTATGGCAACGTGTTTTATCTTTCAACAAATGCAATGGGTTGTAATGTTACGGCTGCATGGAAGGCACATAAGAAAGGTGCTTACTTTGGCAATCCCTGCTTCACACAAATTCATCCAACCTGCATACCTGTAAGCGGCGATTATCAAAGCAAGCTTACTTTAATGAGTGAAAGCCTGCGTAATGATGGAAGGATTTGGGTTCCAAAAAAGCAAGGCGATAACCGTTCTCCAAACGAAATACCGGAAGAAGAAAGAGATTATTATTTAGAAAGACGTTATCCTGCATTTGGTAATCTTGTTCCAAGAGATGTAGCCTCAAGAGCAGCTAAAGAAAGATGTGATGCAGGTTATGGCGTTGGTTCATCTAAACAGGCTGTTTATCTTGATTATGCTGCAGCCATTGAACGTTATGGAAAAATAGAAAGCAATAAACACAATATTAAAAACTCATCACCTGAAGAAATTAAAAGAATGGGTGATGAAGTGGTGAAAGAAAAGTATGGCAATCTTTTCGACATGTATGAAAAAATTACCGGCGAAAACCCTTATATGGTTCCAATGCGCATTTATCCGGCTGTGCATTATACCATGGGCGGCCTTTGGGTTGATTATGAGTTACAGACAACAATTCCTGGTTTATATGCATTGGGTGAATGTAACTTCAGTGACCATGGTGCAAACCGTTTAGGCGCAAGTGCTTTGATGCAGGGTTTGGCTGATGGTTATTTTGTAATTCCTTACACAATTGGTAATTATCTGGCTGATGAAATAAGAACGAAAGACATTTTAACGACACATTCTGCTTTTGAAGAAGCAGAAAAAAATGTTGCTGAAAGACTACAAACTTTAATGAACATTAAAGGCACTGAAACTGTTGAAAGCTTACATAAGCGCCTTGGAAAAATTATGTGGGATAAATGTGGCATGGCAAGAAATACTGATGGTTTAAAACAAGCAATTGAAGAGATACGGGCATTGAAAAAAGAGTTCTGGAGCAACGTAAAAATTCCCGGAAGCATTGACGAATTTAATCCTGAATTAGATAAGGCTGGCCGCGTTGCTGACTTTATTGAATTAGGCGAACTGATGTGCATTGATGCATTGGAGCGCAACGAAAGTTGTGGCGGCCATTTTCGTGAAGAATATCAAACAGAAGATGGTGAAGCACTGAGAGATGATAATAATTTTATGTACGTATCAGCTTGGAAATATACAAGTGAAGCCCAATGGGAATTAAATAAAGAAGTGTTGCAGTATGATGTGGTGCATCCAAGCCAACGGTCTTATAAATAATTAGACAATTCGGCAATTTGATAATTCGAAAATGATAACTACTACAGAAAATATTATTCTTAAAAAGACAGTCGAATTTTCGTTGTTGATTATTGAGTATTGTGAATTACTTCAAACACAAAAGAAATTTGTAATTGCGCAACAACTCTTAAAAAGCGGAACATCTATAGGTGCTAATGTTCATGAAGCGCAAAACGCAGAAAGTAAAATTGATTTCATTCATAAGTTTAAAATTGCTGCGAAAGAAGTTGAAGAAACAAAGTATTGGTTAACTCTCTGCAGCAATTCAAAAATATATCCATCATGTGAACACTTAACAAGTGCATTACATGAAATTGATAAAATAATTAATTAAAATTATAGCAACAAGTAAAACGAATTAATTGTCGAATTGACAAATTATCAAATTGGCTAATCGAACATGGAACATTACAATATGAACCTCACATTAAAAGTGTGGCGTCAGCGTAACAGCAAAGAGAAAGGAAAGTTTGAAACATATAAAGTAGAAAACATTTCGAGTGAAATGAGTTTCCTGGAAATGTTTGATGTGTTGAATGAACGTTTGATTTTAGAAGGCAAAGAACCAATTGCGTTTGACCATGATTGCCGTGAAGGTATTTGCGGTAGTTGCGCGATGTATATAAATGGTAAGCCACACGGACCATGGAAAGCAAATACGGTTTGTCAACTGCACATGCGTGCCTTTAAAGATAGCGATACGATTGTTGTTGAACCCTGGCGTGCAAAGGCCTTTCCTGTTATAAAAGATTTGGTGGTTGACCGTTCTGCTTTTGACAGGATTATTCAATCTGGTGGTTTCGTTTCTGTAAACACAGGAAACGCAGTTGATGCAAATGCTGTTGCTGTTGAAAAAGAAAATGCAGATAAAGCCTTTGCTGCCGCGGCATGTATTGGCTGCGGTGCCTGCGTAGCTGCCTGTAAGAATAGTTCTGCCATGTTATTTCTGTCTGCAAAAGTTTCTCATCTGGCTTTATTGCCACAAGGCAATCCTGAACGTAAGACACGGGTGGTGGCAATGCTAAACCAAATGGACAAAGAAGGTTTTGGTGCATGCACATTTACCAATGCCTGTGAAGCAACCTGTCCTAAAGAAATTTCAGTAATGAATATTGCAAGATTAAACCAGGAATATTTTGTTGCAAGCTTTACGGCTGATAAATAATAACTATTCCGCTTTAATGATGAACAACTTCACAAACCTGATAAAGTGTTTTTTTTTAATTTTATTTATATTAAATGTTTCTATAGCTTTTTCACAAATTAATAAGACAGATTGCAGAATTTTAAAAAATGGAAAATTTAAATATCTTGATGTAGAGGATACATCAGGCTATATAATTATCAAAGATACTTTCCACATTGAATATCATAATAACAACAAGTTTTATATCAAATCCAAATTAACATGGCTAACTGATTGCAGTTATCTTATGACCATGACAGAAATTACAATTCCGGATTTCCCTTTTCATCCTGGCGATAAAATGGAAGTTGATGTAACAAAGATTGAAAATGGGATTGTTTACTATAATTCAATAATTAATAATTCAGTTTATCCTGGAAGGTTGCAAATAATTGAATAATAAATACTATAGATAATATTAATCGTTATGCGCTTTTAAAAATTCAAGTTCATGCGCATCTAAATCCTGTTTTCCTTTTTCATAATCTGCCATGGCTTCACGCATAAGATCATGAATAGTAATCATACCCGTAAAACTGTTACCATCAAACACAGGTATATACCTTGCCTTTGAATTATTAATAAGCAACATCAGTTTACTGGTTGAATCATCAGGTGAGGCGTTTGCAAGATTGGTTGTCATTATCTCGCTGACTCTTGTTGTAGTTGATTGTTTGCCTTCAAGAATAACTTTATGCGCATAATCACGTTCTGAAAAAACACCCATGTATTTATCGTTATTATCCTGAACAATTAAATAACTGATGTTTTCAGTCTTCATGATTCCGATTGCTTCCAACACAGTTTTGTCAAATTTTATAGAATTGAATTGAGCCCCTTTTTGCTGAAGAATATCTTTCGCACTACGCATTATATTATGTTTGCTTATAACAAATTTAATTGTATTCATTATAAATAATCAAAGGGCTTTGTTATAAATTTAAGCTAGCAACATGAGTTATACAGTTCCTTCCGGTACACGAATCGGGCACATACATTTAAAGGTTTCAGATATTGATAAAGCACTATCGTTTTATAAAGATTTATTAGGCTTTCAGATTACAGTGCGATATGGATCACAAGCTGTGTTTCTTGCAGCAGACAATTACCATCATCATATAGGTTTAAATACATGGTATAGCAAGAATGCACAACCTGCTCCGGTACATTCTGCAGGCTTGTTTCACACAGCCATATTATATCCAACAAAAAAAGAACTGGCGATCATTTTTAAACGTTTGACAGACGCAAAATATCCCTTTACCGGCTTTGCAGATCATGGGGTTTCTGAAGCTTTGTATTTAAATGATCCGGATGAAAACGGCGTTGAATTGTATTGGGATAAACCTTATGAATTATGGCCGATGGATAAAGATGGCAATCTGGATATGTACACCAAAGAATTAGACCTTGATTCTTTATTGGCTGAAATTAAATCGTAGTGCCGAACGATTATTTTCAATTCAAACAATTTTTAATTAAGCAGGATAAATGTGCAATGAAAGCTTGCACGGATGCTTGTTTGTTTGGTGCCTGGGTTGCGGCAAAAGTTTTGTGTTTTCAATTTCCGGTTTCCAGTTGTTTAGACATTGGAACCGGAACAGGTTTGCTTTCTTTAATGCTTGTGCAAATGAATACTGATGTATTTATCGACGCTGTCGAAATTGATGAAGCTGCTGCGTTGCAAGCGAGTGAAAATTTTAAGTCATCATCCTGGCAAGAAAGGCTGAATGTTTATACTGATTCTATTCAACATTTTGCGACATCAACCAATAAAAAATATGATGTTATTATTTGCAACCCACCGTTTTATGAACATGATTTAAAAAGCTTAAACCAACAACGCAACATTGCTTTGCATAGTAATAAACTTTCTTTAGAAGAATTAGTTTTTTATATTGATAAATTGCTTGCTGATGATGGATACTTTTTTGTGCTGTTACCTTATCATCGCACAAACTATTTTGAAGAATTATTATTGAAGAATAAACTGCATATAAAAGAAAAAGTTTCTATCAAACAAACACCAAAGCATAATTACTTCAGAACAATATTTTGGGTTGATAGAAAGTCTGTAACTGTACTTCAATCAGAAATAATAATTATGAATGAAGAAAACGAATACAGCAGTAAGTTTAAAGAATTGCTGAAAGATTATTACTTGAAACTTTCATAACGTTTCTTCTTTCGTAAACTCGTTTTCTTAAATCGTAAGCCGCTGCTACCTTAAGCAAGTAGTTTTGCAGCAGATGAAATTTTTATTTAAAGCAACCTACACATTTGCATTTTTACTTATTGCGTTTTCAATTAAAGCACAATTTAAAACCAACGCTCAAAACCTTGTTCTTACTAATGAGGATTCGTTGAACTATGGTAACAATAAAAACAAAACTGTTATCTCTGGTTACGGCAGCGCTTTTTATCAAAGGAATTTTAATCGTAAAATATCAACAGCAAGTTTAGAAAGAGTGGTGTTATTTGTTGGTCATCGTTTTAGTGATAAGATTTCATTGTTTACAGAACTTGAACTTGAGAATGCTGTAGTCGCTACAAGCAGTGATGAAAACAATAGTAATGGTGGCGAAATTTCAATGGAACAGGCTTTTTTGAAATTTGATCTTAATTCAAAACAATATTTAATTGCAGGCTTATTTACACCACGTATCGGCATCTTAAACGAAAATCATTTGCCAGTAAATTTTAATGGTGTTGAAAGACCGATTGTTGAACAGCTCATTATTCCTGCAACATGGCGTGAACTGGGTGTTGGCTTTTACGGTTCATTAAATAATCTTCCGCTTAATTATGATGTTGCTGTAATGAACGGTTTAAACAGTGCAGATTTCGAACATGGAAGTGGCATCAGGGCAGGCCGTGCAGAAGGCAGCAACGCACTTGCTAACAACATAGCTGTTACGGCGGCTATTCAATATAATATAGCAGATTTAAAATTCCAGGTTTCAGGTTATGCTGGCGGAACTGTTGGTTTAAATCAAAGAGGTGCAGATAGTATTGGCTTAAACAGTGGTGGTTTTGGCTCGCCGCTTTATTTAGGTGAAGCAGATGTTCAGTACAACAATGGTGGGATAGCATTTAAAGCTTTAGGAACTTACGTTTCTTTTCCGGATGCAGGAACAGTGAATGCCGCGTACAATAACAACAGTTCAACCTCAATGTATGGAGCTTATGCTGAGCTTGGTTATAATTGGCTTCATACAAAACAAACAATGGCTCAGTTTATAACGTTTGTGCGAGGTGAAATGCTTGATATGAATTCAACAATTCCTGAAGGCAAAGCAATTTATGACGGCACCGAGAAGCAAACACACATTATTGCAGGTATAAGCTATTTGCCTTTACCAAATGTGGTAATAAAAGCTGATGTGCGCATATTACACACAGGACCGCAGAATCCTGCGCTTGTAATAAATCCGCCACCAAACGCTTTGCCATATAAACAAAATAATCAATTTCTAAATGTTGGTATAGGTTATTCATTTTGATAAAGTCGGAAAGACAAAAGTCTATGAGTCAGAAAGTTTTTTGGTCCTTGGACTTTAGTAACTCGCAGACTAAATAAATTTATGCAACGAAGAAAATTTTTATCATCATCCTGTAAAATATGCCTGCTTGGCGCAGCAGGTTATTCGTTGCTTAATATTGAGAGTTGTGCGCCTGCTTCATCAGTTTTTAAAACAACAATTACAAACGGTGATTTAAATGTGCCTTTAAACTTACTGGATAAAAATGCATTGCAAATTGTAAGACCTGCAGGCTGGTATTATGATGTAGCGATTCAAAAAAATACAGATAATTCTTACACTGCTTTACTGCTTCAATGCACACACCAGGAAAACCAGTTAACGCCAACCGGAAACGGTTATCACTGCAGCCTGCATGGAAGTGATTTCGATAAACAAGGCAATGTGCGCAAAGGCCCGGCAGAATTGCCGCTTCATCATTTTGATACTTCTGTAAGCAATAACATTTTAAATATTCACATTAAAGATTTTAAACCATGAAAAATAAGCTCACTTTAATTATAGGGTTTGCAGCACTTTTAGTTAATTGTCATAAGGCAGATAACACAACTCCATCTTTTGATTTTCCAACAACAGAACAAACCGTGCTTAAAGACTTTGTGAACAGTACTGCTTTACCTCAGTATAGCAATCTTCAAAATGCAGCACTTTCGCTTAACAATAGCGTTCAAACATTAAGTACTTCCACAACAGATGAAAATCTTATAAGCGCGCAGGCTTCATGGAAAAATATTCGCAGTACATGGGAGCAATGTGAAGGTTTTTTATTAGGCCCTGTTGAAAGCGATGATTATGATCCTAATACAGATACATGGCCGACTGATTACACCCAAATGGATTCTTTGCTCTCAAGCAATAATGCATTTAGCACAAGTGATGTTGAAGCTTTGCCACAAACATTACGTGGCTATCATCCTGTTGAATATTTAATTTTTGGAATAGGCGGAAGAAAAAAAGCAGCGGATATAACTGCAAGGCAAAAGCAATATTTAACCAGCCTTTCCAGCGATATCTTAAATAATAACATCTCAGAGCTTTATAACAGCTGGACCGCAGCACCAACCAAATATGCACAAGAAATAATTAATGCGGGAAATGGAAGCAATACCTACGCAACAAGGCAGGCTGCGTTTCTGTCTATTATTGGTGCTATGAGTGATATTTGCAATGAAGTAGGCTCAGAAAAAATGTATGATCCATACATTTATAAAGATTCATTTCTTACTGAGTCGCCATATTCAGGAAACACATTAATTGATTTTAAAAGCAATATTATTGGCGTACGTAATGTGTATTTAGGATTGAATGGCGGTACTGGTATAAAAGACCTCATTGCTGCAAAAGATAAAAGTCTTGATAACCTGATACAGGCACAACTTACAAGCGCTATCAATTCATTTGATAACATTACTGAACGGTATGAAGAAGCAATTTTTACACAGCGTATACAAATAGAAGCAACTATGCAGCAGCTTGCTGCTTTAAAAGATTTGATTGATGGTAAGATGACAGACTTTATAAAAACCAATGTGAAGGATTAGAGATGAAGAAATTGTTTGTGATAGGAAGTGTTGCAGTTTTTGTTCTTGCTTTTAGCATGTGCCATAAAGCAGATGTTTTTCCTGAAAGTGGTTATGATAACCGTTTAAGCGGAGGTGCGTCTACCACATTTGATGCCACATCAAATGCATTTAGTGATGTGGTGGGTGGCTTAAATGCACGTGATTTAAGAGTGCATGAAATAGGCGATGAAACTTTCGGGCAAACCTTTGTTGCACCACCGGCAATAAAGTTTACAGGGCTTGGTCCAATCTATAATAATGTATCGTGTGTTAACTGTCATCGCAATGATGGTGAAGGCATTCCTACTGCCGGCTTTAGTAATTCAGGTCTGTTGTTTCGCATAAGCCTTCCCGGCGCAGATAACCATGGCGGACCAAATCCCGTTCCCGGTTTTGGTGTACAGTTGCAGGATAAAGCTGTTATTGGTGCACAGCCTGAAGCACACATCAATATAACATATACTGATTTGCTGGTTACCTATCCTGATGGTTCAACAGTTACTTTGCATAAGCCGGATTACACTGTTCAAAATCCATATACCGCATTAGCACCAGGATATTTTCTATCACCAAGACTTGCACCGCCGATTGTTGGATTAAGCTTGCTTGAAAAGATTCCTGAAAGCACCATTCTTTCTTTCCAGGATTTAAAGGATGCAAATGGAGATGGCATTACCGGCAAAGCAAATTATGTGTTTGATTCAGTTGATAAAAAAGTAGAGATAGGACGATTTGGATGGAAATGTAACTCCGCCACTTTACTGATGCAGATTGCTTCCGCTTATTTGCAGGACATGGGTATTACAAGTTATGCGCTTACAAAAGAAAGCTCAGATGGCCAGCCGCAATTGGGTGCAGTACATGGAGATGTATATCCGGAACTTGTTGACAGCTTATTAAACTATGTTTTATTTTATGTAAAAACATTAGCTGTTCCGGCAAGGCGTAACGTTACTGATGCTGATGTTAAAAGTGGCGAAGCTTTATTCACAAAAATTAATTGCTCAGGCTGCCATCGCCCAACCATTCAAACAGGTATTGATGAGACAGCAGCTTATTTAAGCAACCAGCGCATTCATCCTTATACTGATTTATTAGTACACGATATGGGTGATGGTTTGGCAGATGACAGGCAGGATTTTTTGGCAACCGGCCATGAATGGAGAACAGCGCCGCTATGGGGTATTGGCTTATTTTCAATTACCAACGGAACTCCTTTTTATCTACATGATGGCAGAGCAAACTCAATTGAAGAAGCTATTTTATGGCATGGAGGTGAAGCAGAGAAAAGTAAAGAAGCATTCATGCATCTTAACAAAACAGACAGGGACAAATTGCTTAAATTCCTCAATAGCCTGT
>CAHJWK010000067.1 GCA_903642275.1 Chitinophagaceae bacterium
TCTGAAAGTTTAAAATGGCCATTTTATATTCCTTGTTTTTATTGTTAACCCTAAACCTTAATGTGGCTTAAGAAATTTAATTAATTAATGTAAGTGGTTTATTTACTATACAATTCCACAATCAGCTGTTCCTTAATATTTTCAGGTACGCTGTCTCTTTCAGGATGAGTAATAAATGTGCCCTGCTTTTCATTTTCATTCCAGTCAAGCCAATTAAACTTAGGGCTTTTACCACGAATCTGGCTTGTAAGAGAAGAGTTGTTGCCACTTTTTTCTTTTAAAGAAATCTTATCACCGGGTTTTAACTGGTAAGAAGGAATGTTCACAACGTTTCCGTTAACTGTAACGTGTTTATGTGAAACAAGCTGGCGTGCTGCAGGCCTTGAAGGAGCAATACCTAAACGAAATACAGCATTGTCAAGACGTGCTTCCAACAACTTAATAAGGTTTTCGCCTGTTACACCTTTTATGCGTGAAGCTTCTTCAAATGTTTTGCGAAACTGGCGTTCAAGTACACCATAAGTATATTTCGCTTTTTGTTTTTCTTTGAGCTGAATTGCATACTCGCCTAACGTTTTGCGTTTGCGTGTAGGGCCATGCTGACCCGGAGGATTACTGTTTTTATTTAACCATTTTGCATTTCCTAAAATTGGCTCACCGAACATGCGGCAAATCTTTGTTTTAGGACCATTATATCTTGCCATAATTTATATTGATTTTTTTGTGACGATGTGTAATCAGTAAAAATCAAAAAATAAATTACACACCCGTTATAAATATCCTTATAATTTCTTTTGGAAAAAAGAATTATACTCTTCTTTTCTTTGGAGGACGACAACCATTGTGCGGCAATGGAGTTATGTCTCTTATCATGGATACTTCAATACCATTTGTTGCTAAAGCGCGTATTGCACCTTCACGACCTGCACCGGGCCCTTTTACATATACGTCTACTCTTTTTAAACCTGCATCTACAGCAACTTTAGCGGCATCCTGCGCAGCCATTTGTGCTGCATAAGGTGTATTTTTTTTTGAACCACGGAAACCCATTTTACCGGCAGAAGACCAGCTTATAACCTGCCCCTGCTTATTAGTTAATGAAACTATCAGGTTATTAAAAGTAGCATTGATGTGTGCATCGCCATACGCATCAACCTTTACTATTCTTTTTTTAGCTGTAGTTTTTGCACTTGCCTGTGCTTTCGCTGCTTTTGCCATTTATAATTATTCTGATTATTTTTATTTCTTAGGTGCCTTCTTTTTACCGGCAACTGTTTTACGTTTACCTTTTCTTGTACGGCTATTAGTACGTGTGCGCTGGCCACGAACCGGTAGTCCTTTACGATGACGTAATCCACGATAGCATGCAATATCCAATAAACGCTTTATGCTTAATTGAACCTCACTGCGCAGCGCGCCTTCCACTTTAACTTCATTGGTAATGATTGTACGAATCTGGTTAAGGTCTTCATCATTCCAGTCATTTACCTTTTTATCGTAAGTAATATTTGCTTTGTCAAGAATATAACGGGCAGTTGAACGGCCAACTCCATAAATATAGGTTAAGCCTATTTCGCCTCTTTTATTTTTTGGTAAATCAACACCGGCAATACGCGCCATAAATCAATTTGTAATTTTAAATTTTAGATTGTTGTCTTATCCTTGTCTTTGCTTAAAGCGGGGATTTTTTTTATTAATAACATACAGCTTACCTTTTCTCTTAACAATTTTGCAATCCACGCTGCGTTTTTTAATAGAAGCTCTTACTTTCATTTTATTAGCGTTTAGCTGTCATCTTATTTGTATCTCAAAATGATTCTTCCCCTTGAAAGGTCATAGGGGCTCATCTCTACTTTTACTTTATCGCCAGGTAAAATACGTATGTAATGCATTCGCATTTTTCCTGAAATAGTTGCCAAAATTTCATGCCCGTTTTCTAATTTCAACCTGAACATAGCGTTACCAAGCGCTTCAATTATACTTCCATCTTGTTGAATCAAAGGCTGCTTGGACATAAATTTTGGAGCGCAAAGATAATAGAATTACACTTATGGAAAGGAATTTTTTAAAGATTTTTATGATTGAATAATATCAACTTTATAAATTCATCGGTACAATAAATGACCACTGGTTTGGATTCAGGCCTTCAAGTTCAGCATTTAATAAATGGGTATACCGTATTCCAAAACTTACCGGCTCCTGGTTAAACCATTTTGTATCAAAAAAAATCTCGAGACCTGTTGAAATAAAGTTGTAACTATTACCAGTACGCAAGCTGGTGATTTGCGTAAAATCATAAAACGCATTGCCCCTCAATCTTAAAAAGTAAACAAGGTTGCCAAAGCCCCAATCAGGATATGCAATATGAAAATTATAATTAAAGCCTGCCTTAAACATGTGCGGAAAATCTACAGCATCATAACCTCTTGAAAACGGGAAGTTATTGTCAAAATAATATTTATTAGAAGTATCTCTGAATTGATAAGCCAGGTTAATTACAATGCTATGCGTTTTTACAATGCCGGGAAAATACAGGTAACTGTTCACTAAAAACTGGTGCGCTGTGCTGCCGGTTCTGTATTGAAGCGAAACGGATTGACCGAAACGCGGATATATATTTTGAACTGCCTGCTGTATGTATTGCGAATAAACTATGCGGTTTTCCGCGTAGCTAAAATTTGAATTGTTTAATAATTGCTTCCCTAAACCCTGCCATTGAATTGCGCTAAAGTTATATGAAGAAGAAAGATTTAGATAGCGATAAAACTTTCCGCTTGTAAAATTGAGTGGTAATTGCAGACCAGCAGCAACGTTTGTTTCATTCCAATGTAAGGTTGTATCTGAAGTTAATCTAGCAGAGCGATGCCAGGTTTCATTTACATCAATAAAAGGTTGCAGATACCAACCGCCATAAATACCAGTGTAACCGGCACGACTAAAATTTTCATCACGGTTATAAGTATAATACAACTGGCTTTGAAAAGTATTTAAAACATTTTGACCATATAAAATAAAAGAGTAATCAGGATCATTAAAATATGGATTGAGGCTATGAAAATTAAAAAGCTGCGTTGTTTTTTTATATGGATTAACAGAAAAATTTCTTACCGAGATATTATCAACCAAACTATTGGATTGCTGATGAAACGGTTTTGAAACATATAAAGATTTAAGTGTGTCATCATCGTTTATTGGTTGCCAGTTTGGTTTGACTAATGCAAGCCTATAACCATCTGCAGTAAAAGCAGAAGTGAGTATGTTATTTTGGTAAACTATACCCTGGTATAAACCTGTTGCTGCAGTTGCAACCTGGTAATTTTTATTTTGTGAATTGATGTAAGCCCAGATTTCATCATGTCTCTTACTGGAACATGAATAAAATAATGTATCATTTTGAACAACCGGGAAGCCAATAATTCTATTTTTATAAGGAATGATTTCAGTTAAAGATTTATCATCAATATTCATTTTTAGAATGCTCATTTCTCCGGTTCTATTTCTATCACAGACATAAATAAATTTATCATCAATTGAAAATTTTGGATAAGAAAAAACATGGTCTTCATCTGCATCAATCTTGTTAATGATATTTTTATTTGAATCAAGAAGTATAACCTTAGAACTTCCGTCAGTTGATTGCTCAACTGCAACAATTATATTTCCGTTATGTGAGATATCAGGCGAAAAATATCTTGTATTAGCAGTAATCCTTTTTTCCTGTTTTGATTTAACATCAATCAATCTTAACTCACTGTATTCTTTGTTTCCCCAACGCGCATCGGGCTTATAAGATGCATAAATAATTTTCCCATTATTGTAAGAAAAATAATCATCATCCGCAATATCCTCCACGGCGATTTTTTCTTTATTTCCGTTCAGATAATTTATCTCAAAATATGGAATGCTATTATAACTTTTGTGCAATAAGATAATTGCATCATCATCTGTTTTATAAGCATATTTCTCATCAATAACATTATTTCTTTTTGCTGAATCAATGTATTGCAGGTTTGATAATGATTCATCACTCCATTGCTGTTGATAAAAATGAAATGCGTCGTTTACAAACTTATCAAATGATTCATGCGTAAAATGTTGCACCGCATATTGCATCGGGTAAAATAAAGACTTGTATGCAGCTGCATTTTGCGTAACATCTTTCCAAAAATCATTGCCATACTTTTCTCTTCCATAAGCTACCAGCATGTAACCAAGTGGGTAATGGTCAGGTACATAATTTTTATAAGAACCATTGCGCAACTTCATGTAACTATAATTACGCTTCTGCAAATAAAAAGATTTATAGCTGTTGAGAAACAATGGCAACCTGCCTCTGCCTTGTTCGCTTAATAAAGTTTCATTGTAAACAGCATCGCCTTCAAAAAACCAATTGGGAATGGCAAGTGCGTTTGCAACTGCCTGTCCGTTTTGTCCAAATAAAACATGCATGATGTGTGATAAGCCAACATTAAAATTGCTATACTGTTCGGTATGCCTGTACTCATGAACACTCAACAAATCATTCCAGCTCATAGAACCTAATTCAAAAGCGTTCTGCGGAGGCGTTAAAAAAAATTCGCTTCGCCATGGTCCTAATGCAACAAATGCATTTGAAAATGTAGTTTGATTATGCAATACAATATCAATCTTGTGCAAATGCGCTCCGATAGTTGTGTTGTATTGCTGTTGTTCTATTTATGTGATGGTTGCAATGCGCTTTGCAACACTGTCTAAACCTTGCGGAAATACAACACGTATCGTATCTGTGTTTACCTGCTTCCATTTTACAGATGATGGTTCGCCACCAAATTGCTGGGCATTTGAAAAGTAAAAAGCAAAAAGTAAAAAGCAAAAAAGAATGAAGCGCATGAATAACAAAAGTATGTTTCAATCAACAAAAATATAATCATAATACAATAAAAAAACCGCCTGTTGAAAGCGGTTTTTAATAATGAAACCAAAACTTTATTTAAGTAATGAAACTTTTGCTGTTAATTTTTTATTACTTAATTGGATGATTACATAATAAACGCCTGATGCCTGTTTACCTAAATCAACCGTTTTATTTTGCCTGCCTTTTATTAAATCTCCCAAACGTAATTCCTGCACCTTCTGCATCTCCATATTAAACACCTGTATTACCGCATTGTTTTCATTTACATCAGCAGTAAAATCAAGATGGATGATTGATGTAGTTGGGTTTGGATAAACATTTAACCCAGAAATTTTATCAGTTGACTGCAACTTATTATTTTGAATTGCCGACTCAGCAATTTGCCTGTTACTTTGAGAAGCCGGGCTGCTTTCAAGGTCGCATGACTGAATAAAAATATCTGTATTAGAACCTTCTAATGACGAAAAGCCGGGATAAAGAATTACTGTATTACCCGCAGATAAAGAATAACCATACGGTAGTGTTGAAGGGTTAAGCGTAACCGTACAACTTTGCGCAACATTTAAGGTTGTAGCTGATGAAAAAGATATAAAACTACTTCCTGAATTATACGTGCCGCAACCGGCACCAAAATTACCTGATGTATTGTCAATTGCAGTGCTGTTGCTTACGCCAACTGCATTCCATGCATTTACTACCTGTTGAGAAACATTAGAACAATACCCATAATAAGCAACTGCAATTTCTACGCTTGCATATCTTGCGTCTGCATAATCAGCGGCTGATGTTAAATAATGCGCATCCATCTGATAAGCAACAAAACCGGCAACCTGTATTCCAACTCCTGTAACATTGAACGATGTGCCGTTATCATTTACACCGCTGCCGCCTGCGCTTAACAGGTAAAACCAATGGTTCTGTACGCCACTGTTAATGTGTACACCTCCATAATCATAATTTCCTGAAGTATCAATCCAATATGCTCCTTTATATGTATCAGGCTGAGGAGAAGACTTTGCACTTTTTGGATTAGACATATCACGTAACGGAACAAGGTTCGGATTCAAATTATCAATTCTGTCTTCTCCGATAGTCCAGTCAAACGGAGTACTGCCATCCCACCATTCTACATAAGTACCAAAAATATCACTGAAAGATTCATTTAATGCGCCTGATTCTCCATGGTAAGTAAGTGCGGAGGTTGCCGCTGTTACGGCATGGGTAAACTCATGTCCGATTATATCAATGGCGTTCCAGTCATCTTTATTGTACGCTGCTGCAATATTGCTGTTATTGCCAATTTTAAGATTGCCACCACCAAAAGACATGCTTGCATTGACCGGACTGCCATTTACTGTTGCATTCTGATAAATATTAACATCAGCACCATTATCATCAAAACCATTCCTGTTAAATACTGCCTGGTAAAAATCCACAGCTCTGCGGCATGCCCATAATGATGTTGAAGCGCTTTGCAAATCTATTGTTGATGACCAGGCTGTATTAGATGCGTTTATGTATGGTTCATTTGTAAGATAACTTTCAGAATCCTGGTTATTATACACTGTAATTACCGTGGATATGCAATTATCTTGTAAATGGTATTTATTATCAGATGAATTATATGTTGTATAAATTGTTCTGTTGCCATAAAAGTTTGTATTAATAGTTGTACCACTGCAATCACTTTGTAAAGGAGATTTAGATACAAGCGTTCCATCGTTTGCATTAATGTAAACAGAAAAACCATCCCTATTAGGTATATATATATCAAAATGAAAACATAGTTTAAAATTCTCAGGTGTAAACAAAATATCAGGATTAGATTTTTGAAAAACCAATTCTGATTTAGGATGATATTGAGTGCTTGTAAGATTATTTACATCATTACTTTTTAATTTATATTTAGAAGAGGGAACGATATCTAAAGCTTTATTTAGTGCTGCAGCTTCGCTTATTAAAGGTTGAATGCTTTTATTCATATCATGTACCAGTTTTCCATTGCCTGAATTTGCATACTCGTCTTTTTCATGTATAATAAATTCAGCTCCTTCTATCTTTATGCCTTTATAATATTGCTGAAACCGGTGATGCTGCATTACACCATCACCATCTGTACGTACCAGCTTCATGTCATCATCATCTTTTAAACCCATCAATGATTTATATTGAGAAAAAAACTCTTTTGAATTTTTTATAATGCCCGGCCGGAAATTATACCATCCAGCAGCTTTGGGTATGAAAGCAATTTTTGATAACTCATTATTCCAATAAGCAACGGCATTGCTTCTTAATTTTTGTGAGAATGTTGCTGATATAAATACCAAGCTAATAATCACCAGCAAGCACTGTTTGTACATGCCTGAAGATTTAATGCAGACTATTTTCTTTTTCATAAAAAAGTTTTACAGTTGAGAGATAATTAATTCTTCTTGTCAGCATCTTTATTTTCTAACTGTATTACTTTTTGCTGCAGTTGCTGTATCTGTTTATTTTGGTCAATTACATATAAAGTAAGCTCTTCTACTTTTTTAATTAAGATAGAATCCATCTGCGCAACCTTTACACCTTTATCTTCTACTTCAGTTGCAGAAGGCACGTCCGGCAAATGCTTATTTATGTTGATGTAATTTTCAACTTCCGTTAATGAACGCAAACGGTAATTTTTCTTAAACACATAATCGCACCAGCCTGTTTGCACGAGTACTTCTTTAGCTCTTATTGTACCACAAACATCAAGTTTATAAGCAGGCGATGTGGTGCCTAAACCCATCTGGCCTAAACTATCAATGGCTAATAAATTTCCGCCTTGGGTATAACGATATAGCAGGGCTTTACCGCCGCTTGCATACCAGTTATAACCGCTGTAATTTGTAGAAGACCTGTCAGAAAAAATATAACCTGCATTTGCACCTGTTAATTGCACAGAACCATCAGTACCAATAGTTACACTGTTTTTAAAAGAAGTTGAACTACCATATCCAAACTGAAAATTATTACCAGCAACGCCTGTATAAAATTGCATAACACCTGTAGTTATACCAATACCATAACGGTTGTTTGCTGAATTATAATACAAATCAATTTTATTGCCGTTACCATTTGCAAATGATAATGGTGCCTGTGGAGCAGTGTTAGCAATACCTACATTACCGGATGCAGTTATGACCATATCAGCTGGTGTTGCAGCATTGGCATTTGCACTGCCAGATGTTGCTGAATTATAAAAACCGATTAAGCCGCTGGCCGGGTCTAAACCAATTACGGCGCCATAACCGGAATTAATAAATTTTCTTCCGTTATTGTAGTATGTGTTTAACCCAATACCCGGATTTGAACTTTCAATGGTAACACCCGTGGTATTGCTGCCAAACATGGCATTTACGGCGCCTTCTTTAGTATCTACCACAAGCCCGGCTTTTTTAGGATGACTATTTCCAATACCAACGTTGCCATTGTCAACAAGCAATGCTGCACTGTCATCACTTGCAATAAATTCTGCTGCTGCTCCTGTACCTGAATTGTATCCAACTATTGCGGCAGATGATGAAGCGCTTTGACTGAATAATGCAAAACCAGTATTTGAGGCAGTGCTTATACCACCAGGTACATTCATGGCTCCGTTTTTATCTATGGTTACTCTGTCCGTAACAGTTGATGAAGCACCTGCTGATGTTGTAGCGGCAGATGAATTATAAATTTCAATTAACCCGGTTGTTGGATTCATGCCAATACCACCTGTAAAACCTGCGGCTATGCTTTTTCTGCCCCCATTATAATAACTATTAAACCCAATACCAGGGTTTGCACTTTCAATGGCAACGCCTGTAGTGTTGCTGCCGAATACGGCATTAGCTGCACCAACTTTAGTATTTACTACCAACCCAGCCAACGCAGGTGATGTTGTTCCTATACCAACATAACCGGAATTGTTATTATAAATGTTGTTGCCACTGGTTGTCCACTGAGAACTGCCACCGGTTGCAGAAATCGTTGTTCCGCTGATGCTGATGCCGGTACCTGCAGTATAAGATTTTGCGGCAGATGTTTGGACAGTACCATCTGCAAATTTTAAATTATACAGGTTGACATCTTTCCATCTTGCAGTACTGCTACCAAGGCTATGGCTGTTAGTTGGGCTTGGTAATAAATCCACTTTTATTGAAGTTGGTGCAATAAGATCAGAAAGCGATTTGTTAGCGCCTTTCAATGCTATCCATGATCCACTATAAATATAGTAGAAACCGGGTGTGCCATCCGTTTGGTATATCATTAAACTTTCAGCAGGTGAAGTAATAGCATCACGTTGTGCCTGCGTCATTCGTGGAATTAGAAAGCCTTTTGAAGTTGACTTCATTTCAAGCAATGATGAAGTATTTGGGGTTGTGGTTCCAATACCAGCACTGCCGGTTGAAGGAAAAGTGTTTTGTGCGTTTAAGTTTAACTGTATTAAAGTTATTGCTACAAGTAGCAGCAGGGTAAATCTTACTTTCATAAAATGATTGTTTTGTGTGTTTATTTGGATGAGATCATTTGTTTGCTGTCTATGTTTTTGCCATCAACAAAAAGGGTATAGAGATAAGTACCTGAAGCAAGCTCATTTGCTTTTAAAGTGATGATGCCTTTACCATTATCAGCAAGCTTTACTGATTTTAAAAGCGCACCATTCATACCATAAAAATTAATATAAGCGTTGCCATTGTTTACAGGCAGGTTATAACTAATTGTTGTTGATTTTGAAAAGGGGTTAGGGATGTTTTGAGATAAGGTAGCATCATTGCTTAACTCAAGAGTTTGTTTATTTAATGCGATAAACGGCAATGTATTATTTTGTGATGCAAGCATCGCTTCAATTTTATCAAGCCTTGCGCTTAGCTGTTGATTCTGTATTTTTAGTGAATCAATGCTTGCATCCTTTGCATTATTCATCTTACTTAATTCCTGCACAGCTTTTACAAGCGGCACAACAAATTGGTCATAGCGCAAACCATATGTAGAGCTGTCACTATCCGGTGCATCAACACCTGAAAAATCATAATGAATTTTCTTAGCTACAGCTTCAACATCCTGAGCAATAAAACCTGTGTAAATAATCTTCGATTTTTCATTCCTGCTTTGCTGAATTAATTTATCATCATTTGTTTGATCACCAGATTTTATTGGGCGATTATCTTCCTTAAAAAATTTACTTAGCTTGTTTACATCAAGATTATAAGTAACCGGAGTAAGCAGGTTGATAAATTTTAAACCAGGTACATTTTGCTGAATATTCTTTTTATACCGGCCATCTGAAAGTGTGGTCCAGCCTACCTGGCCTCCGATTGACGTAATTGATGCATTGCCCACACGTACCTGGTTGCTTGCTGTAACACTGCTTGCATTTCCTATTGCCGTTGAGTTTGATATTCCATCAGTGCCTGCACCAGAGCTTACTCCAAAAAAAGAACAGTACGATGTTGTCTGAGTGTTATATGCGCTTCCGTAACCGACAGAAGTGTTATTACTTCCTGTAGTATTTTGTTCAAGCGAAAAGGTACCCATTGCTGTATTATCATACGTCGCATTTTTATACAGTGCTTCGAAGCCAACAGAAGTATTATAATTACCTGTACCTGAATAAAGAGAATTACTTCCAACTGCAGTATTGAACTCCCCACTGGTGTTAGACCTAAGGGCATTATATCCAATCCCTGTATTATCATAACCATTTGTATTTGAAGAAAGAGAATAATAACCGTTCGCTGTATTATCAGTGCCTGTTGTATTGTTATTAAGTGAACGTGAACCACTGCCGGTGTTATAAGACCCGGTTGAATTATTTTGAAGTGCATCTACACCGGTTGCTGTGTTTTCTGAACCATAAGTATTTGCATAAAGTGAAAAAATGCCTGTTGCTGTATTATCATTGCCTGTATTATTTGAATACAAAGAAAATTCTCCTAAACCTGTATTATAACTACCTGTATTAAAAGCAAGAGAATTGGCACCAAACGAACTGTTGCCTGAACCAGTAGTATTACTACCTAATGATGAATACCCGGTAGCAGTATTTCCCGAGCCAGAAGTATTTGAGCTTAAAGCACCTTTTCCAACAACAGTGTTAGTGCTGCCTGTACCTGAGCCGATGTTTACGCCATTAATTAATGCATCACCATTTACATCAAGCTTTGCTGATGGTGAAGTTGTGCCAATACCTACATTACCTGAATTATAATAAATGCTGCTGCCGCTGGTTGTCCATTGAGAAGGTGTAACAGTTGATGAAATAGTATTGCCACTAATGTTTATGCCTGTGCCTGCAGTATACGTGGTGTTATTATCAGTAGATAAAATAGTGAAGTTTGGATAAGTGCCTGTCACAGTTGTTGCACCACTGCCGGTTAAGCTTACTGTTTGATCAGGTGCTGCATTGATAATAGTATTTCCACTAACACTGATGCCTGTGCCCGCAGTATAAATTTTTGCTGCAGATGTTTGTACAGTACTATCGGCAAACTTTAAATTATACAGATTAACATCCTTCCATCTTGCCTTGCTGCTTCCAAGGCTATGGCTATTGGTTGGGCTAGGTAATAAATCAACGTTTATTGCAGTTGGTGCTTTAAGATCAGAAAGCGATTTGTTAGCACCTTTCAATGCTATCCATGATCCACTATAAATATAGTAGAAACCGGGTGTGCCATCTGTCTGGTATATCATTAAACTTTCTGCTGGTGATGGAATAGCATCACGTTGTGCCTGCGTCATTCGTGGAATGAGAAAGCCTTTTGAAGTTGATTGCATTTCAAATAATGATGAAGCACTTGGTGTTGTAGTACCAATGCCTGCACTGCCTGTTGCAGGAAAAGTGTTTTGTGCGTTTAAGTTTAACTGTATTAAAGTTATTACAGCAAGCAGCAACAGGTTAAATCTTAGTTTCATAAAATGTTTGAGCGTATGTTATTTGGATGAGATCATTTGCTTACTGTCAATGTTTTTGCCATCAACAAAAAGAGCATAGCGATAAATACCTGAAGCAAGCTCACTTGCTTTTAAAGTGATAGTTCCCTTACCATTACCGGTAAGCTTTACTGATTTTAAAAGCGTTCCATTCACACCATAAAAATTAATATAAGCGTTGCCGTTATTTACAGGCAGGTTATAATTGATAACTGTTGAATTTGAAAAGGGATTAGGGATGTTTTGAGATAAAGCAGCGTTACTGCCTAACTCAACAATTTGCTTATTTGTTGTTGCAACATTTGATGAAGATTGGTTGCCTGCAAGAACGATAGCCTTTAAATCATCAATCTGTTTCTGTAAATCAGTGTTTATTTTTTGCTGCTGGTTGATTTGTGTTTTTAATGAATCAATGCTTGCATTTTTTGCATCGTTCAACTTACTTAATTCCTGTACGGCTTTTACAAGTGATGGTACAAAATCAGCATATACCAAACTGTAATGGTCTTTTTCATCTTTCGGATGATTAACACCATCAAAATCATAATTCACATCTTTGGCTGCCTGTTCTACATCCTGAGCTACAAAACCAGTTCTTAATTTTTGTTCTGCTTTTTGCAGTTCAGGTTTCATTGCATTAAGCGTACTATCTTTTCTACCGGAAAATTGTTCAAACTTTTCTAAATCTATATGATAAGTCAGCGGCCTGAGCTTGTTAATAAAAGTAAGGCCCGGTACATTTTGCTGAATATCTTTTTTAAATCTTCCATCGCTAAAATTGCTCCAGCCAACCTGCCCTCCAATTACTGTTACATCAGTATTACCTACCGTAACCTGGTTGCTGGCAGTTATCTCCACCCCGTAACCTAATGCCATTGAATTTGTAAGATTAACACGGCTACTGTTTACACCTGAATTACAACCCACAACTGTATTATTGCTACCGGTAGAATTATAAACAAGAGCATTCCTTCCTACAACCGTATTGTAGCTTCCGGTAGTATTCTCAGAAAGTGCTCCTGAACCCATTGCTGTATTATAACTGCCATTCGTATTAAAATACAGAGCAGAATATCCATCAGCAGTATTGTTAGCTCCATCAATATTTGAATACATGCCTGTGTAGCCCATTGCGGTATTACCAAGGCCTGATGTATTACTATAAAGATTTTCAAAACCAACAGCACAATTGTAGCCGGCCGTATTAGTATTATTTTTAAAAGCATCTTCACCAACTACTGTATTCCCGGAATTATTACCAGAGCCAACCGTAACATTATTAATCAGAGCATCTCCAAATACATCTAGCTTTGCTCCGGGTGTTGTCGTTCCAATACCTACATTGCCTGCAGCTGTTATAACCATATCTGCAGGTATCGTAGCTGCGCCATCCGCCGTACCTGATGCTGCTGAATTATAGAACCCAAGCAGGCCGCTGGTTGGGTCTAAGCCAATCACTCCACCATAACCTGACGCGATAAATTTTCTTCCATTGTTATAGTAAGTATTTAATCCAATTCCCGGGTTAGCACTTTCAATGGCAACTCCTGTTGTATTGCTGCCAAACATTGCATTTACGCCTCCTGTTTTTGTATTAACAACCAGTCCTCCCGTTGTTGGAGTTGTTGTTCCAATACCAACATTGCCGGAAGCTGTTATTGCAAGGTCAGCAATTAATGTGGCTGTACCAGCCGCGGTGCCCGAAAAAGCTGAATTATAAAACCCCATTAAACCGCTTGTCGGGTCAATGCCTATCAGGCCGCCGTAGCCTGCTGCGATAAACTTTCTTCCGCCATTATAATATGTATTCAATCCAATGCCGGGATAATTGCTTTCAATAGCAACGCCTGTTGTAGTACTTCCAAACATTGCATTTACTGCACCTGCTTTTGTATTTACAACAAGACCACCTGTTGTTGGTGAACTTATTCCGATACCAACATTACCGGTGTTATAATAAATATTACTGCCACTGGTTATCCATTGAGAACTGTTAAATGTGGATGATATAGTATTTCCGCTGATGCTGATGCCGGTGCCTGCTGCGTAAGATTTTGCGGCAGATGTTTGGACAGTGCCATCTGCGAATTTTAAGTTATACAGGTTAACATCTTTCCATCTTGCATTACTGCTGCCGAGGCTATGGCTGTTGGTTGGGCTTGGTAATAAATCAACTTTTATTGAAGTTGGTGCAATAAGATCAGAAAGCGATTTGTTAGCACCTTTCAATGCTATCCATGAACCACTATAAATATAATAAAAACCAGGCGTACCATCTGTTTGATATATCATTAAACTCTCGGAAGGGGATGAGATAGCATTACGCTGGGCTTGTGTCATGCGTGGAATAAGTAATCCTTTTGAAGTTGACTTCATTTCAAGCAATGATGAAGTATTTGGGGTTGTGGTTCCAATACCAGCACTGCCTGATGAAGGAAATGTGTTTTGTGCATGTAAATTTTTGCTTATCAGTAAAACAAAAATTAATAATAGGAGCGTAGAAAGTTTTTTCATAAACAATTTTTAGTAAAACTATTTTGCTTATGAAGGCTTGTCAATCACTTATTATAGTGAAACTGATTTAAACTATTTTTTCTTTAATGGCTTTGGCAACAGCTTCTGAAACTGAATGCACATGCAGCTTTTCATAGATTTTTTTTACATGGCTGTTTACCGTGTGGTAACTAATATTGTTTTCAGCAGCAATCATTTTATAACTTAACCCATTAACCAAACCTGATAAAATAATTTTCTCTTTATTAGTTAAACTAAAGTTAGCAGGTGTTTGAAAAAATTTCTGATTACGAAATGCTTCCAGCACCTGTTTTGCAATACTTCCCGTCATTGCAGCATCGCCGTTATATACATCTTCAACTGCTTTTATAATTTGGGCAGGCGTTGACTTCTTTAAAATATAACCTTCTGCACCGGCACAGATTGATGCAAATACTTTTTCATTATCATCAAACACAGTCTGCATTAAAACATGCACTGAAGGAAAATATTTTTTTATCATTTCGGTTGCTTCAATACCATTTATTTCAGGCATATCAATATCCATTAAAACTACATCAGGGTTAGTGGCTTTTATATCTTCAGCAAGATTTATACAATCAGGGAAAGTGCCGGAGCATTTTATATTTCCTGTCATCTGCAATAGCATTTCAAGGCTTTCGCGGCGATAATTATTATCATCGAAAATAACAACATTGATCATAAAAAAAATGTATGTACGGTTATTTTAAAATTATAAAACTATATACAAAGGCACATCACTAATTATAGTGATGCAGGAAAATTTACTTCAATGCAGGTACCATTACCTGGTTCAGTTTTAATGATGCAGTTGCCTTTTAAAAATTTTGTTCTTTGTTGAATGTTATTAAGCCCGTTGCCATTTTTATGATTATTTAAATTAAACCCTTTGCCATCATCTTTTATTTTAAAATATGCATGATTACCTATCATTTTAATATCTACATAAGTATTACATGCCCCAGCATATTTCGCTATATTATTTATAGCTTCTTTAAAAAGCAGGTAGAAGTTTTGCCGTTGCAGCATGTTAAGCTTAACATTTTTGATATGCTCATCAGTAGTAAAATTTAAGTTAACCTGCTTTGCTTCCAAAACTGGTGCAGCATATTCACGCATTTTGATTATTGTATTTCCTGCATTATCATTTTTTGGGTTCACGTACCAAACAATATCACTCATGCCATCCATCATTTGTGCAGAGCCATCATGTATCCGTTGCAAAAGCAGTTCTACTTCCTTATTGTTTTCTAATTTATTTTTTGCTACCTCGCTATAAATATTAATACTGCTAAGCGTTGCGCCAATCTCATCATGCAAATCACGGCTTATACTGTTTCGTACTTCGGTTAATTTTTTAAGTTGATTCAACCTGTAACGATATCTTATAAACAATGCAATTAATATTGCTGCAAACAGAAACCCGGCTAATAAAAACCATGTTTTATTCTGCTGATTTTTTAATGCAAGCGTTTGTGTTTTGGATTGCTGGTTAAGCAGTTTTATCTGTTGTTCTTTTTGTTGTGTCTGATATTGCGTTTCAAGCTCTGCAATTGTTTTTTTACTGCTTTCTTTTATAAGGGAATCGTTAAGTAAAATATGTTGCTGATAATAACCGGCGGCTGATTGATAGAGGTGTGCACTGTCAGCAGCTTCAGCCAGTTCCTGGTACAATTTACTTACACGTTCTGCATAATTTGACTTCTTTGAATATGTTATTGCTTTTGAAAAATAATTTAAAGCCTGTATATAATTTTTTCTCCCGGCTTCAACTTCTCCTAAAAATTCTTCTGTATCAGCAATCAATGTTGTTATACCAGCTGCCAAACCATATTGCAAAGCAGGCTTTAAATATTGTTCTGCTTTATTATATTGTTTTTGACCAATAAATGCTCCGGCAAGAATTTCGTAGGAACCGTATAGGCATCCGGAATCTTTTATCTTTTTTGATATACGAATTGCATCTTCATCATAAGCTATGGCTGAATCATACATCTTTAAATTGCAATAAGCTTCCGCAGTATTATTTTTACAAATAATTTGTCCATATTCATAGTTTGCTAACAACGGAATTGCCTGTAAAAAGTATGGAAGCGCTTTGTTACTATTGCTCATTTGCAGGTAAATATTACCAATGTTTACTAAAGCAACTGCGATATCGTTTGTATCATTATGTTGTTTGTAATAATGCATTACCTGCATATACGCTGTTATTCCTTTTTCATAATCATTACTGTTTGTATAAATAATTGCTAATTCATTGTACAATTTAACAAGCAAAACGCTGTCCCTTAAAGTACCGGTTTCAATAAGCATTTTTTTCTGATACATTAAAACAGAATCTGGTTTACCGGAACTATAATAATCGTCGGCAAGCCCTACTTGTGCATTGATAAACCTTTTGCTGGAATGAATAAGATAACCTGTAGCCTCAGAAACACGATAATAATAGATAGCCTTATCTAAATCTCTTTGAACGGTATAACCAGCACCGAGATAATAAGCAAATAAACTCGCGCTTTCATTTTTTTTTATTGATGAGGCTAAATTGTAACCAAGCTGTGCATTATAAATAAGGCTGTCATACTGTTCATTGTAAGCATATTTTTTACAGGCAGCTTCTAATGAGTTAATCTGTTTAAGTTGTTCAGGCGACTGAGCAAAACAACTGCATGAAAGTAGAAGTAGAACTAATATGATATAAACTGTGCAGCGCATGGTTAATCTTAAATAAAATTAAACATATACTACATAAAATAAAAAACCGGGCTTAAACCCGGTTCTTAAAATAAAAAACACTCACAAATTATTTTCTGCCTGCAAATCGACTTAATAATTTCAAAATTTCAACGTACAGCCAAATCATAGTAACGAGCAAACCAAATGCACCATACCATTCCATAAATTTTGGAGCACCTGTTGCTGCGCCTTGTTCAATCATATCAAAATCTATAATCAGGTTTAAAGCAGCAATAGCTACAATAAAAATTGAAATACCAATGCCCAACATTGAGCTATCATACATAAATGGTATGTTGATATGAAACATGCGTAACAATAATGTAATACCGTAAAATATAGCAATGCCCAATGTTGCCGCAAACACAACTGATTTAAATTTCTCCGTGGCTTTTATCACACGAAAATTATATAATAAAAACATGGCTAAAGCAACACCGAATGTTAAGCCCACAGCTTGCATTACCAGCCCGGGATATTTAGCGGCAAATGCATCATTCATTATTGCTGAAATTGCACCAAGCACAAAACCTTCAAGTATTCCATAAGCCGGTGAAAGATATCTTGCTAAAGTTGGTTTAAAGCTTATCGCAATCACAGAAATTAAACCACCAATAACACCAACCCACAACAACGTCATCATTGTTTGCGTCTGATTATTGTAATACAAATGCCATGTATAAGCTGCGCCTGCAATCACCATAAATAATAAAAATCCAAACTTATTAATAGCGCCGCGAACCGTCATAGTTGAGCCATCAGTCTGGTCTAAAGACCGGTCGAAAATTTTTTGAGATAAAGTAGGGTTACCTGCCTGGAATAATGCCATATAATTTTTATTTTAAAACACAAATTTACATCAAAGAAAACATCTTTATAATACTGCCCAAGATTTATATATTCTTTGATGTTTGTGTTGCAATTCTTAAATCTAAAATCAATAAAAATATACAAATTACTTTTGCGCCAATTTGATGTTTATAATGAGTGAACGACATGATATATTATTGAATGATGTGGTGATAAAGTTTGCAGGTGACAGTGGTGATGGCATGCAGCTTACCGGAACGCAGTTTACAAACAATACGGCTTTGATGGGTATTGATTTGGCAACCTTTCCTGATTTTCCCGCAGAAATACGTGCACCGCAAGGCACATTAGCCGGCGTGAGTGGTTTCCAGTTGCGTTTTTCATCTGACCGTGTTTTTACACCCGGTGATATTTGTGATGTGCTGGTTGCGATGAATGCAGCCGCTTTAAAGGCAAATCTTAAAGGCTTAAAACCCGGTGGTAAAATAATTGCAAACATTGACGGCTTCGATTCAAAAAATTTAAGACTTGCCAATTATGCTGATGGAATCAGTCCTTTAGAAAATAACAGTCTTGAAAATTATGAAGTGATTAAGATTGATGTAACAAAGCTTACACGCGAATCACTAAAAGAATTTCCTGAGTTAGGCATGAAGGAAAAAGACCGTGCAAAAAATATGTTTGTGCTTGGTTTTTTATACTGGATGTATAACCGCACACTTGATAATACCATTGATTTTTTGAAAGAAAAGTTTGGTAAAAAAGAAAACATCTTAAACAGCAATATAAAAGTGTTGCAGGCTGGTTATAATTATGGCGAGACTACTGAAACTTTTACCACGCGTTATAAAGTAGAAAAAGCAAAACTTAACAGCGGTGTTTACAGAAGCATAATGGGTAACCAGGCATTAGCTTACGGTCTGATTGCGGCAAGTAAGAAAAGTAATTTGCAGTTATACCTCGGAAGTTATCCTATTACGCCGGCTTCAGATATTTTGCATGAGTTAAGCAGGCATAAAGCATTTGGTGTAAAAACTTTCCAGGCTGAAGATGAAATTGCGGCTATAACATCTGCCATTGGTGCAAGCTATGGTGGCAGCCTTGGTGTAACAACAACATCAGGTCCCGGCATGGCCTTAAAAGCAGAAGCAATGGGTTTGGCGGTGATGCTTGAAATTCCTTTAATTATTATAGATGTGCAACGTGGCGGCCCATCAACTGGCTTGCCGACTAAAACTGAACAAAGCGATTTATTACAGGCTTATTATGGACGTAACGGCGAGTGTCCGATGCCTGTAATTGCAGCACGTACGCCAAGCGATTGTTTTGATGCGATATATGAAGCAGTGCGCATATCTATTCAACATATGACACCGGTTATATTTTTAAGTGATGGATACATTGCCAATGGTGCAGAGCCATGGAAGTTTCCAAAAACTGATGAGCTGCCTGAAATAAAAGTAAATTTTAAGCAGGCATTGGATGATGATGAGCCGGTGTTTATGCCGTATAAGCGTGATGAAAAGCTTGTACGTAAATGGGCGATACCCGGAACTGCTGGTTTGGAACATCGCATTGGCGGCCTTGAAAAACAAAACATAACAGGCAATGTAAATTATGAACCGGAAAACCATCAGCTGATGGTGAATATTCGTGAGCAAAAAATTGAGAATATCGCTGATTATATTCCTTTACAAACTTTAGACAGCGGCAGTGAAACAGGAAAAGTTTTAGTGCTTGGATGGGGAAGTACATACGGTGCTATTAAAAGCGCAGTGCTTCAATTGCAGCTTGAAGGCTTACAGGTAAGCCATGCACATTTACGGCATTTGCGCCCGTTGCCAAAGAATCTTGGAGAAATATTAAACAACTTTGAAACTGTTATTATTCCCGAAATAAATAATGGCCAGCTTATAAAAATTATCCGCGATAAATATTTAATCAATGCAAAAGGTTATAATAAAGTAATGGGTGTGCCTATTACAAAAACAGAGCTGGTAAATGCTATTAAAACATTTACATACGATTAAAAGAATGAGTGATAATTTTTTAATTTATTATCATTACAGTAAACGCTTATTATTTTCTTATTGCACTAAAATTATACTTACCTGAACCCAACTCTATTATTACATATCCGTTTTCCGTTCCGGTGATTTTTATATTTTCTGATGATAATGATTTGCCACTTTCCTGCACCTCTGCTTCATTTAATGCAGGCATATAAACAGTTGCCTTTGTATTAAGCGGAATTTCAACATGCATTTCAATCTTATTACTATCTATTTTCCAGCTATTGCTTACAGTACCGTAATACGTTTTAAGCGATGCCGAAGCGCTTGTAAGGTTACCGCCCATATGCGGCTGTATTTTTATATGCTTGTAACCGGCTCCATCTTCATAAGTATCAATACCTGCCATTTCCCTATACATCCAATCACCAATGGCACCATACGCATAATGATTGAATGAGTTCATGCCGGGAGTTTCAAATGTACTGTCCGGTTTCTCTCCATCCCATCTTTCCCATATTGTTGTGGCACCCATTTTTACAGGGTATAACCATGAAGGATATGTATCCTGCAACAATAATTTATAAGCAATACTATCATACCCAAATCGTGTAAGCACATGGCATAAATAAGGTGTTCCTAAAAAGCCGGTGGTCAAATGATTATCGTAATCCTCCACATTATCAGCCAGCCTTTTTGCAGCCTGTTTTCTTAATGAGTCCGGCAGCATATCAAAATTCAAAGACAACACATAAGCTGTTTGTGTTCCTGAAACAAGCCTGCCGTTTGGTGTCATGTATTCTTTTAAAAAAGCATCTTTTATTTTTTGAAGTAATGCCGCATATGTTGCTGCATCACCTGTTTTGCCTAACACGTTTGCTGCATTAATCAGTAGTTGTGTTGAATGCGCATAGAAACATTGTGCGATTAAGTATTTATCAGTAACTGCTGATCTTCCGTCATTATCATCATCAGGGCGATAGAACAACCAGTCACCAAAATGAAAACCCGATTGCCACAAATTGTTTTCGCTTTGCTTTGTCATATAATCAACCCATGCTTTCATGCTGTTATATTGATCTTCCAAAATTCTTTTATCTCCATACGCTAAATACATATTCCATGGAACAATTGTGCTTACATCTGCCCAGCCCGTTGAACCACCTGAACCTTCGCCCAATACATTTGGAATTACGAACGGAACGCTTCCATCTTTATACTGATCAGCAGCAATATCTTTTGCCCACTTTTCCATAAAATTATTTACGTTCATATTAAAAGATGCAGTTCTTGAGAACACCTGCGCATCTCCTGTCCAACCAAGGCGTTCATCACGCTGCGGGCAATCAGTAGGTACATCAAGAAAATTACCTTTCTGCCCCCATTGAATGTTATGCTGAAGTTGATTTATTAATGTATTTGATGAAGTAAAAGTTCCTGTTGGCGGCATATCAGAATATAACGTTACGGCTGTAAAATCTTCAGGCTTCAATGAGCCTTTAACACCTTCAATTTTTGCATAACGGAAGCCATGCCATGTAAAATGAGGTTCAAAAGTTGCTTCGTTATTGTCTTTTAAAATGTAAATATCTTGTGCCTTCGCAGCGCGAAGATTATCAGTATAAAAATTTCCTTTTTTATCCAACACTTCTGCATGAGAAACTTTTATAGTATCGCCAGCATTACCTTTTACTTTTAATACAATCCAGCCAACAAGATTTTGACCAAAATCTATAACATGCTCACCTTTTGGTGTAACAAAAATTTGTGCCGGTTTAAATGTTTCGTGTTTTTTTACAGGCTCATTTTGTGTGGCAATCAAGTTGTCGAAAGAAAATACAACAGGCTTTACGCCGCTCCAGCCTGCATCATTGTAACCCGGTAGTAACCAGCCTGTTTTTTCCATGCGTGCATCATCTGTTTCGCCGTTATAAATTTCAGTATACCGTATTTCACCTGTTGATGATTTCCAGCTATCATCACTGGCAATTATTTGAGTTGAACCATCATCATAAGTTATATTTAACTGAAACAGCAGCGCAATATCTTTTCCATATACATTTATATTATCACCAAAGCCAATAATGCCTCGATACCAGCCATTGCCAAGCATAACACTAATTGTGTTGCTGCCATTTTTTACAAGATCAGTTACATTGTAAACCTGGTATTGCAGGCGATTGTGATAACTCGTCCAGCCCGGTGTTAAATAAGCATCACCTATTTTGTTACCATTAATTGCAGCTTCGTACATTCCATGTGCAGTTATATATGCAGTTGCAGTAACAATTTTTTTTGTTAAAGCGAATTCTTTCCTGAAAAATGGGCTGGGCCGCATGATGGTATCTTCAATATAACCAGGCTCAATCCATTTTGCTTTCCAGTCACTTTTATTTAATAAAGCCGTTTGAAAATA
>CAHJWK010000068.1 GCA_903642275.1 Chitinophagaceae bacterium
AAAGCATTCGTTCAAATGAAATTTTAAATTTAAGACGATTATAGCAGCGTAATATTGGCAAGCCCTTACTTTTGCGCAATTTTAAAATTATGAGCAACATTACTTTTACCATGATAAAACCAGATGCAACCGGCAAAGGTTTTACAGGCGCTATTATTGACCGCATTATTAAAGCAGGTTTTACTATTAAAGCAATGAAATGGACAAAACTTTCTGCTGAAAAAGCCGGTGAATTTTATGCGATTCATAAAGCAAGGCCTTTTTATGGCGAGCTGGTTGAGTTTATGAGCAGCGGAACAATCGTAGCAGCAATACTTGAAAAAGATAACGCCGTTGCAGATTTTAGAAAATTAATTGGCGCTACAAATCCTGCGCATGCAGATGAAGGAACTATAAGAAAAGATTTCGCAGCTTCAGTTGGTGAAAATGCAGTGCATGGAAGCGATAGTGATGAGAATGCTGTTATAGAAAGTAACTTTTTCTTTTCAGCACTTGAAAGATTTTAATCTTACTTAAGCACGCTGTATAAACTTCCCCCTTTATTAAATAAGCGTTGAATATTTTTTTCTGTTTGAACATCTTTTTCAAGCACCTGCGCATGATGCGGCTTAATGCGAGCATCTATAATTAAATTATCACAACCCCAGTGTTTGTTTTCATAAAAGCTGTTTACGCCATCAATATCGTGTGATGGATTGCAACGCGTAAATGTTACCCAAAGAAAATTATTTAATTTGGCTGATGTGAAAGCTGCATCGTCACAAACAACAATTACCGGGCAATCTTTTATGGCTTCTGCATCTTGTTTAAGCTGATCTTTTAAAGCGTTTAATTCAGCATCTGCATTTTGCTTGCTTGTATATCTTTTTGTTTCAAGACAAATAACACCAGGAATAATCATGCGCACATCGGTAACATCTTTTAAATTATTAAAGCTGTCATTTACCTCAATGCACAAATCACGCAACACAATACCATAAGCTGCGAACACCACTTTGCTACCCGCATTTAATGCTGTTCCCGAATAATCTAATGTATCAATAGTTGTGTTGGTATAAAAATGAATGTCCCGTTTAAGATTTATTCGTCTTAATAAAAAATCAAAATATTGCTGAATGTCTTTGGTTGATATGTTTTGCATTTCATCAGCCGTAATAAATAAAAATTTTGCAAGGCTTAACTGGCCGGTGCCCAGAATGCGGTTGGCAATGGTTAATAATTCTGCAGGTTGTTGGGTTACGCTATAAGGTGTATATCTTTCGCTGCCAACAACAAGTAATAATGGATGAACACCAGCTGCATCCACCGCATTTATTTCTTTTAAACCGGGAATTTCTTTGGATAATAAATCTCCTGTTATTTCATGTATCAACGCACCAAAAGCAGTGTCTTCCTGCGGTGGCCTGCCAACAACAGTAAACGGCCAGATGGCATTTTTCTTCGCATAAACTTTATGCACATGCATCAACGGAAAATCATGTTGCAAACTATAGTAACCAAGATGATCACCAAACGGTCCCTCAGGCTTGTTTTCATTTTTATATACTTCACCGGTGATTACAAAATCAGCATCTGTACTTACGCAAAATCCATCTTGATAACAATACCTGAATCTTCTGCCACTTAATAAACCAGCAAAGGTTAATTCGCTAATACTCTCAGGCAAAGGCATAATGGCAGCCAAACTATGTGCAGGCGGCCCGCCAACAAACACGCTAACTTTTAAAGGCTTGTTTAATGCATTCGCTTTTGTTTGATGCACGCCAATACCACGATGCAACTGGTAATGTAAACCGGCTTCTTTATTCAGTTTATAATCATTGCCGGTTAACTGGATGCGGTACATACCAAGATTGGAATGCTGAACGCCGGGCTGTTCAACATCTTCTGTATAAACCTGCGGCAACGTAACAAATGCACCGCCATCTTTTGGCCAATGCTGAATAAGCGGCACATCTGTTATATTAATTTCATTAGTAAGAACAGGCTTTGATGAAGAAATTTTTAAGGGTAACGCTTTCAAAGACTGCAACCCTGTTTGTAAAGATTGCAATGGATGTTTTAATGCAGATGAAGGATTATTTCTTAATTGAATCAACTGCTGAATTAACCGAAGCCGTTCAGAAAAAATGAGCCTGCTTCTTTCAATCGTTCCAAAAATATTTGATGCGGCACGATATGTACAACCTTTTACATTTTCAAATAACAAAGCAGGGCCGCCAGCTTCATGCACACGCAAATGAATCGCCGCCATTTCAAGATGCGGATCAACCTGTTCTTTTATTCTTATAAGCTGCCTATTCTTTTCAAGATGCAATAAACAATCTTCAAGCGAACGATAGTACATGTTGCGCAAACTTATAAAAACAATGATAGCTGTGCTTTAATGAACTTTTTTAGGGCAGTTTATTGAAGCAGCATGCCGGCCATGCCCTGAACCGCCGCCAAAATTTGGTTCAGGAATAATATAGGTAAGTGTAATAACGGATGAATAAAAATTATCGTTCTGTTTTGGGTTTCCTCTCGCTTTACCGGAAGGAAAAGTAGCTGAAGGATTTATCTCGTTAGTACGGAAAGAAAGGTCAACTGCAAGTTGTCCATGTTCGTTGCGCAATGCAGTTTCATCAGGATAACTGTTGCTTACATCATCGAGGTAGTCAGTAAAAATAAGCCGTGTATTAAACTCTAAGCCGATAAGCCAGCTGTCAGCAATCTTATATTTTACACCAAGCCCTAAAGGATATTCGTTTTGTGTCAGCTTGTATAGTTTCCTATCCGGATAAATAGATAAGCCTTCACCTTCTGTACCTAACGGCTGTAAAAAAACTTTTTTTGAATTATAAAAAGTATAAGGATTGAAATGAAAAACGCCAATGCCTGCAAAAATATATGGTATAAATTTACTGTCTTCATGCAGCCTGATGTCATATTCAAGACAGGCATTCAAGTCTGAAATGCTTGATTTAAAATTTAAATTTCTGGAAGCATACACTTTTGTTGTTGAATCACCTGCCTGTATGCCACCATAAGCTAAAGAACCACGTAAAACAAAATTGTGAAAGTTATATAATAGCGCTGCACCAGCAGTTAACCGTGACTGGTTAAATGTGTAAGGATTGCGCTGTAAATCCCCGCCATAATTCATTAAGCCGGTATTCATCTGTATGCCTAATTGTGCATTTGCATTAACTCCAAACAAACATATAAGTACAATAGAAAAAAAGAAATTTTGCGCTTTCAGGTACATCCGGATTTATTAGTTTTAAACGATTATTCTTAAAGTTTAGTTTCCCGCATTATAATAATGCACTATCATCTATATTATGCATGATACTTATTGATGCATTGCAAATATTTATCAATTAAATTTTAATACGTGATTAATATTTGAAACAGAATTGGTAATCTATTTTCGCGCAGAATTTTTAATTATCAATGAAGCCGGATATTACCATTATCATTCCTGTTTTTAATGAAGAAGAAAATCTTAAGCGTGTACAGGAAACATTTGAAAAATATTTCCGTTCAGCAAAACTTAGCTCACAGGTTTTATTTATAAACGATGGTTCAAAAGATAACAGCCAGCAGGTTATTCGTGACATAAACAAAGCCAATCCTTTGTTTAGTTATATTTCGCTTGATAAAAATTATGGCTTAAGCACAGCCATAAAAGCAGGTTTCGATTATGCTGATACAAAGTGGATTGGTTATATTGATGCTGATCTGCAAACCACGCCTGAAGATTTTAATATTCTTGCTGATTATTGTGAAGAATATGATCTGGTAACCGGTGTTAGAACAGGCAGAAAAGATTCATTTACAAAAAACATGTCATCCACAATTGCGAACAGCATAAGAAGAAGTTTTACGCATGATGAAATGGATGATACAGGTTGCCCTTTAAAAATCATTAAAGCAGATAAAGCAAAAAAAATCCCGATGTTTAACGGTCTGCATCGTTTTTTACCGGCTATGATTTTATTACAAAAGGGAAAGGTTATCCAGATACCGGTAAGAGCTTATCCAAGAATTGCGGGTAAATCAAACTTTCATTTATGGAACAGGCTTGCCGGGCCTTTAAGCGATTGCTTTGCTTATTTGTGGATGAAAAGAAAACATATCAATTACACTGTTGCTGAAAAAAATTTATGAAGAGTTGGCTTGTAATCAGCATTGGCGCCATTGCGCAAATATTGTTTTCAAGCAGGCTGATATTACAGTGGCTGTTATCTGAAAAACATAAAAAAATTCTTACACCGGTTTTATTCTGGGAGTTTAGTTTGATTGCATCATTTCTTCTTTTTTTATATGGTTATTTAAGAAATGATTTTGCAATCATGCTTGGCCAAACTATAACGTATTATATATACATACGAAACATCCAGCTGCAAAATCAATGGAAAAAAATCGTATTGCCGCTGCGCATCTTTATCTATATTTTTCCATTGCTTATTCTTTGGTATGGCTATCATAATGGTCTTGCTGACAGGCAGCTGCTTTTTCATAATGAGCACATTCCTGTATGGTTATTGTGGTTGGGTATTTTTTCTCAAACTCTGTTTACTTTCCGCTTTATTTATCAATGGATTTATTCTGAAAGAATTAAAGAATCGCAACTGCCGCTTGGCTTTTGGATGATAAGTTTTTGCGGTTCTTTGCTCATACTTGTTTATGCAGTATTAAGAAAAGACCCTGTGTTATTAGCCGGGCAATCTGTTGGCTTTATTGTTTATGCACGCAACATCATCATCATTAAAAAACATGCAGCATGAGCATTATAAAAAAATACCCGCTTGCCTTGCTGATGCTTGTTTCTTTATTAATGTTATTGCCGCATCTTGGTTTGATACAGACAAATATTATGGAAGCACGTAACCTGATTACTGCAAGAGAAATGGTGCATGATGGTCATTGGATATTTACAACACTTAATGGTTTACCCCGATACGAAAAACCACCATTACCCACCTGGATAACAGCAATGTTTGGTTTTATTTTCGGCTTTACAAATATGTTCTGGCTTCGTTTGCCGGTTTTATTAGTTACATTAATGCTTGTGTATTTTTTTTATAAGCTGACGATAGAATTCAATCTTGAAAACAATCAGCCGCTGAATGCTGCGCTGATACTCATCACATCATTCTACATTTTTTTTGGTGGAAGAGATAACCAGTGGGATATCTATACACATGCGTTTATGGTTGCAAGTATTTATTATCTGGTGAAGTCATTTAATCAACAAACTGGTTTAACTAAAAACTTAGTTGTATCAGGATTATTTTTTGGTTGCTCATTTTTAAGCAAAGGGCCAATATCATTATATGCTTTATGGCTTCCGTTTGTAATTGCTTATTTTTTAATTTATAAAAGCAACTTAAAAAGAAATTTAGGTTTATTATTTATTGTTTTGATTATTGGATTAATAACAGGTTTTTCATGGTATATATACATTAAATTATTTGATGCGGCTAACGTGCATGCGGCTGTATCACAGGAATCCGGGAGATGGCGTGGTTATGAACTAAAACCAGTATGGTACTACTGGAGTTTTTTTACGCAAAGTGGTATATGGACAGTGCCTGCTTTTGTAAGTTTAATGTATTGGTATATGAAGCCGCGTGTAACTAATGTAAAAGCATATCAGCTTGCATTTTGGTGGACAATTCTCTCTGTTATATTGCTATCCTTAGTGCCTGAAAAAAAATCACGTTATCTATTGCCTGTTTTAATTCCAATGGCAATGAATACCAGTTTTTATATTCAATATCTTATAAAAAACTTAAGCAATATAAAAAGCAGGATAGAAATTGGTGTTGCAAATTTTGCGTTTGGTTTGATAAGTATGATTGCATTAACAATACCTTTTGTTTTGTTTTTTTTGATGAAAAAGCAAGTATATCAAGACTTATTCTGGTTCACAGTTTTTTCAGTTTTATCAATTTTACTTGCAGCATTCATGTTGAATGGATTAATAAAAAAACAGTTTTATAAAACGTTTTACGCAATTATATTTTACATGTGTGTTGTAGTTGTAACAATTATCCCGCTTTCAAAAATTTATTACTCAAATAAAGATTATTATGCAGCTTTCAATCTTCATTCTATTGAAAAAAAGTTGAATATTAAAACCTATGAAGTAAATGGTTTTGAACCTGAAATTATATGGAATTATGGCGACGTTATTCCGCAGCTAAATAAAAAAGATAGCTTTGTTACTTTGCCAAAAGATTCTGTTTTTGGTTTGCTGACAAACGTTGGCGACATACAATCACTCAAAGAAAAATTTAAAGATTATCAATTTGACAAACAGGCAACAGTTGACCTGAATGAAGTTTCAAAAGATAAACATGGTTATAATACAAGGCTTGCAAAAGAATATTATATTGTAAAAAAGAGTTAAGTATAAAGCATCTCATAAATTCTTTGATCTTTACCAAATAAAAATCAAGATTCATAATGATTAAAAAAAGAATTATAAAAACCTGTTTAACCCTTTTGTTTGTATGCTACACATGTATTACAATGTATGCGCAGAAAAACAAAACTTCTATTGCGCCTTTTAAAATAACATTAGTTGATGGAAGCACTTACACTTATAATCAGCTTAAAAAAGATATACCAACTGTATTAATTTATTTTTCACCTACTTGTGACCATTGCAAGAATTTTACAACTGAATTGCTAAAGCATGAAAAAGAGTTAACGGATAAACAAATTGTAATGGTTACTTATTCACCAATGTCAGAATTAAAACCATTTGATTCAACGTACGACCTATCATCCAAGTCGTTTATTAAAGCAGGAACAGAAGGTTATTCTTTTACTGTTCAAAAGTATTATCACGTACAGCAATTTCCTTTCATCGCTTTATATAATAAGAAACTTGAGCTGGTAAAAATTTTATTACCTACAGATGAACCACAGGTACTTGCAGAGCAAGTTGCAAACTTTTAATTTTATTTATGAAAGTCATCAGCGTCATTTTTCTATGCATAATAATTCATACACAAAGCTTTGCACAAAACGGCAGTATGTATCATGAACAATATCGTCCGCAGATACATTTTTCACCGAAAGCACATTGGATGAATGACCCGAACGGTATGGTTTACAATGATGGCATTTATCATTTGTTTTATCAATACTGTCCCGGCAGCACAGTTTGGGGACCTATGCATTGGGGACATGCTGTAAGCACTGACCTGGTTCATTGGAAAGAACAACCAATTGCTTTATATCCTGATAGCATCGGCTATATTTTTTCAGGCAGTGCAGTGGTTGATAAAAATAATACTTCAGGTTTCGGTAAAAATGGTAATGCTCCATTAGTAGCTGTTTTTACGCAACATGATCCTGTTGGTGAAAAACAAAATACTGATGTCTTTCAAAATCAAAGTATAGCTTTTAGTAACGACAATGGTAAAACATGGATAAAGTATAAAGGCAATCCCGTTATAAAAAATCCGGGCATCAAAGACTTTCGTGATCCTAAAGTTATGTGGTATGATGAAGGCAAAAAATGGATACTGGTAATGGCAGTTAAAGATCATGTATCATTATTTTCATCACTCAATTTAAAAGATTGGACAAAAGAAAGCGATTTTGGTGAACACTTTGGTGCACATGGTGGCGTATGGGAATGTCCTGATATTTTTTATATGAATTATAAAGGCAAAAAAGTCTGGGTGATTACATGCAGTATTAATCCCGGCGCACCAAATGGCGGTTCTGGCACACAATATTTTGTTGGTGATTTTGATGGGAAAAATTTTACAACAACAGATACCATTACTAAATGGATTGACTACGGCCCGGATGATTATGCCGGTGTAACATGGAGCAATACGGGCGATAAAAAAATTTTTCTCGGGTGGATGAGCAACTGGAGTTATGCGATAGATGTACCCACTATAAAATGGCGAAGCGCAACAACATTGCCGAGAGAGTTGAAGCTGAAACATATCAATGATAAAATTTTTATAGCTTCTAAACCATTGCCGGCATTAAGTAAAAATGAATTAAAACCAGTTATATTAAATGATGCAGAGATTAATAGAAACTTTGACTTGTTATCCAAAACCGGCAGAATTAAATTTCCATGCCGTATTAAAATGAACCTTAAAAAACCCGAAGATTTTACTGTTGTTTTATCCAATGACGCTAAAGAAAAAGTATTAATTGGTTATAATAAAAATGAGAACAGATATTTTATTGACAGAACCAATTCAGAAAAAACAGATTTTCAAAAAGATTTTGCAGGCAAACATTTTGCACCACGATTAACAACTGCTGATTCAATGAATCTTGATTTAATTATTGATGAAAGTTCAGTTGAATTATTTGCAGATAACGGCATATCTGTTATGACAGAAATATTTTTTCCGTCAAAGCCGTATAACAAAATTAATATTGAAGCGCCTGAAAAAATTGCAGTTAAAAGAATTGAATATGCTTTGCTTAAAAGCATCTGGCCTTTGTAATTGAAAGTTTTATCTTATAACATCACCACTTGCTGCGTCAAAATATAAAATCTTATTCTTTGAAAATATCAAGCCTGCTTTTGCGGTTATATAAACATCTTTATAAGACGGTCTTCTTACAATTAATATTTGATCGGCTAAAGAAAAGTAAACAAGCTGCTCATTACCCATATTTTCAGATGCAATAATTTTTAAAGTACAGTCAGGTTTATTTGCATCATTATCATTGATAAAAAAATCTTCTGGCCTTACTCCTATTTCTATAGGCTTGTTTATATAATTTTTTAAAGCATCTCTGATTTCTGTTCCTAAAAAAATTTTGCAATCTGATGACTCATGAACAAAATAATAACCATCGTTATATTGAATAATTCCTTTTAAAAAGTTCATGGTTGGTGAACCAATAAAGCCTGCAACAAATTTGTTATTGGGATAATTGTATAAATGCATTGGTGTATCAAGCTGCATCAGTTGTCCTTTATTTAAAACAGCGATGCGTATGCCCAAAGTCATAGCTTCAACCTGGTCGTGCGTTACATAAATCATAGTTGCATCTATTTCGCGATGCAGTTTCTGCAGTTCAATACGCATCTGGCTTCTAAGCTTTGCATCAAGATTGCTCAGTGGTTCATCAAACAAAAAAACTTTTGGCCTTCTTATAATAGCACGGCCTATGGCAACACGCTGCCGCTGCCCGCCGGATAATGCTTTCGGCTTTCTTTGCAACTCATCTTTTATTTCAAGCAACTCTGCTGTTTGCATCACACGTTCATGAATATCTTTTTTACTGAAACGCTTCAGCTTTAATCCAAAAGCAATGTTATCATAAACGGTCATGTGCGGGTACAAAGCATAGTTTTGAAAGACCATTGCAATATCTCTATCCTTCGGATCAATATCATTCATCCTTTCGCCATCAATCAACAGTGAGCCTTCACTTATTTCTTCAAGCCCGGCAATCATTCTTAGTAACGTTGATTTACCACAACCTGAAGGCCCGACAATCACCATAAATTCTTTGTCTTTAATATCAAATGAAATATCATTGACTGCTTTTTTTATTATGGCATCTTTCTTTTCAGCCTGATAAATCTTTGAAATATGTTCGAGCCTTACTTCTGCCATAATATTTATATTGAGAAATAATCCTGTGAAATTTTTGTAATTCGGCAAGCCAGGTCTAATTCACCGGATGCTATAATAAAATCATCCTTATGCATTGCAATGCCGGTTGTGAAGACAATATCATTCAGATAAATTTTTTGTTTGACGGCTAAAGTTAATTCTGCATTTGCTTCAAGTAATGGTTGATGTTCAGACTGCTTTAAAATTTTTGTTGGCTCATCTTTATCAAGCAATGCCCAGTATGTTCTGTAAACACCAACTTCTCCTTTATTTTCAACACCATGATACAACATAAGCCATCCATCTTTTGTAAGTACCGGTTGTGTGCCGCCGCCGATTTTAGAGTTGGAAGATGATTGCTTATTCGCTCTGATAAATGGATGATCAGAAGGCTTCCAATGCAATAAGTCCGGCGATGATGAAAGCTGAATGCCTGGACCAGGATGATATAATGAAACCGGCGGTGAAGCAAAATAGCACTCACCTAATGGTCTTGTTAATGCATAATATTTATTGTTGATTTTACCCTCAAATAACAACATGTCTTTATTTTGATGATCGAGCACAATGCCGAGACAAGTATAATTTAATCCGTCATCAGAAACATATAACATGGTTGAATGACGCTCACTGCTTACGCAACAAGTCGTCATACAATAACGGTTGTCAATAAAAGAAATTCGTGCATCTTCAATGCCGTATTCCTGGCTGGTGAATTTTGGTGCGATTATTTTATCATAGTGAATATGATTTATTGCAGTAGCATCTTCATTTAGCTCAACAGGCAACAACCAGGACAATGATGTTAATGCAAGTACTTTAAATTTATAAGCGTTGATGGTGAATTGTCTTGGGTCTCTCATATTTGTGTCGGCAATATTCCATCCATCGGTTACAAAGCCTTGCTCTTTGTCCCAACGGATTGCATGTACTTTATCATTAACTACAGGGTTTTTTAATGCTTCAGCAACACGCACCATCAATAATAAATTTCCATTTTTCAGCCTGCATAAACCGGGATTAAAAGCACCAAGTACATACGTACCTTCCTTCAACGTTTGATGCATTGGCGAAAAGGATAAATCAACATCATCCGGTGAAAAAATAAGCGTATCTGATTTTATATAATCACTACTCATCTAACTATTTTTTATATTTATTCAATGCTGCTTTTATAGCAGGATTTGCTTCAATTATTTCCATTGTAAGCAAAGCCTCAACTGTTGATTCAGCGCCGGAATTTAAATTGATAGAAGATGCAGAACGGATACCATCATAACAAAGACCTGTAGTTGTTGAATACATTGTTTTGTATGCATCATTATTTCCAAAAAACCAAGCAGCAAGATGGCCTGCAATATCTGCATATTTATTATCACCTGTTGAACGATATGCTTCGGCAGCAGCAGTAACCATTGGCCTTATGCCATAAGCAATCTGGTCAAACCTTTGTTCACTATTCAATGTTACATTGCTGTCATCACTTTGCACATCAAAAGATGATTTAAACCCATTTTGTAACAGCCATGGATAAAAGTTAGTTACCGCAGCAATGCCTTTATTAATATAGCTTGTATCATTTAAAAATTCACCAGCTTTCATAAGTGCATAAGCCTGATCGGCACCGTAAGCATGCCATGTATTTTCCCAGCTAAGAATACATGAAAAAGGAAAATGCGTTGCATTACCTTCCTGCATCAATGCAATACCATCCGCAAGTTTTTTTATATAAGCTTTAATGGTTTCATCATGCTTTGCTGTTGGCAGAAGGCCAAGCAATAAAATAGAAGCCTGGTCAGTGCCGCTGCCGCCGGGCAGCCATTGTGGAATAGTTATGCCTGCAACAACTTTGGTAGTTTGTGGTAAAGGAATAAGATCCGATTTTATTTTGACAACAAGTGTATTAATTGCCGCATCCACCTTATCAGCAAAAGCAGTATTTCTATTTCTTATCACCGGACTTGCGTCAGACAAAGAATACAAAGCACGCCACGACCACCAGTTTGCATTATTAATACTTGTTTGACCACCTACATTGATTGAATGATCAGGAAATACAAAATTGTAAAAATAGCCGTTGCCTGATTGCATGTGCAGTATAAAGCTGATAAGATTATACACTTTGTTTTGCATTGATGTATCTGAAGAAAAGTTTTTATTTCTTATGTACACCTGTACAGACCTTGCCACATCATCAACACATGTAAAGCCCTCATCATCATCGGCGATGGGTTGATAAGCCGGCGCATTGCAATAAATATATATGCCTGCAACGCTTGTACCATCAGAAAAAGTAAATGGCGTATATAAAAAATTAAGATGGCTTGTATTAACTAATAATGTATTTGCAGGCTGTGCTGTGTTGGTTACTGAAGATGTATTTTTTTTACAGGTAACAGCCATGCAACTTATGCCGCACAACACTATAAAAAAGTATAATCCCTTTTTTATCATGTTTCCATTTCATTTAAAAGTTCATCAAGCTTAACCGTTGCAAATGCTGTTGAAGAATCTGAAACCGCATAAGGTATAACCAGCACATCACCATTACGCATCATACCACATGTATAAACCACGTTAGGCACATAACCTTCACGATCCTGTTCATCCGCTTCAATAAGCGGTTTGCTTAACCTGCCAATTATTTTTGAAGGATCATCGAGGTCTAACAATATTGCACTGATAACGTATGTACGCATAACACCAACACCATGTGTCAGCACAAGCCAGCCTTTACTTGTTTTTGCAGGTGAACCGCAATTGCCAAGCTGTACAATTTCCCACTCATATTTTGGCTCCATCAACACACGCATTTCCTGCCAGTAATAGAGGTCATCAGAAAACATGATATATATTTTTTCACCGCCCTGTCTTGACAACATCACATATTTTCCATTCACTTTTTCAGGGAACAAAGCCATGCCTTTGTTTGAAATGGCCGCACCGTATAAAGTGCGTATTTTAAAATGCGTGAAATCTTTTGTTTCGATTAACTGTGTATTGATATGCCTGCCATCATACGCTGTATAAGTTGCATAATATAATTTAAGATTGCCATCATTAAACATTACAAAACGCGCATCTTCTATACCCATACTTTCTGCTTTGGCATTTGGAAAAATTACCTTCTCGTTAACAGGCATTTGTTCCGAATTTTCAAGATCATAATTCGAGTCAAGCACGTTTTCAACAATCTCGATGGAATGTTTATGTGAACGATGATGAGGCGCCGTTGATTTAAAAATCAAATGCGCTTCTGCATACGTGAAAGTTTCCGGTAAAGAATTAAGCACAGTGGGATTGAAAGATGCGAATTTTGATGCACGTCTTTTGATAAAATCTTTTGTATAATTGGTATCAATTCTCTTTACAAGCGTTGAAAAAAAACCTGAACTTTTATCGAGCCTGATATTTGTTTTGCTCACTACACCTGTTTGAAAAACTATAGATGAAATATGGCCTTCACCAGTAGCCCTTAAACTTAAGATAAACCTTTGTTCACCGGTTTTTAAATTTGTTTGATCAGGATGCGGAACGATAGACGGATTAAACAATGCGGCTGCCTGTATAGAATATTCTTTTGTAAAGAAAGCACCCATTAAGAGTTTCTTTGTATGCGAGAAATCTTCAAGACTTTTGCCGTATTGATCTTGTATTCTTTTGTAATGATGCAGGAATGTTTTTTCAATATGGCGATGCCGGTTCGCAAAGTCTTTCATCAATTTTTGAAAACATGTTTCAACTTCTTCATTACTTAACTTCTTTACACGCTTCACAATATTTCTTACACGGTTGCCACCGCCTAAATACAAAAAAGAAATAATGACACCTTTTGATGAAGCATATAAGCGTGTGGGATATTTAATAAGTTTCATGAATCTTTCTTTTATTTTAATGATTGATTTGCTCAGCAATAATCAATCATTTTCATCATTCATTAATCGTCATAATAGTTAATCTTTTAAACCTGTTGAAGCCATGCTTTGTATAAAATGTTTTTGAAAAAATAAAAAAGCAATCATTACGGGTAAAGCTAATAAAACAGCAGCAGCTATTTTTACGCCAAGCTGTGTATCTGCTCTTCCGCCGACGGCAAATAAAGTTACCAGTTGCGGCATCGTCATTAACTGTTCATTGCGTATAACAATCAACGGCCACAACACTTCATTCCATGAACCAATAAACACTAAAATGGCGACGGTTACTATTGTTGGTTTGATATTAGGCCAAAGTATCCTGAATATAATTCCAAGTTCATTGCAGCCATCTAATCTTGCTGCATCAATCAATGCCTGTGGCAAACCCTGAAATGCCTGGCGGAACATTAAGATTGCAAATGCGCTTACCGAAAATGGGATGATTAACGCAAGAAACGTATCTACAAAATGCAAATTAATCATCGTAATATAATTTGGTATAAGCGTGATTTGAAATGGCAATGACATTGTAAACACAATCACATAAAAAATTATCTGCCTGCCTTTAAATTTCATTTTCGCCAAAGCATAGCCAACTGTTGATGCAGTAATTAAAACCAACGATGTTGTGAGCATTGCAACAAATAGGCTGTTAAACAATGAGCGTGTAATAGGAATTTTAGAAAGCATGATTCTAAAATTGTTCAGTGTCGGATGCGAAGGAAATAAATTCATTGTTCCTATTTCATTCATTGGCGCCAATGCTCCGCCAATCATCCAGATAAAAGGATAAATAAATGATATGGCAGCAATAAGTAAGGCTGCATACATCAATATATTTCCAATCGAAATAGTTTTCTTCATTTCAAATTATACCTCTTCTTTTTCAATAAACTTTTTTTGCAGTATTACAACTGTCATTATTATCAATGCATAAAAAAAACCAAGCGTTGCTGAATAACCCATATTGTAATATTGAAAAGCTTGTTTATAAATGTATAATACTGCTGAAAGTGTTTGATTCATTGGACCACCGCCAGTCATAATGTATGGTTCAATAAATAAAGAGAATCCACCAATAGTTGATAGAACAACTACCATAAAAATGGTTGGATTAATCATTGGTAATGTTATGTGCCAGAACTGCTGCCATTTATTAGCACCTTCCAGTTTTGCTGCTTCATAATATTGCGGCGGAACGGTTTGCAGACCGACTAAAAAAAGAATCACATACAAGCCAACATTCTTCCAGGTTGCCATAACTGCAATAGAATAGATAGCCACATCAGGATTAATCAACCATCCAATTTTTGATAAGCCTATAGTTGTAAGCAAGCGATTAATAATACCTGAATCATAGCCCAATAACTGCTGCCATAAAATAGTAACAACAACACCGGAAACAATAACCGGCATAAAAAAAGATGCACGAAAAAAAGATTTTGCTTTTATGTTTTGATTAAGCAATTGAGCTAATAATAAAGACACAACTATTTGCAAAGGAATGTGCAGCAATAAAAACTTAAGCGTGTTTACAATAGCAAGCCAGAACAATTTGTCTTTAAATAAATGTTTATAATTATCAACGCCGATACAGTGCATTGGCGCAATGATGTTCCACTTATTAAAGGTTAGAAACAAACAAAAAAATACCGGGAACATAACAAACACAAGCACAAATACCAGGTACGGAGATACAAGCAGATAAGGCAGCCATTTTCTTGAAACAGCCGATTTTTTTTTATTTTTTTTTATGGAAATATTTGATGTCAATTTATTACCAATCTTCTTGCAATATGCGTTGCTTCTTCTGCAATTTTTAAAGATTGAACTGCATTTGTTTCATCAATTACACGAATATGAGAATGATCTTTAATCCAGTTGAACTGATCCGTTATCATAGCTGAAAGCATTTGCTGGTAACGGTTTTGCTTATCTGAACTATTCCCATAATCAATAGTTACATGCACATCAAATTTTTTATCTGCGAATCTTCCCTTCATTTCAATTTCCTTATTATGATAAACTATTGAAGCATTTGGAGTTAGTTCAAGAATTGCAGCTAATTGTTGGTTTATAAAGAGTCCATGCAATTTTATTTTTACAGGAATCCATTCATACAATGTTATTTCGCCGTATTCAAACTGCAAACGCAGTTCCTGCCTGTCTAAGATTTTGGGTTGATTAAAGCCATGATAAAAGTTAACCAATGCATTTTTATATAAAACTGTTGCCTGGGCACAACTTGTAATTTTTGTATTGTGCGAAGATTTTAGCGTTATCGCATTCAAAACTTTGCCTTCACGAAACCAACCGGAAAACATATCAAAGAAATGAACGCCATGTTCTATAAATATGCCGCCGCTTTTTTCTTCATTCCAAAACCAATGTTTCTCATCAAGGTTTTCATCACTTGCATAATTTTCAAAAAAGCCATGTAGAAAATTTCCCGCAAGTTTCTCATCAATAATTTTCTTTACTACATCATACAAAACATTATACCGTTGCATCAGGTTAACAACATATAAAAGGTTTAGCGACTTTGCAATAGTTATCAATTCTTCCGCTTCATTAACATGCAATGCAGCCGGTTTCTCACATATAACATGTTTATGCGAAAGCAATGCTTTCTTTGATTGCTGGTAATGAAGGAATGGAGGTGTTGCTATGTAAACCAGATTTATATTTTCGTCTTTTAAAAAAGCATTATAATCTGTATAAGTTGCTGCATCAAATTGAACAGATAAGTATTTTGAGATTGTTTCATTTATATCACACACAGCAACAATATTTATTTCTTTTGCTTTTAAAAATGCTTTTGCTGCAAAATGCGCAAACCCGCCTGCACCCATTACCCCAATGTTTAACTGCATTTAAAAAATATTCTTTATTTATTATTAGCAAGCAAAACATTTACTGCATTTGCCGCGTCACTTACTGCTTTCTCCGGCGTTTTTTTCCCATAAATAACACAAGCGGCATATTCCTGCGAAATAATATCAAGCACTTCAACAATTACGTCGCAGTTATCAATTCCTTTTGCATAAGCAACCTGTTTAGCAAACGGGATTAACATAGGATTCTTTTTTAAAAAATCAGCATAAAAAAAGTCTGTAACTATATTCTTCCTTTCGGGTAATTCTCCTGTAAGTGTCAGCAATTTTAAATCGCCCTGTTTATCAATTAATGTTTTTATAAAATCCCATGCCTGTTGCGGATGCCTGCAGGTGTTGAATACAACAATATTTTTGGGATCAGCATACGTATAAACGGGACCTGTATGATCATCAGGAACCGGCATCGGAAAATAATCAAACGCAAAATTTCTGCCTGGCATATTTAATAAAAAATCTGTTTCCCATGGTCCCGTAAATGTTGTTGCAATACGTTCAGCTACGAAAGGATCATTTTGTGATTGCAGATTTTCTCTTGTAAAGTATTCGTTATTATAAAGAGTTTGCAAAAAACGAAAAACTTCAATTGCATATTTATTATTAAATGCTGCTTTATTATTCTTAATCAAAGGAGCACCGTTTGAAGCAGCGAGATAAAAAGGATAGAAACTGAACAAACGCTCATACCATATTTCTTTTACAGCAGTATAACCAAACCATTTTAGTGTTCCGTTGTTTGTTGTGTTAATTTTAAAAGCATGCGCATCCTGCAAATATGCACTGTATGTTTTTGGCTGATTATTAATTTCATTTTTAGAAAAAAGCTCTTTATTATAAATCGTCATGAATGGATTTACTTTCCATGGCACCTGGTAAATATGACCATCAGCAGAAGTTATTTCTTTTATAACTGAACTATCACAACGTGCCTGCATAAACTGCATAAAACCTTTCAACGTATCAAGCGCAATCAAAGAACCGGAACGTGCATACATTTCAACATTACCCTGCCACATGTTGGCATATATATCAGGTGTTGTCTTACCAACAACTGCTGCAAGGATTACTTCTTCACTTGACTGGCCTTCTGGAACAGGTTGTATATGAATTGTACCAGAAGAATGTTGAGTATTCCATTCGGTAGTTTGTTCTGTGCAAAAATTTATTTCTCTTGGATTATTAGAACACCAGAAAAGTAACTGATCATTTTTTTTAGTATGAACACTGCATGAATTCAATATAAAAAAAATTAATAAAAAAATTACATATCGTAAGTGAAGCATTATGAATAAAAGTTACATGCTACATCATTAAAAAATCAGTTAGTATAATCTTTATTTAAATTATAAGCTTTTTTCAATTGTAAAAATAGATAAGACTTCGGCATCAGACAAAGCCGTATTATAAAATCTTATATCATCCAATGAACCAATAAAGTAATTGGCGCCATAAAAAGCGTACGGACTGTTTGGGTCTGTAATACTATAGACGTCTTTAGGTAGCTCATTGCCAATAGCCAAATTTACGGGTGCATCAAGCGTAACTGGAGCGCCTGTTATCTCAGCTGTTTTAATTAAATCACCGTTAATATAAAATTTCATAGTTCCATTTGTATAGCTTACTACTGCATGTGTCCATGTTTCATCAGGAATAATCCCCGGGTTATCATCAACATCATGATAGCCGCCTTTGTCATCATGAAAAGTTAAAAACAAAAAATTACTGCATTGCAATTGAAATTTATAACCATTGTACCTGTTTAATGAAAACATATAATTATTGCAGTTTGTTCCGTGTCTTTTTATCCATAAACTAATAGTAAAGCTTTGAGCATTTAATGCAATATCATAAGGCACTTCGACCGTTGCGCCATTATTGAAATCATAAGCCATGTTCACTCTTCCAAAACGATCAGGCACAAGTTTGGGCAGTGTGCCGCCGTCAACAGCAGTTGCGGCACTTGAACCAACATATCCTGTTCTCAAAGCGCCGTTATGCCCATTGCCGGATGAATCAATTGCATTACCATTAAATTTCCAAAAAGCAACAAGATTAGCTACTGAAACTTCCTGAATTAAATGTGATGTAAATGTTATTACTGCACGTTCAAGATTATTGTTTGCGTTATTTATTTGTTGCTGTGTATAACCATTGTCTGCTGTTACGGTTTTAGCCAATTGCAAAACAGAATCAAGCGCTGCCTTTGAGCCAACTGCATATTGACCAGGCTTATTACCCTCAGCAGTTGAATTTAAAATAGTAGTAACAGAATCAATCAAACTGTTCAAAGAAGTTTTGTCTGTTGCTGTATTGTTGTTGTTACTGCTATCTTTTTTGCAGGAAGGCATAATAATAAACCCAACAGCCAGTAATAAAAGCAGCAGTATAATATTTTGTTTACGCATAAATATAATTTCAAGATTAATGTAGTTTATGATTCGTATCTAATTCGCTTTGCGGAATAGGGAAAAATTTATTTGCATTATATTTAAAGTTTGGCACGTTCTGCATGGCGCTTGTTGCATAAGCACTTCCATAGCGTATCATATCAAAAAAACGATGAAACTCCAGCGCAAGCTCAGAACGTCTTTCTTTCCTGATAACATCCCGCAACTGCGATTGATTCGTAATGGTTATATCAGGCAATAATCCATCAGGTACTGTTCCATAACCAGGTAATGAAGCATCATATAAATAAGACTCTCTTGCCCGTTGACGAACTTTATTCAATGGCACCAACGCATTTGCGCTTTTAGCTTCTTCATTTAAAGCTTCGGCTTCAATCAACAATACATCAGCAAAGCGGATAGCTTCATAATTTAAATCGCCATCACCTTTTATTGCAACAGGAATTTCTGAAAGCGGTTGAATTTGTTTTTTTGTGATATAACCTGTAGTTGACCATGAAGACTGATAAGTGCTATCATAATAAGAAGGCGCATTATCACCTGATAAAGTGTAACCAAAACGCGGATCTGCTACATTATTTGCAGATTTTTCAAAGTTGTCAATAAGGCTTTGTGTAGGATAAAAGAACCCATAACCATTTAAATCACGTGGGGCAAACCATTGGTTTAAATTATTGCCAAGAAAAGGGCTTGCCCCCGATTTATGCCATACAGAAAAAATAGCTTCTGTGTTATCTTTCTTGTTTGCGTTGAAATTATCTGTAAAAAGTTTTGTAAGGCTATAGATACCCAATGCTTCAACCTGTTGTGCTGTTGTGGCTGCATCACTCCATTTTTGTTCAAATAAATACGTTTTTGCAAGTAAAGCCAATGCTGCACCTCTGGTTGCACGGCCATCATCACTTCCACTCCAGCTTGTTGGCAAAACAGCAGCCGCATCTTTACAATCACTTTCTATTTGCGCATAAATCTGCGCTTGTGGCAAGGCCGGGCTTTGTACTTCTTCAGCCGTTTCAACTTTTAAATGCAATGGAATATTACCATAACAACCGGTAAGAACAAAATAATAATATGCCCGTAAAAATTTTGCTTGTGCAACTGCTGATATGCGCACATTTTCTGAAACAGCAGTGTTATTATCCGGCAGACCGGTTATAACAACATTGCATTTAAAAACGCCATCATAATATCTTTTCCACACAGCTTCTACTGCTGAATTGGATGGGAGAATATTAAACTGGTCTATATTTTCGAAATCAGCCTGGTCACCAGGATTACCTCCTTTAATTGCATCGTCAGATGCAACATCACCCAATACCCAAATTGGATTTGAACCAGCATCTGTAAATAATAAAGGAACATACGCAGTGTTGGTAGCTAGTTGCGCATTGGCATCAGAATTAAAAAAATCAGAAGCTGCGTAATTACCCAGCAACGGCTGATCGAGATAATGTTTGCAACTTGTTTGTGTAACAATTACAAGTATAAAAACAGGTATAAAAAATTTATAGAATTTCATATTGCTTTGTTTCGAGTTTTAAAAATTTACGTTTACGCCTAAAGTATACGTACGCGCTAACGGATATGTGCCCCAATCAATGCCAACGGCTTCATTACTATTCAACTCATTGTTGCTGGTATATTGTTCAGGATCCAAACCTTTATATTTTGTAATGGTAAACAGGTTTGTTGCGCTTACATAAAATCGTATGCCGGATATATTTAAACGCGACATCATTCCTTTTGACAACGTATAACCTAATTGCACATTTTTTAGGCGCACATAAGAACCGTTCTCGAGAAATCGTGAAGAAGGCTGCTTATTATTAGTGGCACCGTTCCATGATAATCTTGGAAGTGTGTTAGATGTTCCTGCACCGTGCCAGCTGTTTTCAGCAACGTTTTCTGTGATATTAAAAGCACGGTAAAAACCTTCAATATCAGTTAACACCTGGTCGTATATTTTATTGCCATAAACGCCCTGGAAAAATAAATTCAAATCAAAATTTGCATAGCCAAGCGTTCCTGTTAAACCATAAGTAAACTTTGGAATCGGGCTTCCAACAAAGGTTCTGTCATAACCATTAATTACCCCATCGGGTTTGCCATCCGGGCCGCTGATATCTTTATACATTACATCGCCGGCTTTTACATTTGGGCCCTGGTATGCATGTGTAAATACATCTTTATCGGTTTGAAAAATGCCTTCATCTTCCAATAAATAAAACTCACCGATTGGTTGCCCAATACTGGTAAGTGTAGCAAAATAACCATTATCAATTCTGGCTGCAGGAATTGGTGTATTATTTACCAGCGATACTACTTTATTTTTCAGCAATGCAAAATTGCCGGTTATAGAATAAGTAAGTTTTGATGTGCCTGCACTGTTATAAGTTGCCTGTAATTCCAGGCCGGTATTTTTTATTTCACCGGCATTTTCAGTTGGCGGGCTAACCCCGCCGCCACTGCTTGGAAGTGGTGGTTCAAAAAGAAGATTGGTAGTTTTCTTTATATAATAATCAGCTGTAAACTGAAACCTGTTTTGAAAAAGCCCGAGGTCTAAACCAACATCTGTCTGCGTGCTGGTTTCCCAGATTATATTAGGATTTCCTTCCTGCGTAATGGTATAACCTTGTGTTGGGGTGCCGCCGAAAGGATAATAATATCCGCCTGAAACTATTGCTTCATAACGATGGTTACCAATTTCCTGGTTGCCTAACTGGCCAACGCTTGCACGCAGTTTTAAAAGGGAAATATTGTTGATTTTTTTCATGAAGTTTTCCTGGTCAATCCGCCATCCTGCAGAACCGGAAAAGAAATTTCCGTGCCTGTCGCCTGGGTCTAACCTTGATGAACCATCTCTTCTAAAATTAAAGCTGGCGAGGTATTTATCTTTATAAGCATAATTAACGCGGCTAAAAATGGAGAATAAAGACCAATGATCTTCGTTGCCGCCATTTTGCTGATTCAACGTTCCATCATCAAGGTATTGAAATGTTGGAGCCTGATTTGGGAAGTTTTGCCTTGATGCACCAAATTGCTTAACATCATCTTTTATCGCTTCAGTGCCTGCTAATAAATTAATAGTATGATCACCTGCAAATACATCATATGTAGCAGTATTGGTGAAATTATAATTGTATTCTGTCAGATTAGATTGTGCTAAAGAATTGGGTGAATTGATGTGCCTGTCAACACCCCATGTTGGAAAGAACTGCCGGTAATTGGTTAATACGAGATTGCCACCCAAATCAGATTTGATCCTTAAATTTTTGATTGGATCAAGTTCAATAAATGCATCACCCAAAACTGAATAGTTATAATTATTATTATCCGTATTATCTGCAAGGCCAACAGGATTTAATCCATCACCAAAATAATTTGGCTTCGGCAGATCAACCAACACACCGTTTGCATCATACACAGGCGTTGCCGGCGTTCTGAACAAAGC
>CAHJWK010000069.1 GCA_903642275.1 Chitinophagaceae bacterium
AAATTCCTTTTGAAAAATTAAAAAACTAAAATTGAAAATTATACTTTTAACTGCAGCGAAAAATGGGGAAGCTTACAGTTGTATCAGCCGATGGGCCACAAACCCTACACAGCGCTTAATGAGCTGCCGCCACCGGTTAGTTGTTATCAACAATTTAATGTGAATTATAAAAGAAAAAAGTAGCAAAAAAGAAAACTGTAATAATAGTAATTTGCTTAATGGTAATTTCATAATGCAAGTCTAAAGGACACAGCGCTGTTGTACATTTGTACTTAACTTCGGCTGCAAACAAAAATCAGCAGCAGTCCGGGCTGACATGGTGCAGCATCTAGCTTAACAACCAATACCAAGCCGTTGACTGCCACCTTAATTTAGACTTCGAAATGAGATAGCAAATATTGTAGACTTCATTAAAATACTAAAAAAGATTCCTCGTGATAATGATTACGAATATTTTTATAGAGGACATTCGGATTATACATACACACTGTTGCCGAGCATATACAGGAAAACAAATCCAGAAACCTCAATTCTGCAAAATGAAAATAAAATATTTCGTGAGTTGATAATAAAAGCACCATTTGATTTTTCGAGTGAATCAACAACACTTGAAAAACTTGTAAAAATGCAACATTATGGATTACCAACAAGACTGTTAGACATAACTTATAATCCGTTGATTGCTTTATACTTTGCTTGCAATGGAGTTCACAATGAAAGAGATGGTGAAGTTGTCGTTTTCAAAATCTCAAAAGAAGAAGTTAAGTATTATGATAGTGATACAGTGAGTGTTTTATCTAATCTTTCAAAACGACCAATTGACTTTGACCTTACTCATGTTTTAGAAAGATATAATTTAAGAATACAACATGAAGAAGCATGGTTAAAAAAAAAGTTAGAAAGACAAAGAAATCACCATAGAGAACTAACAATAAACAAAAGGGAAATAGTAGAATGGTTTAATGCGCAAGAACCAATACCTTATTTACTTCATGAGATTAAAGATGAGAAACCTCAGTTTTTACCTATAATTGAACCTACAGATTTTAATAGAGTATTAGCTGTTAGAGTGAAACTTAATAATGATAGAATTTTGAAACAAAGTGGTGCCTTTTTACTTTTTGGTATAGATAAAAAGAAATCTGAATCAGCAAAACTTTCAAAGGAATGGGTTTTAAATAAATCATTCAAACGTTATGATCTTAAAATTTTGAAATTAAAAAAGATTGAACTTTTAAAGGATTTAGATGCTTTAGGATTTAATGACAGCACTATTTATCCAAAGTTAGAAAAACAGACAGATTATATCAAAAAGCTTTATTCATAAAAAGGCGGCAGCCAACAGAAATTTATGCAAGCAAGTCTGACTCAGCGCTGCATCAGCAGTAGTAACATATTTAGCTTCAGTTCCATCGAACGTAATGCTATCCGAGCATTAGTAGTAAATTCATCTTTGTATCTTTATTCGGCTTCGGTTTTGGATTGACACGACTTTATTGCCCTGTCTGCAACAACTACTGGGGCGTTGGGAGAAATTCTTTAAAAACTTTCTTGTACCTATTAATAATAATGCATTTTTGCTGAATACAATTAAGCTAAATAAATATGTCCGAAAAACTTGAAATAAATAGTTTATTATCAGAAGACAAGTTTAAAATTTTTAATGAAATCAATCAAATACATGTTCAGAGATTTCAGCTTACATTAGGTGCAATTACAGTGTTTGGAGTTTTTATAGGCTGGGTTGTTACAAAAGAAAATCCAGCAACAAAGCAAGCCAGTGATTTTTTGTTTGCTGCACCAATCTTATTATTGATTTTTTTATTTCTTTTATTCCTATATGGTTATACTCTTGATCGTACACTAACTGCATTATCAACATATTTAAGAGTATCTAAACAATCTACATGGGAAGAAGATTTTACATCTTTCAGAGGTCGAAAAAGTAGTATGGCTGTGGGTTATTATGCAGTAGAAAATAGTATTTTCATTTTGTTGGGAGCAGTTACAGCATCGTTTCCATTTATACTATGTGGCTTAACTAACATTGAATTTCCATCTTCTAAAAAGGTCGAACTTATGCTCGCAGCATTTGGTTTGATTTATATTATTGTAGTTTTTGTTATGTCATTTGTCAATCCTGCCAGCTATGAAAGAGATGCAATAGAAAAATGGGAAAAAATCCTAAATAAATAGGAAAGATATAATTGAAAATTTCTAAATTTCCTAAGTCCTAAAATCCTATCGGAGAATTTAATTTTTAATTTATTTTGAGAATAGTTGATTCAAATAAATGTAGTAAGCGACCAAAAATTTTGCTTGTAATATGATTTCAATGAAGCATCATCAATGAACTTTTTGATTTCATTGGTAAACATTATAAGGAAATAGACCAAGCACAAACTTTAATTAGAAAGAAGATTGATAGACATTATCCAGTTATGAAAATATTGGGTATGTATTTTTCGCAAATTGGTTATGAAAAAGATTTGAACTTAAAAAGTTAGCCAAAGAACAAAATTAAGATGACTACTACTTTTTTAAACGAAGGATTTTAAGGATTTAGGAAATCTGAAAATTTTCTATTTTTCAGTTCTATTATTTGATCAAACATTTTATTTTAAAGAGACTAAAGTATATCTGCTTATTACTTACAATTTGCAAGACTTTATATCAACTCTCGAATACTCAGTACAAGTCAGTATAGACTAAAAAGCATTCTATACAAAAATTTAGATGTGATTTGACAAGGCGTTAATAAGGTTATAATGGCGCCGAACTTCACTCTACAAAAAACTTCGACACTATCTCTGCAAGGTTTATATTGAAGCTGTAAAAGTTATTAAACATTTCTAATGATTGATAAAAAATTGCATTCTTTGTATAATACAAAAAATATTATAGTTAAATTTTTAATAATTTAAAACGCACTTTCTAAATTTACTTAAGATTAAAATGATTGATGAGGCCAATCCAATCATTTAATACTCAATAAAATTTAGAATATTAACTTATATTTCCAATTATTACTTAAAACAAATTTTTAAAATGGATGAAGTAATTGAAATATTTGGGGTGATTTTAATAATTGTTGCACTAATTACAATCATATTGAGACTTGTGCAATTAAAAAAGAATCCTGCCAAGCCATTTATATTAAATACAAAAGATGAAACAATTTGTGGAAAAGTTTCTCACAAAGAAACTCAACAAATACCTTATGTAAATGGTGGCAGTAAGCAAATTCTGCTTTTTAGAGTAACTCAATATTCAATTGAAGGAAATCCTGATAAACAGATTTCGGTAAAAATGGTAGGAGAACTATCTCGAGAAATTGGTGATGGCGATGAAGTCCAGTTTACAGTATCGAACAAGATAAAATCTCCGTATAACATCAATAAACTTAAGAATCTTACTACTAATGAAATAATAATTACTCGAACACGATCAGGTTGTGGAATGGCTGTAGTTATCATGTTTGTGTTTACGTTGTTGTTGTGGTATTTGTTATAACAATAACTAGTATTTTTCACTCATAGTTAATATAGTGTCGTTAATCGACTTAAAGAATGTCCATTTTTAAATAACCTAATATGGCCACATTAACGGACTCAATTGCTTATTTACAACGCATAAGTTTAATTGCACCTCCTTTATCTCAGATGCTCTCAAGCCCTGAACTTCATTTTACGAAACAAAAAATTTTGCTTCAAGTTCAGCGCATCGGAAAACTTCAAAAAGAAGATTTTAATAAAAATTATAACACTCTGGAAAATCAAAGATTTGAAAGTCAAGATTTGATCGATAGCATGTATGGAACAACTTGTCCAATTGCTTTTCATGTTAATGGCAACCAAACTGAAATAAATGTCGCAATCGGTTCTTGGAGTGAAACTTTACCAGCTCTTCAAAAAATCCAAACCCTTGTTCAAAAAACACTTCAAGGAATCTATCCTTACGTTGAAACAGTTTCAGCAGACTTTGCGGTTGATTCTTGGACTTACGCCGGTTTTGCTCTTGGAACTCCTACCAGATGGTCAGAACAGCAATACGAGGGCTTTCTACCAATAGAAAGATTAATTCGTGCATTAAAAACATTGAATTGGGGAGTTCTCATCCTTGCAGAACCATTGTTAGAAGAACAGGCAGTTAGCATACGCAATCGACTTCTCAACGAAATGCGAGAGTATTCGAATAGAGCAGAAAACAAATTAGAGTCTCCAGCTTTAGTTGAAAAATATACTGACTTATTGAAAATTGCAGTTGAATCAACGAGTGCTGCCTTGGCTTCTGGTCTATGGCGAACTGCTATATATTTATTCGGTGATGAAAATAGTTATCCTATATTAAAATCTTTATGGAAGGGAGTTTTTTCAGGCAATGAAAAAACTGTTGAACCAATTAAAATTTATGATGATACCGCTATTTTGCAAATCGCTAAAAATTGGGATTTACCTAATATACCTCCAAATCAAAAGGCAACCGGTTTTTTTGAACATGCATATCAGTATCAAAGTATTCTTTCTTCGGCGCAGCTTTCCAAATACTTACATTTTCCAACACATGAAACACCAGGCTTTGGAATTGACTTAATTCCAGAGTTTAATGCAACGTCAAAAATTACTTTAGACAACAATTATATAACGCTTGGGAAAATAGTTCAATGGAATGTTGAAACTATGTTAGACTATATTTTAAAGTTGAACTCGATTACCAAGCATATTTTTATTTCCGGTGTAACCGGTTCAGGAAAAACAAATACAAGTTTTTATTTATTAAATCAGCTTGTCGAAAAAAATATTCCATTCATGATTCTTGAACCAGCGAAAGCAGAGTACAGAGAGTTTTTGAATAATCCAAACTTAAGAAATAAGATTCAAATTTTTACACTTGGAAATGAAACGGTTTCACCTTTCCGCATTAACCCGTTTGAAGTTGTTGATTGGATAAAAAAGAAGACGCCAATAAGCGTTCATCTGGATTTGTTGCGGTCTGTTTTTGAAGCAAGTTTTGGTATGTGGACACCACTTCCCCAAGTACTTGAATTATGTTTACACCGCATTTATGAGGACAGAGGTTGGGACGTAACATCCAATTCAAACTCGCGTATTTTAGAAGATAATGAATCAGATGTATTGTATTCTTTTCCTACTTTATCTGACCTTTACAATAAAATTGAAGAGGTAACAAACGAACTTGGGTATGAAGATAAAATAGCTTCTGATATTCTTGCTGCATTGCAAACTAGGGTAAACTCTCTTCGGACAGGTGGTAAGGGAATGATGTTAGATGTGCAATATTCATATCCAACATCTGATTTATTAAAGTCCCCTGCGATACTTGAACTTGAAGGTATGGGAGATGATGATGATAAGGCTTTTATGATGGGTTTGCTATTTATTCGCATGTATGAACACAGACGTGCAGAAGGAGAATCAAATAACTTTAAACACTTGTTAGTTATTGAAGAAGCACATCGCTTGCTCTCAAATGTAGAAAATCGAAACAGTGAAGAAACCGGAAATCCAAAAGGAAAAGCGATTGAAACTTTTACAAATCTTATATCAGAAATTAGGGCGTACGGGCAGGGACTAATGATAGCAGACCAGGTACCGGCGCGCCTTGCGCCAGATGTGATCAAAAATACCGGGCTTAAAATAGTTCACAGAATTGTGGCAGAAGAAGACCGCAAAGAGTTAGCAGGTTCCATGAACATGCAAGAAAAAGAATCTTATTTTTTTAGCACTTTACCAATTGGTCGGGCAATCGTTTTCGGTTTAGGTGACGATAAACCAATTCTAATAGAGATTCCTGAAAATAAGAAGGTAAATATTCCGGCAGACGAAAATGTAAAAGCAACAATGCGTGAAAATTTGGAGGCGAGTGATTTGTTAAGCTGTTATGCACCATCACTACTGCATGCTGAACTTATACACGAACATTTTAAACTTGCCGATGATAAATTTTTAGCTAAAAAAGAACATACAATAAAATCAATTATTGAAAACAATAGGTTTCGAAGACTGTTTTCAAGGATAGTCTTGACTTTAATTGCTGATGCCGATTCTTTAGAAACATTTTGGAGTGATTTTGATACAGTTGTCTCCTCACATTGCAGCGTTTATTTTGAGAGCAGTCAATTTAAGAAAGAAGTTGGCCTGGAAGCAGCAATTTGGATTGCTAATAAACGTGGTGTTCAAAGTGGCTGGCTTTATTCTGAAACAAACAATTTTGCAAAGAAACTTGCTACGACATTATTTGCAAAAATTGATGGAAAAGAATATAGCCGACTTGCGCTTGAATTTAGAAATTATGCATTACAGATTCTGGAAAAATATTTTGTGCCTTGCGAAGGCTGTTCAATTGTATATGAAAAAAGTGAAAACTTCTGTATTTTTCAACATTGGGTGAATGAAGTAAAAAAGGATGAAACTTGGGATAATGCTTTTGAATCAGAAATTGAAAATAACGATGGCAGTTTTGAGTCAACATGTAATGCCGGTATAAGAGCGGCTTATTTAATGCTTGGTGAACCTACAAGTAATAATAGCTTTATTGAATTATGTTTATGCTATACCAGACGAATGCTCTCAAATCAGTTTGACAGCAGTGTTTTAGATGACTTGAGAAGATTGAAAAATATCAAAGAAAAATTAATTAAACAAGTTGACAATGGAACACAGTAATGATCTCGGGTCAGTAATTGAAAAAATTGCCAGACATGATTTTAGAGAAAGAGACTTAGGAGGTCGGCTTAAATATAAAAAGATAGGTAAACGAGACTACAGAATTACAAAGAAAGAACAACTTAATATCAGAATTAATGGCAGATGAATAAAGCTATAGCTATTAACAGTAAGCCCAAAGATTTTGTCGCTAACATGTTCGGCAAGACACGATTTATTGTTTTTAAAAGTGGTTTTTAATAAACTCTTGAAATGGGTTTCATTAATTTTTAATCTAAAATATTATCAATGGAAAGAATAGAACCCGTAAAAACAAGTTTGAACGAAACGAATAGAAAGAATAATACAGAAATTAAAAAAGTTGTTACTAATTCCGAAGGTTCAAAAAATAAAGGACAAGATCAGAATGCAGAAAAAGGTAGTACTGTTGATAAAAAGGATAAAACTTCCGTTGCAAGGAGAGATTATAAGTTAGCAGTAAAGAGAGATGACAATCAAGGCAAAAGAGATAAAATCAAATCTCCAGAGGATAATAAAGCGACCAAAATAACTCAAGAACCTTTAGCTGAAAAAAAACAGCAAGAAAAAAATGAGCAGAACACTGTTGATATAAACGACAAACAGTCTTTGCAACAACCAACTGATAAAACTATTTTGAAAACAAGAGATTATGCTTCTGAATTTAAAGGGAAAAATAGCTTAGTCAATGATGCAAGTGTTCAGACGAAATCGGAGTTTACTAGTGATCAAATGAAACAATTTGCAGACTTTTTTTGGTCATCAAACCAAAAAGATTTAATGGAAAAATATAACCTGTCTGGAAAAGACTACAGTAATATAGCAGTGAACTTAAGAAAAGCCGGCTTATTTTCGGACGGAGAAAAAGAATGGAGACAATTTGCAAAGGTTTTTTGGTCAACAAAGCAAACAGATTTAAAAAACACTTACAAATTGACCGAGCCACAAATTAATAAAATTACAGATAGTCTTAATAGAGCTGGTATGGGTGCAAGTTCAGTAAATGCAACAGATTCTTCCTATAAACCAGAGATAGTTCTGGACGAGGTGATACACCAAGTAAGTGAGAACAAATTCATTACGACCGGAAAGACTGGAACAAGAGAACAAATAGCCCAGGATAAACAAGCTGGAGAAGAAGAATTCAATTCAGCTTTTATGCAAGGCATTTTAGCTGGAGTGGGCGGAGTTGCTCAAGGAAAAGCTGAATTTCAAGCAACACTTAAATCTTTTGAAAATAATCCTCAGAATGTTCCTGACTTGCATTCCTCAACCAAAAATTCTCTTGTATCAAGTCAAGCAGAGCTAAGCAAATCTCCTTATAATGCTCAAGGATCAAGAAGCGAGTATGATATTGAGTCTTTTAAAAGTATGGTAAGTGAATTTAATAAAGACCCCGAAATGATTGATCGATTATCAAGGGTTAAAAAGTTTGATCTTGCAGGATATGAAAGTGCAACAGCAAAAGGACAGTTGGGCCGTGTAGGTGATAATCTTGATAGTCATGAAGTAATTCAAAATCTCTTTTGGAGAGAAGTAGATAATATTGATAGAAACCATCCAAGTATAAAGGATAATCCGGCAATAGCTTTACCAACAGAGATTCACAAGCTTATCGAAAACTTAAACTCGAGTACTATACAAGGTTTAAGTGGACGTCAAGTGCTTCAACATCACATTAGCGAATTAAGAAAGACCGGAAAAATACCAGATTTGGTTATAGATACACTTGAACAGGAAGCCCTGAAATATTTGGGAAAAAAAGGATACTAATTTAATCTTGAAGACGAGGGGGTGTTGATTTTGATGATCGTATAGAATCTTTTTTCATTTCTGGCTCTGGACAGCTACCAACACCATTACTATTAACAGGAAAACAATTTTGATTAGTAAGCTTTTCCTTATCTCTGCAATCGGGAATGCCATCACCATCTGTATCTAACGCAACACCATGCGAATCAACCGGACAACCTGCAGGTGTATTTGGTTCCATATCAAGCTGATCTACTATTCCATCACCGTCAGCATCTTTGAATTCTGTAACTTGTTTTGATTGTTTTAAATTGTTGCCAGACGTTGTCACATTGGCATTAGGTGATGTTAATCGTGTTTTCTTATTTGTAGAATTTATTAAATCAGGTTTTTGTTTGACTGTTTTAAATGAATTTTCTTTTGAAGGACTATCCTGCAGAGTGGTATCCGGTTGCACTAATTGCGTTGACGTATCATTTATTTCAGAATGTGAGCTGTAAGAAGATGGTTTAAACAAAATGATTAGCCCCCAAATAATAAAAGGCATAATTAAACAAGCAGTTATAATAGCAACAGGTTTAACAATTTTTAAGTGTGTAGTTTTATTAGTTGAAGAAGTAATGTCTATGTCTGGTTTTTGTTCTATATTATCTAATGTAACTGGTTCTTCAATATGTTCCGTTTTCTTTTCTGTAGTATTAATTATATTAGGTTTACCATCTTTTGAAAGATTTTTATTGCAATTATTAATCTTAGCTCTGGTGTAAGAATCGTCCTTTAATTTCAACGCCTTATTATATTTATCAATCGCTCTTTGAAAATCTCTTTTATAATATAACTCATCGCCGCCTTCAATCAGTCTTGTGTATAATACTTCTGTTTCACACAATGAGGCTTCCTTGCTAAGCTCAATATTTGTTGGAAAGCGTTTTAATAAAATTTTATATTCATAAAGAGCTTCATCGAATTTTCCATCCTTCATTAACTGTCTTGCATTTGACTTTAATACGTCAACTGAAAATTTAGCGTTATGAGCAATATAAAAACTACTCGCCGGAATATTAAGTTTGTTTTTAAAATGAGGTTCTGGTAAATTCTTGTTTATAAGCTCAGACCTGCAGTAATCATATATGTCATTTAATGCAATCATTTCTCCTCCATTGTCCACCCCATCTTTCAAAACTTTTATTACTTCAGAGGTAAAAGACGTATTTCGTGCATCCTTAATAAAGTAGGAAGCTTCATCACTAGGCGAAGAAGCTAAAGTATAAGTACCTTTTACTTCAGCTTGCAATATTGGATCGTCCACTCCCTGAGTAGCAATACCGCTATGGCAAGCATCCATTAGAAGTATTTTTTGGCTTGCTGTACTTGCATTTATAACAGCATTACTAATAAAATCGAAATCTATACCGCCGACAATATAATCGTTGATTCGCCTGGTATTAGTAGCTATTAAATATAATTTTTTACTGTCAGAACGATACCCATGTCCGGCAAAATAAACAATGTAAGTTTGCATGCCAGATGTTCTGCTGGAGGTTAGTAACAATTCTTCAATTTCTGTATTTGATTTGTTTAGTGCTACTAGTACATTAGTAGCTGGTAAGCCCACATGAGCTTTATCTGTTAATACATCAAAGAGATCTTTAAGATTTCCCTGAATTGGTGGTATAGATGGAAATCCATAATTAAATTCACTCACACCAATTAATACCGCAAAAGTTTTTTCTGTATCTATTGCATAATAAATATTATTAAAAATTTTTGATTGTCCATTATCTTCTTCTCTAAAAGAAACCCGTGAATCGTTTTCTTTTAAAGTTGTATCTATATATGTTTGTGAAGCAGACATGGATTCTTTTGGCTTTAAAGTACTAACCCATGTTTTAATTTTTGGCTTAAGTTTTCTCTCATATAACTCTTCGATAGATACTGTAGTAGCAACATGAAGCACGCATTCAAGAATAAAGCCAGCCACAACGCCAATACTCATTTGTCCCTCCGTTGGCTGTTGCTCACGAATATGCACTTCTAAATCTTCGATTTGACTTTGCAAATAATTGCGTAGTTCATAGATGTCATTTTTAGCATCGGGAGATGATATTTCTATTTCGAAAGTCATGGTTAATGATATATTAGTATCTATTTTTAGTGTGAAAAGTTAGTAAAACTTATCTTTTTACCAAGGACTATTTCTGGTAGATTTAGTAAGTAGTTATATTATTGTTATAGCAGAGTTTCTTTTTTCTTCGCAAAGGTTCTTCGTAACTTTGCATTACTTCTTTTATTGCAAAGCAATATTTCCCTCAAAATATTTTAGATAGATTAAATACTTTAATGCAAGACATTAAACAATATACATATGCCAACTGCAGCAATGCATAACTTTTAATATTGTAAACTCAAATGCTTTAAAGTGTCTATCGGGAGTTTATGCTGTATTTTCTTTACTGTAATTACAGGTTTCTTTTGAGAAGGTTTACTCCTCAATTCAAAACCACTGAAAAGTAAATTAATTGTAATCATTTAAATTGTAAATATGAAATATGTTGTAATCGAAAACTTCAATGACAATATTTCTCTTGTTGTAGATGAAGAAGGTGAAACATTTGTAACGAATGATTTGGATGAAGCAACCGCAGTTGCGAGAGAATGTCAGAATGGTATGGTTGTCTTTTTAAATTCGTAATGACAATATCAATGCTTACTCAAAATACTTTTCGTATAAAAAATTCTAAAATTTTCAAGGACAACTGCGCAAATTGCGAAAAAGAATTTTTTGAAACTTGGAAAAAAAAAAGTTTTTTGCCTGTCAAATTTTTTTGAGTTTTGACGGACAACTCATAGGACAACTACGTATAATACAAAATTTTTTACCCCGGAGAATTAAAAAATTTTGTAGTCCCGACAGGAATCGAACCTGTATCTAAAGTTTAGGAAACTTCTATTCTATCCGTTGAACTACGGGACCAAATTATTCGGGCAAAAATAGTGATTGCAATTTTATTACCTTGCCTCTTTATAATCGATAATAAACTATATATGAAAATATTTTTGTTGCTGCTACTAATCTTGCTAAGTTCCATTGTGCTTAGTGCTCAAACACCCCACTTTAATCATACCACTATTCTTGTGGTTGATATGAATAAGAGTGCTGATTTTTATGAAAAGGCAATGATGTTAACACGAATTTCCGAACCATTTCATGACAACAAACATATCTGGGAAAAGATTGGCGATCACAATGAATTGCATATTGTACAAGGCGCGACTGCTGTAATGCCACATGATATTAATATTCATCTTGCCTTCAGTGTGCCTTCTATTGAAGAATTTGCAAAGCATCTTGATTCAATGAATGTAAACTATGGCGACTGGTCTCAAAAAAATAAAGCACCGCAGGTTAGGCCGGATGGCGTTAAGCAGATTTATTTCCAGGATCCTGATGGTTACTGGATTGAAGTGAATGATGATAAATTTTAAGACAAAGAATTGCAATGTCCAAAAAGGAAAATGAATTAGAAACAGTAGAAAAGTTGCTTAAAATCTATCGAAACTTTCAATGACAAACTTATAAAGATGCGACAGATAATTAGTCCAAATTCAGGAATAGGAATAAAAAAAGCTCATAAAACGTGCTAAGAGAACGAGGTTTAGCATAACCGGATTACAGGCTATCTTCGCCGCCTTTATTTTAATGTATGAAGTTTTATAATCTTTTAATTAAGTATCGTTTCTGGTTAAGTATTCTTGCAATTGTAATTGCTATAGTTCTTAATATATCCGGCACTGGTTTCTGGCCTGCGTTTCCTTTATATTTTGTCGGATTGATTGGCCTGGCGAGTCATTTTTTTATTGGCCCGTTGCGTTTGTTGCAGGAGCCGATGGAACAAGGCAAGATGGATGAAGTTGAAAAAATTCTTAACTCAATCTGGTTTCCCAATCTTTTATATAAACCAATTCGCTCAACCTATTATACAGTAAAAGGTAATGTGGCAATGATGAACCAGGATTTTGATACAGCTGAAAAACATTTGAAGAAAAGTTCTTCGTTAGGTGCACCAATGCCTGAAGCAGAAGGTGCCAACAAATTACAGCTTGGTATGATGGCTATGCAACGTAGCGATTTTAAAACGGCAGAAGGTTATGTACGCGCAGCGTTACGCGTAGGAATACCAGATAAAGAAAGCCAGGCTGTTGCCTATTTAAGCATGTGCCAGATATTTATGAATAAAAGGGAATTTCGCGCAGCGAAAGATTTCTTTAGAAAAGCAAAAGCCTGCAAGCCAACTACAAAACAGGTTATTGACCAGATAAAGGAAATTGAAAAATATATTTCAAGAGTTCCGGGTTAAAGTGTGATTTTTAAAATGCACTGCATTTTAAATAGTTTCTAATAACCTGTAATATTTGTTTGCTGAGAAAAGAAAACAGCTTGTGTAAATACATACTTAACCTTTCTGTTATGGCTTATTGAAGGTATCCATTTGGGAGATTTTTTAATAACATTCAATGCAATATTATCAAAGGCAGGATACAGGCTTGTATTTAATTCAACGTTCGTTACATTTCCATCTTCATCTACAATGGCATTAACAACAACAACAGCTTTATCAGCATTTTCAAATTTATACTGGGAGGGAAAATAAATGTTCTTTATAAGGTATTTCATCCATGCATTTATACCACCTGGAAATTGAGCCGGTTTATCATTGTTGGTTGAATCTTCCGGATTACCGTTTTCATCAAAATATTGCTTATCTTTTAAAACCCCATCATTAAAAAGCTCAATCGAACTTACCTTACCGTTGCGATGAAAAAATTGCCATTTTCCCATCATTTTATTTTCCGCAGCATACATACCGGCAAATGAAGGATTACCATTATCAAACCAGGCAACTTCAACACCGCTGCCATCAGTATTCCAAACTGCTGAATCTCCAAGAAAACCGTTTTGGTGCCATTGATAACTTGTTCCGATTTTTTTGTCATGCAGATAAGTCGTAGAATCTTTTATTGAAGCATCAGTATAAAAACTTAACCATACACCTTCTTTTTTCCCATTTTGATAATCACCTGTTGATTGCAAATTTTTATTCGGATAAAAATATTCGAAATGGCCCTGGGGAATTTTGCAGGATGTATCTGTGTAAATTCCGGCCATTTGTAAAGACCTTTCATGAATAAAATAATCTTTCCTCTCCCACAAGGAATCTTTCTTATCTATAATTGAATAAAACCTGGCATTAATTGCCTCGCAAGGATTCCATTTATAATCGTAAAATTTTTCAATCTGTTGTGCCTTTGCAGTTTGAATAAAAAATGTAGAAATAAAAATTAAATAAGACTTCATATGGTTGAACAACTTTTAAACTAAATTAATCATTCAACCTTAACTATACTCGTTCTTGCACTTTCACCATTTTCATTAATGGCTTTAATCTGAAAATAATAAGGCTTATCTTTTTCCATTGCACTGAAATAATATTCATTCGTGTTATAAACCATAATGCTTGTATATAATTTATCCGGTGCTGTGCCAGTATAAATAACATAAGAATAAGCATCGTTGCTCTGTTGCCATTTAATCCATGCGTTTCTTCTTTCTGTATCGCCACGCAACACAACAAAATGTTTTACCGAATCAGGTTTTGTACCATTGCCATTTCCAAAAACACGCAAACCACTAATAGCAAATTTTCCGTCTGCCATGTGAATATTTTGCAATTTAATAAACCGAGTTACAACAGGTTTTTCTAATTCCACATATTCATGCGGCACATCAGTTTTGTTAACGCTTTTATCAACCAAAACTTTCCATTTTTTTCCATCTAAAGAAGAATACAATTTATATTGATGATAAATAGTTGTGCTCTTGCCAAGAATAGTTGCATCCTGGTCAGCATAATTTATTTGTATTGCTTTCACGGTATCAACATCTCCCAAATCAGATTGAATCCATTCACCTTTATCAGCCGTTTTTGCGCACCAGTATGTTTTAATACTTTCATCAACTGCGTTGTTCGCATTATAGTTTTTATAGGTTGATGAAACCTGAACGGGCTTGTTATAATTCAGCAACATCCAGCCTGTAAAATTTCCTTTAATGTGGTCTTCATCTTTATGTGCTGGTAAGTAAGTTGGATAATCTCCAAACGCCGTATTGCAATACAAAATATCATCTTTATCAAAACCCGCAGGCCATATACCAATGCGCCTTTCAAAATTATTTTTTACGGTTACAATCATCGTGCTTACATGCCACCAGTTGCCATATACATCCTGGTAAGTGGCGCCATGACCGGCACCTGTTACAAAGCCGCCGGGCTTAAATGAAAAAGGGTTGTGCGATTGATAGGTGAATGGTCCAAGCGGTTTATCGCCAACATAAACGCCGTCACCATAACCACTGAACTCTGTACCCGGCGCACCATATTGCAGGTAATATTTGTTGTGATATTTCGTCATCCAGCTACCTTCAATAAATGGTTTGAGAAATGTGTTATCATGATATTCGCCGAAGCGTTCCCAGCCATGAATGTCTTCATGCAAGTGCAATAAAGAATCGCGTTCGCCAATTGGTTGAAATGTTTTGCGGTCAATTTCCTGTCCATACGTTGGATATAAATTACTTGAACCAAAATAGATATATAGTTTATCATTATCATCGGCTAAAAATCCCGGATCCCACGCCCCGACTTTAAAAGAATCAACAGCATATTTCCAGTCATCAACTGTTGGGTTGGTGCTCATCCACAACGGAAAAGCCTGCGTATAAGTGGAACCAAGTACCAGCATTGTATCATGCAACACAGCAACAGCAGGTGCACATAATTCATCATAAACTTTAGCGTCAGGCTTTAAAAATTTTCGCGGAATAAATTTCCAGTGCAGCATATCATCGCTCCACCAATAACCCCATTGATTGGTAGAAAATAAAAAATATTTGTCCTTATATAAAACAATTACAGGGTCTGCTGTTGTACGATGCCTGCCTTGTTCAGAAAAATTTGGAATAGGTGTAAAGCCATACTCTATATTGATTGGATTGCAATACGTTTTTTGCTGTGCATGAATTTTATCAGAAATAAATAACGCGCAAAGAAGAGCAGTTATCCAAAATATTTTTTTACACATGGCAATAGTTTGTAAAGTAAATTAGGCCGCTTCGCTGAAGCAAAAATATTTATCTGTTATTAAGCATGATAATATTCTTTCAACAATTTTTCTAACCTTATAATTGATATGCATAGAAAATTTTTATTGGTTTTGTTGTTGATGCAAACTGTGTTTTCAATTTTAAAAGCACAGTCTGTTAGCGAATTGAATGATGGTTGGAAATGCATGCAGGCTTCATCTGTGAAAGATAAAGGCAGCATTATATCAACCACAAATTATAATATCAGTAAATGGAAAGCAGCAACAGTTCCCGGCACCGTATTAACAACAATGCTTAACAACAAAGAAGTGCCTGACCCATTTTATGGAATGAACAACGAAAAAATTCCTGACATATACAATGTTGGCGCAGCTTATTATACTTACTGGTTTATAAAAGAGTTTAATGTAACTGCATCGTCAACAGAACAGGTATATATAAAATTCAGAGGCATTAACTATAGTTGTAATGTTTTTTTGAATGGCCACCAGTTAAATAAAACATTACACAAAGGCATGTTTTTAAGCCAGGAATATAACATCACATCTTACTTAAACAAAAGTGGCAATAACAGGCTTGCAGTAATTGTTTATCCGCCAGATTTTGTAGGCAATCCTAATGGCGGACAAGGTGGCGATGGAACGATTGCAAGAAATGTTTCGCATCAGTATGTTGCAGGCTGGGATTGGATTCAACCTATTCGTGACCGCAACACTGGCATTTGGGATAAAGTGTTGATTGAAAAAACACAACAGGTAAAAATTCAAAACACGCATGTAATAACAGAAGTGCCTAGTATAAGACATGTTGAAGGTGTTCAGCAACCAGCCATCATTCATGTTGCAACAGAGCTCTGTAATCCAACGGCAGCAAGTGTTTCAGGTGTGTTGAGTTATGAAATGGATGGTGATACTGTTTCCGAAAATGTTATTGTTCCGGCTCAATCAACCAAAGCTGTTCATTTAAACGATCTGTCTTTACAAAATCCAAAATTGTGGTGGCCGAATACGTATGGCCCGCAAAATTTATATCAGCTTAACTTAAAATTTTCTATTAATAATGTTATGTCTGATATTGATTCAAACATGATTGGGATTCGTGAATTAAGAACAACCTGGAACAATGTTACACGCAGTAAAGAGGTTTCTGTAAACGGGCAAAAGATTTTTATCAAAGGCGGCAACTGGATTATTTCTGATGAGATGCTGCGTTTTTCAAAAGAAAGATATGACGCAGAAGTTCACTTTCATCATGACATGAATTTAAATCTCATCAGGGTTTGGGGCGGCGCTATAACAGAACGACCGGAGTTTTATGCGGCTTGCGATAGGTATGGCATATTAGTGATGCAGGATTTTTGGGGCAGTGGTGATTGCAATGGCAGATGGCTAGACCCGATGAAAAAAGATGATCAGTGGACGAGAAGAAATTATCCTGATGATCATAATTTATTTATTGCATCTGCGGCTGATCAGATTAAACTCATCCGCAATCATCCGTCGCTGGCAATATGGTGTGGAGGTAATGAAATAACATTGCCGGAAGATATTTTTCATGCACTGAAAGATTCGTTGATGCCATTGCTTGATGGCACAAGATGGTTCATTGATTACTCCAATTCTGACAGCATGAGTTATAATTTTCTTGGCGGCAACGGTGATGGTCCGTATGGTATTCAGGATATAAAAACATTCTGGGGTGAAAGAACTTTTCCTTTTAATTCTGAAGTAGGTTCTATTGGCTTAAGCGATTATACTTCTTTGAAACGTTTTATTCCAAAGGAAAATTTAAAAGCGCCTGTATTTAAAAATGGAAAGTACGTTGTTGATTCTGTTTGGCAATATCATAAATACATTGGTTATGATAATACATTAAATGCTTATGGTGGTGCGAAAGATGCAGAAGATTTTGCCTCTAAAGCGCAGTTAATTAATTATAATCAATACCGCGGATTGATTGAAGGTTTTTCATCGCATGCCTGGAATTGGTACACTGGTGCTATTATCTGGAAAACACAAAACCCATGGACGGCAATGCGTGGACAGATGTATGATTATTACTTAGACCCGAATGCCTGTTTATATGGATTGCGCACCGCAGGCGAGCCTTTGCATATCATGTTTAACCCTGTTGATAGTTCTGTAATGGTGGTGAATAATACATTTGAAACGCATCGTGATATGATGTTGCAGGTGTTATTGATTGATATGAATGGGAAAGAAAAAATAGTGACGCAGGTATTTTCTGAGATTGGTCCAACTACCACAAAAAAATATTTATCTGTTAGAGATGCTTTAAAAAAATCAGAAGCTAGTCAAGGTACATTTCTTGTGTTGCGATTGTTGAATTTACAACAGCAGCCCATCAGCGATAATTTATACTGGCTGCCTGATTCAACAGGAAATTATTCAGGCTTGCAAACTTTATCTGCAACAACTTTAAATGTAACAGCAACACAGATAAATAATAATGAAGTTAAGCTTGTATTAAGCAATCCTGCTGATAAACCTGTTGCATTTTTTAATCGTGTATCATTGATTAATAATAAAATAGGAGAAAGATTATTGCCAACTTTTTATAGCGATAATTATGTTTCAGTTTTACCGGGCGAATCAAAAACAATTATGGTTGATTATAACCGTTCATTTGCTGATGCAGCAATTGAAGTTGAAGGATGGAATACAGGCAAACATCAATACGTGATTACTAAGTAACATGTTATATAAGTTTTATCAATACCAAATATTACTATTAATTTATAATTTAAAATCAAACTTTAAAACCGCACTATTATCATGCAGCAAACAGAAGAATATGCACAATCATTAAAAACAAAACCTGTTTCAATATCAAAGCCGGGAACATCAAAATCAATTTTTATTATTGGCACTTTATTTTTCATTTTTGGTTTTGTAACGTGGGTAAACAGTACATTAATTCCATACCTGCAAATTGCGTGTGAGTTAAACACATCGCAGGCTGTTTGGGTAACATTTGCGTTTTACATTTCGTATGCGGTAATGGCTTTTCCATCATCATGGGTAATTAATAAAGTAGGTTTTAAAAACGGGATGATGTATGGCTTGATAGTAATGGCTATCGGCGCTTTAATTTTTATCCCCGCCGCACATCAGCGCACATTCGGTTTATTTCTCACAGGCTTATTTGTTATAGGTATTGGTTTGGCATTATTGCAAACAGCGTCTAATCCATACATAACTATTCTTGGCCCTATTGAAAGTGCGGCAAAGCGAATGAGCATAATGGGTGTTTGTAACAAAACGGCAGGCGCCATTGCACCGCTTGTTATGGGTGCGATTTTATTAAAAGATATGAATGGCTTTGAGGCAAATCTTGCAACATTAAATGCAGCAGATAAAGCTGCAAAGCTTGATTCACTTGCATCTCAGGTTATTATGCCTTATGTTGTTCTTGCAATTGTATTAGTAGTGCTTGCAGTTATGATACGGCTTTCATCGTTGCCAAATATTCAAACGGAAGAGGAGACTAATAACGTTGCTACAGGCAAGCAAAGAACTTTCTTTTCATACACTTATTTGTTCCTGGGTTTTATTGCTTTGTTTTTATATGTTGGGGTTGAAGTAATGGCCGGCGATATTATACAGGTATATGGAAAAGAAATAAATATTCCGTTAGATATTGCAAAGCATTTTACCACGTATACAATGATTGCAATGCTTGCATCTTACCTGTTAGGCATTGCATTAATTCCAAAATATATAAGCCAGGAAAAAGCTTTGCGTTTTGCAGCAATACTGGGTATTATTTTTTCACTGGGTGCAATCTTTACTTCAGGTTATACATCCATTTTATTTATTGCGTTGCTTGGTTTTGCCAATGCGCCTGTTTGGCCGGCATTATGGCCGTTGGCTATTGACGGGCTTGGAAAATATATTAAAAAAGGTTCTGCACTGCTGATAGTTGGTATTGCAGGTGGCGCAATCTTGCCTAAGCTTTGGGCAATAATCGGCGAGCATGTTGGTTTGCAAAAAGCATTCTGGATTTTGATTCCATGCTATCTCTATATTTTTTATTATGCAGCGGCAGGTTATAAAGCAGGTAAAAATCTGCGTGAATAACTATTGTTTTATGCATATAAAGAAAGTGCTATTTTGTATCAATTTTAAGCTTTTATATTACCAATAAATTTAGTATTTGTTTGATAAAATAATTAGCTTTGCAAACTCTATAAAACATAAAAATGAAAAATGATAAAGAAGCCGTTGCCTTAGGTTCTGAAAAATTAAAAGCCCTTAAACTAACGATTGAAAAAATTGATAAAGATTTTGGTAAAGGCAGCGTGATGATGATGAATGAACGTGGTGAACGCACAATGGAAGTAGTTTCAACCGGCTCGATTGGTTTAGATATTGCGCTGGGAGTTGGTGGCTTGCCTAAAGGACGAGTGATTGAAATCTATGGGCCTGAATCAAGCGGTAAAACAACAATTGCCACACATGTAATTGCAGAGGCGCAAAAGAAGGGCGGCATCTGTGCAATAATAGATGCGGAACATGCATTTGATAGTTCTTACGCGCAAAAGCTTGGTGTTGATATTGATAATTTATTGATTTCGCAACCAGACTACGGTGAGCAGGGTTTAGAAATTGCTGACCGTTTAATTCTTTCCGGTGCTTTGGATGTTGTGGTGATTGATTCTGTTGCGGCTTTAGTACCAAAAGGAGAGCTGGAAGGTGAAATGGGTGATAGCAAAATGGGTTTGCAGGCGAGATTGATGAGCCAGGCTTTGCGTAAACTTACGGCAACAATCAGCAAAACAAATACAATATGCATTTTTATAAACCAGTTGCGTGAAAAAATTGGTGTAATGTTTGGCAATCCTGAAACTACAACCGGTGGTAATGCATTAAAGTTTTATTGCTCTGTAAGATTGGATATTCGTCGCGCTGCGCAGATTAAAGATGGTGATGAAGCAATTGGTAACCGCGTAAAAGTGAAGGTTGTAAAAAATAAAGTAGCACCGCCTTTTCGCAGTGCAGAGTTTGATATAATTTTTGGTGAGGGCATCAGTAAACTTGGTGAGATAATAGATATGGGCGTTGAAATGAGCATCATTCAAAAAAGCGGGAGCTGGTTTAGTTATGATGGCAATAAACTTGGGCAGGGCCGTGATGCAGTAAAATCTTTACTCAAGGATAATGAAGGTATGGCAGATGAAATTGAAGGGAAAATAAGAGCAAAGGTTTTAGAGTTGCAGGCAGGTTAATTGTATTATATCAGTTTCGTTGGGCAACATGTTTTTCAAAAAAACTTTTGCTGAGAAAACCGGAATATCTGAAAAATAAAAATCATTTACATCTTCAGTAACTATAAAATTGCATTCACTTTTTGTTGCTGAATAATATTCAAGGCCGTCTTCAAAATCATTTATTTTTTGTTTGATATCAATCGTAGCACAGAAAATTTTGAACGATGACAGAAGTAACTATTATTAATAGTTACTTATCATTTAATCAAACGCAACATTAACACATCATGCGAAGGCACAGTTGCTATTAATGGCTTTGATGTGTTTGCAAAATTCTTCTTAGTCCATACATCAGTTACTTTGTAAATTATAGTTGCAGCATTCAATTGTTTTGATGAAAGTGTATCATTTATATTTTCATTCTTCCAGTTAAAATTTATTTTTTGCGCCTGTGACGAACGATTCAAAAAACATACAGCCCAGTCACCATTGTTCAAAGGCTTAAACCATGTTTCCAAACTATCTTTTTTTGCATAACGAAAACCCTGCACGCCAAGCGAATCCTGGTCTATTGAAATGGCATCTTTATTTGTTAGAATTGTTCTTGTTGCTGTGCTCATCTTTCTAATGTCATTACCCGCAATCAAAGGTGCTGCAAGCATGCACCACATTGAAAAATGTGCACGGTCTTCTCCTTCTTTCATACCATTACCAACTTCAAGCATATCAGGGTCATTCCAATGTTTTGGTCCCGCATACTGACGAATGTTTGCTTCCTGGTCAACAATCTGTGCAACCGTTTGCGGTGTCCATTCTTTATGGCGTGGCACTGTATCAAAGTAAGCTCCAATATCACCTGTTGCACGCCACAACTGCCCAACTTTTGCTGCCCAAAGCCAGGGCTTGTGGCTGCCCCATTCGCATAAGCTAAATACAATTGGTCTTCTTGCTGCAAGCAATGCTTTGCTCATTGTTGTATAAGCTTCAACAGCATTAAGGCTATCCGCATAACACCAATCAAATTTCAAATAGTCAACATCAAGTGAAGCATAAAACCGTGCGTCCTGATATTCATAACCACGTGTACCGGGATAGCCCGCACATGTCTTGGTGCCTGCACAATTATACAAGCCAAACTTCAAGCCTTTTGAATGCACATAATCTGCAAGTGCCTTCATGCCATGCGGAAATTTAACCGGATCAGGAATTAAATTGCCGGTAATGCTATCACGTTGCATTGTCATCCATCCATCATCCAAAACAATATAAGTATAACCTGCATCTTTCATACCTGACGAAACCATTGTATCCGCAATGCCTTTTATTAAATCT
>CAHJWK010000070.1 GCA_903642275.1 Chitinophagaceae bacterium
AACTCCACATTGCTCTTAAACAATACCATTGCCGCATCCAGCTTATCCTCAATATCCGTGTGCAATGTATGCAGGTTCTGCTTAATCATATCCGTAGCGTTGGCGCCGCCCGTAATAGCAAGGCGTGGCGCATTAATGCTGGCAGTAAACGCATCCAGGTTTGCAGCAAGGCTGTCAATCATTGCCTGTGTAAGCCCGTAAGGTGCGGCGCCGGCAAGGTTATCTTTGGCTGTTTTTAACACCTGTTGCGCAATGCCAATAAGTTTTAAGCCAGATGGGCGTGCAAGGCTGCGGGTGCTGGTGCTTATTACGCCCTGCACCGCCCCATTGCCGGTTGTCAAGGCAAAAAAACTCAGCACGTTGCTAATGCGGTGCACATCATCTTCCACGCCTTCGCGGTCATTTTTCTTGCCACCCGTAACGCCGGTATGGCTTTTTTCCTGCTCTGCCAGCCAGTCAACAGCGCTGTTGTTGGTGGCATCAATTTCCGTAATTAAATCAGTGGCAGGTGCATTGCCGTTCCATACGGTTTCGTTAGCCTCAAGAAATGAGATGGTGGTTTGAGACATTGTCAGGTAGTCTTCCTGTTGCCTGGTCATAATTTTTGGTTTTTAACATGAGATAAATGATAATTTGGATTCAGGTATAAATTTAAAAAGATTATTTAAACCGCAAACATTGTAATGCAATTTTTTTTATTGATTTATCCAACTAACCGGGCACCTGCGACAGGTCTAAAAAACCTTCCGACAGCCCCACAGATGTCTTCGACAGCAACGAAGACGTCTCCGACAGGCCGGCAAATGCATTTGTAAGTGTGTCGAACGGGTGGAGCTGGCTGTCGAACGCATTAACGGGTGTGTCGGGAAGGTTGAATGAGCTGTCGGAACGGTTGAAGCAAGTGTCGAAGCCGCCTGTTGATGTGTCGAAAGGCTCTGTAAAGGTGTCGAAGATGTTGGTGGATGTGTCGGAAGGGTTTAGATATGTGTCGAAAGGTTTAGGGAGTTTGGTTATCGAAATCGAGCCGTCAAAGCCACAGTAGAGATATAAAACTTCGCAAACCTTAATAGTATTATTTCATTGCCCGGTGTTTATAATACTATAAAAGATGTCAAAAGAAAAAATGGCAGGTAAGAAACAGGCGCAAACAAATCATTATTCAACAAACAAATACATACTTGCAGCTCCCACCAAGCCAGGTCCGTGAAGAATTTAAGAAGCGCATCGCTGCAGGTAAATGGTTAAGCCAAGACGAATATATCCAGATGGTGAATGCAATGAGACATAAATAAGAAGCCGGAGTCAACCGTCCATTAACACCCCCATAAAATTGTGATGATCAATGGAAAAGCACATAGAGTTTTGATGGATTATTGTAATTCACAGTGTCCAAAAAATTTTGAACACTGAGTGAATCAACCGCTGCATTAACGGTAAGAAGATAAGGACCATAATATTTTGTTACTTCACTGCCAACAAGGCTTACGTATACGCTATCTCCTTTTGCAGCTATAATTGTTCTAAAGCCATTAGAAAAATTGCTGTCAGGGAACGATTGCCAGTTTTTGATTGCATAATAAACAATATTGGAAGAGCTATTGGTAATAATTGTATCATTATGCGTTGCAGCATCAATCCAAATGGTTGATGGTGTGACCGGTGTAGGTGTTTGGTCTTTTATGCAACTCATGCAGAACACAAACAGACTGGTTATTAAGTATTTCATGCATCTATGACAACTCTTAAACATAAGCCGTTGTTCACTTAAGGTTATTTTATAAATCATTAACAGTTGAGTCTCCCGAGCACATTTAATAGTGGTTCCAAATAGTATTCATTAATTAGCGCTAAGTTCCGGCGTCACCTTCTCTACCTCACAAGCAAAGTAACCAAGTTGCATTGTTGCTTCAATCCCAAATCAACCCCGCTAACAGCTAATTGCTTGCTTATCGTCTCCAAAAAAATATGTTGTGCTATAAAATTATAATAAAATCTGAATTATAATAGCGACGGCTTTTTTAAGATAAACACAAATTCTATTTACTTGCGGCCATCAAAGCCACTAAAGAGAAGCGCTTTATAAAGGGTGAATAAGCATGTTAGCACTTTAACATTATTTGGGCGTTATACTTGTTTCCATAAACGTATGTTTAACCGTCAGTCAGATAAATAATTTACCTTATGAAACTTCGTAAAACTCTAATAATAGTTACTTCATTTCTCGGCGTTTATAATACTGTAAGAAGATATCAAAAGAAAAGACGGCCAGCAAGAACCAGGCACAAACAAATCACTATCCAACAAACAAATACATACTTACAGCTCACACCAGGCCAGGTCCGCGAAGAATTCAAAAAACGCATTGCTGCAGGCGAATGGTTGAGCCAAAATGAATATAGTTACATGATGCATGCAATGAGAAATAAAAAATGATTGCTTTGTTATTGCCGCTTGATGCTTATAACAGGTAGAACAGGAATTTTAATTGCTCCCAATCCGCAATAAAATGTATCGCTTGTGTTCGTATAATTAATAACTACTTTCAAACTATCCTGTTTAAAATTCTCTGCTAAGTTATCCGGATAATAAATTTTGTTGTCGTTCACTACTATTAACCAGCCACAGCCATCAACTTCAACTTGACCGAAATCTTTAATAAGGCAGTTGAACTAATTACATATTAGAATTCTCTGATTTACTGCAAGCTGCTATTAATAACAGGAATATGAGTAATGATATTTCGTATACTGGATGACTGAATTAGTTTTGTAAACGTTTTAAACCTGCAGCCGTAATATTATACACACTTTCTTACAAACAAAAACACCTCTTTTTATTTATCTTCAAAGCATGGATAAGCAATTCTGCATAGTTGAGTCTCTGCGAGATCACTTAGTTAAAACTTTTAATTCTTTGTTACTGTAAATTATGGGTTGCAGGAAAAATATACTTTTCAATCGTATATAATTGGCCGCCGATTAGTTCAGCTTTTTCTTCCATCAGGTGTCTTAAAAATTTCTTTGCATTACTTTTGTTCCAAAAAACGCCTGCCACTTCATGGGCATCTATTCCGTCGGCTTTAAAAATATTAATTACCAGGAAAACTTTCTTTTTCATAAAGAGGGGATTTATTTTTTTTCATCAGGCTTACATAGCGCCAGCATTAGCAAAAACTACACCACTATTCATTATGAATACTATAGTAAACAACTATGTTTAATTTAATACCTATGACGGAAACTTTTCAAAAGGCATTATTAAAATAGCATTAATTTTAATGATGCCAACATAGCAACCCAGTAAGTTTAAAGATGCGAATTTTAAGCTACCAGCGTTTAAATACACTACGCTTGAACATTTAAAATTATGTTCGATAAAATTGTTGAAAGGCTTTTCTTTATACACAGATCAATTTCAAAATAAAGATTTAATTGCAAAAATATGTTATAGCAAAACTTAACATTGCAACATGCGATTCAATATTAAATTTGTGTTATCAATATAAATTTTTGGTATGGCTAAAAAGAAACCTGCATCAGCATTTCAGCAAACAAAGAAAGAATTAAAAAAAGAACTGGCTACTAAAATTGAATCTGCATTACCAGATATTAAAGTAAGCCTGGGTGAAAAAAAATTTAATAAGCGCGTTAAAAAGATAACAAAACTGCTTACAGAAGGAATTCATTTAAACGGCAAGACAAGAAAAATCAATAAAAAAACTTTTAATACTAATGGTTTAAAAACTAATGGAGTAGTTGCTACTCCAGTTACTGCTTAGAGTAATTCTTAGTAATACATACTTTAAATTATTACCCGAATATTATAGGATTAGTTCTGTTGCGGGATCCCAAAAGATATCATTAAAGCGAACAACTTTATCGTTTTTTACTTCTGTTTTTTCTTTTTCTAAAAGTTGTTGCATTAAATCAGGTGTGGCAAAGTGCATTTTACCGCTTAACATACCATTTCTGTTTACTACACGGTGTGCAGGCACTTTTGGTTTTACATAACCGGCTGCATTCATTGCCCATCCAACCATTCTCGCTGACATTTTTGTGCCCAGATAATTTGCAATAGCTCCATAACTTGTAACGCGACCCTTCGGTATGCGCCGTGCAACATCCCACACATCTTCAAAAAAAGAATGCCTGTTTACCAGGTCTTTTAAATGTTGCTGTTTTAATGAAGCCATAATTTATGTTGACAGTTTATACTATTAGTTGAAGGTTTGGCGAACAGTTTAATTCCTGTTTATTTATTTGGGAAAATTGTTATTAACTTCTCTTTGCTTTAATAAGTTACTTTTTTTTGGTTCAGGAACATTTTTAAAATTATACGGGCAGTTCTTACAGCCATTGCCACAACAATAACCTCTTTCTAAAAGATAAGCTGCTGTAAAAACAACCAATCCATCATTATTAAAATAGTAATCTTCATCTTCTTCAAACTGTTTCTGCACGGTATAAATCTTTTAGCTGTTCATCTTTTTCTATACTTAATTCATTGTTTATTTTAAAACACAAATAATGCACTTTATTGCTTTGCGCTATATCAAGATTTTCGTAGTGCGTTTTTATTTTAAGTGTATCATCTAACTCAATCTTTTTATGTACATCATTAATATCTTCAATCAATTCCAATTCATATAAGTCAATTATAGTTTTAGTAAAATTGTATAATTCAGGGCTGTCAGTTTTCAAATGCACTCTTGCATCGCGCTGTAAAATATTCTTATATAATCTTAAAAATTTTGGATGTGTCAGTCGCTTTTTCATTTTAGAAAAACGCAGTTGCGGGTCAGGAAACGTAATCCATATTTCACTTACTTCGCCAGCGGTAAAATAATCTGTTAGCTTATCAATTTGTATTCGCAAAAAAGCAATGTTGTTTAACGCTTCATCAAGTGCAGTTTTAGCACCGCGCCACAAACGGTTACCTTTAATATCAATGCCAATAAAATTTTTTTGCGGATACATTCTGCCTAAGCCTAAAGCATACTCCCCTTTGCCACAGGCTAATTCAAGCACAATAGCATTATCATTTTTAAAATAATTATTCCAATTATTTTTTATACCAGAAGGATATTGCAAAACATTCGGAAAGGATTTTAATTCCTGAAACCGCAATAATTTCTTTTGGCCCATTACAAAAAATCAGGAGAAATTAGGTTAAGAAATTCTTTTTATTTGATAGTTTGTTCCTTTTTCATTTTTGTCTGCACCGCAGCAAGCAACGCATTTTGTGTTTGTGCTTACTACTATCCAACCATAAGGTAAATCATCTTTAACACAAACAAAAACAATAGAACCAACCGGCATCTCATCTATTTCTGTGATGGTATAAGAAATTCCCGGCTCACCGGCATTAGCATCGCAACAGCCCACACATTTTTTATCAATATTGGTTACTACCCATCCGCGTGGAATAGCATCTATCGAACAAACAGATTGGGTTTGAGATTGAGTTTGAGAAAAAGATTTATTGCAAATAATTATCAATAAGCAAAACAAAATTGTTTTAATTTTTTTCATTGTTATTTTTTTATGCAACTAAGATATTAAAAAGCAGATATATAACATGGCTTTCAAAAGCTTTAAGTGCAGATATATAACTATCTAAAGATTTTTGTTACCCGACCTGGATTCGAACCAAGACAATCAGAACCAGAATCTGAAGTACTACCATTATACTATCGGGCAATGTGGCTGCAAATATATTTTTTTTTGCATAGCCAACCAACCCAAACACTACATTTATACTATGGTTTGTTTTTTACCGTTTGCATCACAATATAATAACTAATGGAAAAAAATCAGGGCAAGCGCCGCCTGCGTAAAAGGTATATAGCAATTGGTATAATTATTTTGCTTGTTATTTTCAGATTGTTACTTCCTTCCATTATACTGCACTATTGTAATAAAACCTTGGCGCATCTTGATGGCTATTATGGTCACATACAGGATATAGATGTGGCTTTATACCGCGGTGCCTACCAGATAAAAGATATGTACCTTAATAAGATGGATGCAAGAACTAAAAAGCAAACAGATTTTTTTAAAGTAACCAATATTGATCTTGCTGTGCAATGGAGAGCTTTATTTCATGGAAGATTGGTAGGTAAAGTAGAAGTAAATACGCCCACACTTATTTTCACAAAAAATAAAACCGAGATTACCGATGTTAAAAAAGATACTAATGATTTCAGAAAAGTGCTGAAAAGTTTTATGCCATTGAAAGTAAACCGTTTTGAAATTAATAACGGTAATATTCATTATTCAGATCCCGGTGCAAAACCCGCGGTAGATGTTTCAATGCAAAAAGTGCATGTGCTTGCTGAAAATTTAAACAATGCCGCGCATGATAAAACTGCTTTGCCATCACCCATATCTGCACAGGCAAATGTTTATGGTGGCTCATTAAATCTTAATATGAAAATAAACATACTGGCGCCGCAAACGCAGTTTGATTTAAATGGGGCTGTTAAAAATGCGAACCTTGCTTTATTTAACAACTTTCTTAAAGCTTATGGCGGCTTTGATGTAAACAGAGGTTCACTAAGCTTGTACACAGAATTTGCTGCAAAAGATGGAAAGTATGTTGGCTATGTAAAGCCAATTATAAAAGACTTAAAAGTTTTAGGTCCCCAGGATAGTGCTGATAATTTAATTCATAAAGCATGGGATGCCGTTGTAGGATTAACGGCCGACATATTAAAGAATCAAAAGAAAAACCAGATTGCCACAAAGGTTCCTATACAAGGCGAATTTGATAAATCAAATACTAATGTAATGGAAGCAATTTGGGAAGTGCTTAAGAATGCTTTTATACAGGCACTTAATCCGGCAGTAGATAACCAGATTAATTTAAACTCTGTTAATACAGCAAAGCCTGAACATGTAAGTTTATTTCATAAGATTTTTGGTGGCGGTAAGAAAGATAAAACTGATAAACATAAAAAGAAAAAATAATCAGTTTTTATATTGATGATTTATCATATCAATTATTTTAAGGCTTTGATTTATTACAATGTGATAGCGTTGCATTGCCTCAATACTGAAATTACCTAGGTATAAATAGTTCTGCACTTCCGGCATTTCAATTAACTCCTGAAGGTTATTGGTACCATCTTTATTAAACCTGAAATTTTTTGAAAGAAAAGGCTGAAACTGCTGCGTTTTAAAAAGGGTAATATAGGATGTAGATAATTTTACAGAAGGTATTTTATCCTGGTACAAATCCAGTATCAAATCCTGCAAAGAATCATTCTCAATAACATTGAATTCGCCGCTGCTTTTCAAAGCTTCAAACCGGCTGTTATTGGGATTAAATTCGGTAGTGTTCATAAGCGTACCGGCATACATGTTAGCTGAATCTTTATTCAATGCAATTTTATTAACGCCTGCATTACGTAGGTAGTTCCAGCCGGTATATAAATTTTGATAGGATGTGCTGTCTGCTTTCAGTTGCTTAATATCATTTTGTAAGTCTGTGCGCAAGCCTGACAGGAATTTTTTTTCTATAGTCTGATCATGCACATTTTCACGCCATCTTTCCAGCAGCAGCGATAAGCTTATTGCAAAAACAATAATCGCAATTTCCACCAGTATATCACCCAACTTATGTTTCCAGGTTTTACCCGGTTCTCTTATGGTATCATAAATAGCTTTTGTATGTTTGGTAACATCATGTTCAGGCATTAAAAATATTTATACCTGCAATTTCAGTAAAAGAATGTTTGAATAATTATTTATGGATGATTAATTACTCCCAGCTTATGCTTATCACTGCCTGTTGAAGCGTGGCTGCTGTAGCCGGTAGTAGAGTGATGGTGCCAATTAATACTCTAAAACAAAAAAATTATATTTTCGAAGTTGATTTATCGAATCAGCTTGCCATGAAGAAGCCATTGCTATCATTGTATGTTACTTTACTGTTGCTTTCCCCGGTATTACTTATCAGGTGCTATAAAGAATACAGTTATGAAGGAGGACCTTCTGCCCAATATACTATTGCAGGTGCCCCTTCTCAATGTACACCCGTAGAACTGGGTGGTAATTATTATGTGCAGGTGCCGGCTGATTCAGATAATTATCTTCAGGTAACTGTTAATACAGCACGTGCCGGCTCTTATAATATTTTTACTATACCGGTAGATGGTATTGCATTTTCTGCAACCGGTATTTTTTCAGATACAGGTACCCAAATTGTTCAACTGTCTTGCACAGGCATACCCGACTCTGCGGGAAATTTTATTATAAAAATTCCGGGAGACAATGGCTGTTATTTTCCCATTATTGTAAAAGAAAAACCTGTTTCAAGTTATATTTTGACGGGCAACCCGGGCGATTGTTCGGATATTGTAATCAGCGGGAGATATATAAGCGATAAAAAACTTGACGTAACAGACACAATACTCCTTCATATTAATGTCGTCACCGCAGGCACATATACTATAAAGACAGACACCATTAATGGAATTAGTTTCTCGTTGTCCGGATATTTCGCTGACACCGGCAACCAAGCAGTTACCCTGAAAAGTGCAGGAATGCCTGAAGAAGCCGGTCGTTATTTTTTTAAAGTGAGCGCCGATTCTTCTCAGTGTAGTTTCAGCATTCCGGTAGAACCAAATGACCCCCTGGCAGTTTACGTTCTCGAATATGGTTATGATACCATTTGCCTTAACCATACAATAAATGGTACATATACCTCTGGTATTCCACTCAATAATTCTAACACGCTGACTTTTGAAATTTATGCAACCATTCCAGGCAACTATGCTGTTTACACTACACCTGATGATGGTATTTTCTTTGGAGGTTCAGGGTTTTTTGAACAAGGTGAGCAAACCATTACTTTAAAAGGCTTTGGAACTCCTCAGGCTGCCGGTACGTATAAATTTACACCTGCAATTATTGGCCCCTCGCCAATTGGAGGTAATTTCTGCCATTTTGATTTAGAAGTCAAATAAGTTTTCCCTGGTCAAATGTTTGAAGCTATCTAATTTAATTATCTCTTTATTTGCAGCGTTCTTACAACGTTTAAGATAATTAGTTGCTCATGCTTGAAAAATTATTTATGAAACCATCATACTTCTTGCCTGTTTTATTATGGATTGTCACTTTGAATGCATGTAAAAAAGACACTCAATCACTCCAGCAGGTGAATGGAAAAGGATTGTTCGGAGTGTGGGAATTGCGTGCCGTGTCTGGCGGGATGGTGCCTTTTAATGCGGATAATTATAGAACAGGAAACGGCAGCTTGTGGAGGTTTACCCAAACTGACTTTTCAAGGATTTATAAGGATTCAATATACAGAAGCGGAACATATTCTGTTAGTGTGGGTACCGGAACAGATTTGAATACGGGAAGAAAAATTGACCAGTTTATTTTTAATGGTAACCCTGCCGAATCATTTGAGTTAAGAAATGATACGCTGAAGTTTTACAATGGCGCAATTTCTTATGATGGAGATATAGAAATGTATGTGAAGATTGCAGAGAAGTAAATAGAATAAATAAAAAATTAATGTTTTACTGTTGTGGTCTTTAAATTCAAGGAATGATATAAATAAGTTCTTTTAATAACAGTATTGCTGCAAGCTTGGGCAGATACCTCGTTGCATCAGTTATATGGCCAAAGGCCATTACTCAGAATAATCACTGCCAGCTTACAGTCACATCATCAACACCTGTTGAAGCACGGCTGCTGCTGCCGGTTGTGGCACTTAAAGTAACAATGCGTATCCATACTTTACCGCTTTGATTATCCAGTGCACTTCCAAAATTTACCGTAACAGGTGTACTCGCAAATGTTGACCCTGTTGTTATGGTTGATGGTGATGTGGTTACCGGTGTAAACGTAGTTGGATTATCGCCCAACGCGTAATCAACCTGCCAGGTGGTTGTTCTGCCGGCGCCATCATACAATGATTGCAATAAAAAATTCAATGCGAGATTTGTTTTACCTGATGTATTATTTATCTGAAATACAAATGCTGCACCTGGATCAAAACCTGTTGCACTTGTTTGCTTAACGCCTAACGCCCTGTTTAAAGAAGCGTCCTGCGATGTTGCATCACTGGCTGCAGTTAAGCCTGTTGCACTTGCATAATTTTTAAAACCTGATGATGTATTGCTCCATGAAGACTGGTCAGTTGAATACGTTGCATCTGTACCCAGCGAAGTTGATGAAGCAGATAGTTTTACAAACACACCAGCCGGCAAACCGGAAGCAATATCATCAAAATTTAAAGTAAATGGCGAGGTTGTAAGTTCAATACCATCTCCGCTGTTTGTATTAACTGCACTCTTCGTAACATCAGTTGTATTACGTAGCTGAAATTCTTTTGTAGTGCCGAATGATTTTGCATAACCAATCCAGTCGCTGGTATCCGTGGGCAATGTATTGTTGGCAAACAATGCAGCAGAAGAAGTATATAAAAAGATATTATCACTTGCATCAGTCAACACATTGCTGCCTGAATATGTTGGGTTGCCGCTTGCCACAGCACGCATTATCTTTACCAAAGTATTTTCTATGGTTGATATGTTTGTGTTAAGTTGTGCAATAGAAATTGTTTGCGGAATAACTGTTTTGCCTGTTGCCACCAAGGTTGGTGTAGTGCCGTAACTGTCAATCTCAAGTGAGCCGTTATAGTTTTTTAAAGTATCACCGCTAACATCAATTGTAATTGAATCACCAACACTGTAACTGATTGTTCCGCCCAAATAAACAGAGATGCCTGCATTACCATCCTGCAATATAACAGAGCCGGAAGAAATGTTTTTGTTTGATGCATCTGAAATAACCACGCCGCCAATTTTATAAGCGCCGAGTTTTATATCACTGCTTTTGTACATGCTGCGGATGTTTGCAATAGTTGTTTGCACCGCAGGGCCGCCGTTGCAACGTGTGTTATTAAACTGCACATCATCTGTATCGCGTATTACCAATTGTTTTGACGTATTATAAACAGAATAAATTGCTGTCAGGGTGCCGTTGCCATTAGGAACATTAACGCCTGCAAATGATGCAAAGCCACTTGTGCGCAACGTGATTGATTTGGATGAACAGTTCTTTAATGTAAAGCTTACAGAATTTTTTGAAGAAGATGTATCAGCATAAATCTTGGCTGTATCAGTTTCGTTGAATTCAAAATCGTTTAACTGTATCAGCATATTCTGGTAGGTATCATTCAGGTCAGATACATCAATAATCTTTGGTGTAACAGTGTTACCCAAATTACCCTTAATAACATAATTATCTTTTACGGGTGATGCAATTGCTGTAATAGCACCGGTAGCATCTTTACTTGCGCCAAGTTCTATCAGCTTGCTTGCATCATACAAAATCAAACCTTTTAATTTTATAAATATTTGTCTGTCTTCAGGGTAAGAAGTGTATAAATTATAATCATCAATATTTACTGCAATACCACCGGTTGAATCTTCTATAATTATCTGCTTATAAAAATTACCCGATGAATCATTTGCTATAACAGTGCCTTCGATAATATCATCATTTGTTATGGTTTCATTACTACCGCTTACATGCATAGCTTTTAGCTGTGCAATAGTTAAAGTAGGTGTAAGGATTGGCGGCGTATAAGGCGGCGGCGCATCAAACTTTTTATTACATGCAATTACAAAGATTGCAAGCATTGCAATAAAACAAGCACTATAAATTATGGTGGTAAATTTTTTCATTTTATATTGTTGAACGATAAAAATTAATGGATTAAAAACGTAATGCTATGCTTGCGAAATAATTTATGCCATAAGCATAGTAATATTTTGCAGGAAATTTATTGATGTCTGATGTTGAGTAATCGAAACGCAACTGTTCATAGCCACCGGAAATAATATCTGTATTATTCAGCAGGTTGTTTACGCCTGCATAAATAGCAAGGTAAACAGCTTTGCGATTGCTGCCCGAACCGATGTACGTATTCGGCAGCTTCCAAGAATAACCTGCAAATGCATCAACCGTATATTGTTCATTAAGCTTTTGCTCATCAAGAACATTATGCCATGTTGCACTGTTTTTAGTTAGGTTTTCAGTAGCTAATTCTGTGCGGCGAACAGGATTAAAATCAAGCCACATATCATCAAAATAACTTCCTGTTATATTAAGAAACCAAAACTTTGGTGAACGATAACCTATAGTAAAACTATATGCCTGTTGCGGCGTGGATGGTATCCTGTAATTATCAGAATAGATTGTTTGTGTGCTTAAAATCTGCGCCGTATTATCAACGGTGGTTACTGCTTTCTGGCGACTGTTATAATAATACCTGCCAACTGCTGCAGCACCATTTATAGTCAGATTACGTGCAACATTTGCTTCAAAACCAAACTCACCACCAAAGTATAATTTATCTATGTTGCTTAAAGCATAGTTTACAAAATCCTGGTAACTGTCATGATAAAAAGTAAGCACATTAAAGCCATGTTTAGTTTGCGTATAGTAACCAATTAAATGAATTTTTAATTTAGGTGCATTTAATATATAACCACCTTCCACAGTTTGTACATCTTCACTGCGCAAACTATCCTGCAATACATCTCTTGTTCTTGGTGATACATAAGCATCCTGGTAATATGGCGCACGTGTCAATAAAGCGCCGCTTATATATAAATAATTTCGTCCGTTTATTTTATACGTAATGCCGCCTTTCGCACCATAATTATAAAAAACATTCGGTGTTGATTTGCCAAAAGAGTTATCAAGAAACAAACCATTTTCCACGTTTCCAATTCTTCTGAAAATTGTTTGCGAACCATCACCCGCAATAAAAAAATCAACGTGTGGAAACGTAAATACTAATTGCGACCATACTTCCGCTTTGTTTATATTAATATCATAATTATACCCATATTTATCACCGGCTTTTACAATGCGGTTCGGATGATTTAAATCATTCTGATAAGCAGTGCTGCTGTTTGGAAAATCACGCAACGCAAACTGGTTTACATCAACCCAGAAAGAACCGCCTAATAAATCAGCGGCCTGTTCATAAAAGTTATCATGTGAATATTGATAACTCTCGCCGGCAGTTAAAGCCACGTGATTACTCAACCGCACATTCAGCACAGAATTAAAGTTTATTTTCTTTGTATCTGTAACTCTTTTGCCGAGTATATAATAAGAACGATTGCCTGTTACGTTGTTGCCCGCAATACCATTAGCATTATAAATGGTTGCATTGTTTTCACGGTTAACGTTATAAAGATTGTCCCAGTTTATCTGCCTTGATGCTTCATTATTTTTTAAGTTATTATAAACCGCTTGTTGCTGTGTTGGGTCGTCAGCATAATAACTTGGCAGGTACCTGTAATAATCGGGACGAGGGTCAGGTGCGTTAAACCAGTCAAGCGCAGAGTAAGACCTTGCACCAAACTGGTAGCTTGCAGACGTAGTTAAATCGGTTGAATTGCTGATGCGGTAATCATGTGAAAGGATTATTACAGGCTGATTTGATTTGCTGATGTTAGCGTTTCTTTTTTTACCATCCTGGTAACCCCAATACGGATTATAATAATGTGAACCCGCAAGATCAATCATCTCCATAGTTGCGGCACCCTGCCTGCCACTTTCTGTTGGTGCGGCAAAAGCGATTAATGACAATATTTGTTTCTGCCCAATCTTTTTATCAATAGATGTAAACCAGCTCCAGCCATTATAATATGTGCCCGGCACATAACCTTCGCCTGCATATCTCCTGCTGCCGGAAATAGTAAACGCCCACCCTTTTTTTGTGATACCGGTGTTGTGCGTAAATGCTAAGCGTTGGTCGTATGTACGATTTGAATATGCATACGTAAGACTGGTTTGCGGTTTTTGTTTAGTTGCACGAACATCAATGTTTGTAGTGTTTCCAATATCGCCAAAAGCAAACGTGTTATACCGAACTCCAATGTTTATATCACGGTTTTTGAATACATCATTCAACCCTCCCCATAAACCAAATGGTGTATAACCATCATCGAGATTATCCATTGAAATACCATTAATATAAGTACTTGCATAATCTGAACTGTAGCCGCGTATTCTGAAGCGCAGTGCACTGAAACTAAATGTAGCCGCATTAAAAAAAGGGTCTCGGCCTGCAGTTAATATTGATGATACACTTTGGTCGCTGGCATCTGTTAAATCATTATCATCAAGTGAGATGGTTGGAATATTATCCAGAGTGCTGGATTTTAAATCGTCTATTATTGTTGAATCACGCTTAGGTAAAGTAGTTGTATCTTTTGTTTGTTGTGCGTTACAAAAGATAATATTACCAAAGAACAGTAAAGTCCAAAGTAATTGTCTCATAAGGTGCCATTAAAAAGAAGCCTGGTATCTCAAATATAATAGTAACTAAACTCATTCAGAAATTAATTTATGGTAAATATTGATGTGCTTATGTTTGTGCATCATCAGTACATGAAAACATTTTATACACTTCTGTTTCTACTAATTATTTGCTGTAAAATATCAGCACAACAACAACAGTATAAATCCGCTGTTGTTGCCTTTTATAATCTTGAAAATTTTTATGATACAGTAAATAACCCGAATGTAAATGATGAAGAGTTTTTACCCAACGGCCCTAAGAATTATAACAGTAAAGTTTACTGGACCAAAGTTGAACATCTTGCAACTGTTATATCACAAATTGGAACAGATATAAACCCGGATGGTCCTGCATTGTTAGGTGTTGCTGAAATTGAAAATGATACAGTGTTGAATGATCTTGTGCATCAGTCTTTGTTACAACCACGCAATTATGCTTTTGTACATTATGATTCAAGAGATTTTCGCGGTGTTGATGTTGCGTTATTGTACAATCCGAAATATTTTCAAGTTATCAGCAGCAAAAAATTATTTGTGCATTTACAGCAAGGTACAAAACCGGCATACTTTACAAGAGATGTGTTATGGGTGAAAGGTTTGCTTGCCGGTGATACGATTAATGTTTTTGTAAACCATTGGCCAAGCCGTGTGGGTGGCGAACAAAGAAGCGCACCGGCACGTGCAGTAGCAGCGCAAGTTGATAAAGATGCTATTGATTCAATACAAAAATTGCAGCCTGATGCAAAAATTATTGTTATGGGTGATCTGAATGATGATCCTGTAAGCCCAAGCGTAACAAAAGTGCTTAATGCAAAAGGTAATGTCGAAGATGTAAAACCCGGCGGTTTATATAACCCATGGGTTGATTTGTATAAGAAAGGAATCGGCACGCTTGCTTTTCAGGATGCATGGGGACTGTTTGACCAGATCATGGTAAGTTATTCATGGCTCAATAAAAGCCAGACAGGATTTTTTTATTATCAGCAGCATATTTTTAATAAAGAATATATGGTTGAAAATATTGGTAAATATAAAGGCTACCCTATGCGCACCTGGGATGGTAATATTTATCGTGGCGGCTACAGCGATCATTTTCCAACATATATCATTCTTTTAAAGAAGGTAAAGCAGCCAACCGCTTCTCAATAATAATCCTTATTAATTATAGGTATTATTGGTAAAGAAATTAAAATACTACATATTTGCCATACTAATGCATCATCTTTAATCGTCTTAATAAAGTCTATCGAAGAAAATTTACCCTTTGGCTGAAAATTTAAATGAATATTATTAAATAGTCAGCAAACCAAAATGTAAAAAATAAATGATGCGAAAAAATTTCCTGGTTTTTACCTGCTTATTAATTGCAGGTTATGCTTCTGTATCAACTGCTGATGCACAAGACCCAATTAATATTGTAACTACTGCAGTTCCATTTTTACGCATATCACCTGATGCACGTTCAGGCGGCATGGGTGATGCAGGTATTGCATTAAGCCCTGATGCCAACTCCGGTTTCTGGGATTTAGCTAAAACTCCTTTTGCAACTAACAGCGATGCAATAGGCTTAACGTATACGCCCTGGTTAAAAGACATCGCACAGGATGTTTACCTGGCAACTTTATCAGGTTATCACAAGCTGGATGAAGACCAGGCATTCTCTGCAAGCCTGCGCTATTTTAATTTAGGGCAGATTCAATTTACAGATGCGCAGGGTACTCCTTTAAATACAAGCCGCCCCAGGGAATTCGCTTTTGATGTTGGTTATTCAAGAAAAATTTCCAGCACGCTTGGCGTTGGTGTGGCATTAAGGTACATCAACTCGTCTCTTGCTAAAGGTGCCGTAACGGAAGGTGTAACCTATAAAGCCGGTACTACAGTTGCTGCCGATCTTTCTGTATATGGAAATAATACTGCAAATGATGGTTCCGGTTTAACATGGGGTATTGCCTTATCAAATCTTGGTGGTAAAATAGGTTATACTGACAATGCTTTATCAAAAGATTTTATACCTGCTAACTTAGGCGGAGGCCTTGCTTATACCTGGGTTTTTCAGGAAGATAATAAATTTACATTGTCACTTGATGTAAATAAGTTGCTTGTGCCTGCAGTTCCCGCTTATAACCCGGACGATACATCTGGTTTTCAGCAGCACCTTGATGACTATCACAGCCAGAGTGTATTTAGCAGCTGGTTTAAATCTTTTAGCAGTCAAACTTATTCAGGTTCGCTAGGTGCAGAATATACTTATCTTAACCAGTTTTCTTTACGTGCCGGTTATTATAAAGAAACAAAAGAAATGGGCAACAGAAGTTATTTTACGGCAGGCGTTGGCTTAAGCTATAATATTTTTACATTCAATTTTTCTTACCTGGCACCATCCGGCAGTGGCATTACAAGAAATCCGCTTTCAAACACCTTGCGCTTTGGCATTTTATTTAATCTAAGTCCGCAGGATAATCAATAACGTTTTAAACTTATTTTAAAGCGAGGGGAATTTACCTTCGCTTTTTTATTTACATGAACTTACGCATTGGCTTTGGGATAGATTTTCACCAATTAGTTGAAGGGAGAGATTTTTGGCTTGGTGGTGTTTTAATTCCGCATACAAAAGGTGCGCTTGGCCACAGCGATGCAGATGTTTTATTACATGCTATCTGTGATGCAATGCTTGGATCAGCATGTTTGGGTGACATTGGTGAGCACTTTCCTGATACATCAGATGAATTTAAAAATATTGACAGTAAAATATTATTGAGCAAAACAAATGAACTCATCAAACAGGAAAGTTATACGCTCATAAATATTGACAGTACATTATGCCTTCAATCACCAAAAATAAAACCTTACGTTAAGCAAATGCAAAGTGTAATTGCGAAGCTGGTTAATCTAACTGAAAAAGAAGTTTCTATAAAAGCAACTACAACAGAAAAGCTTGGTTTTGTTGGCAGGGAAGAAGGTATAGTGGCTTATGCAACTGTGTTACTTGAAAAGATTATTTCCTGATTACTCAACTCCCATGAACACAATTTTGATTAATATCATCAATACATCATCTAACGTTTTACCGGCGTATGAAACAAGCGGCTCCGCAGGTATGGATATTCGTGCAAACCTTCAAGAGCCTGTTAAATTATTACCGTTGCAACGTGCATTAATACCCACTGGCTTGTTTATTGAACTGCCTGATAATTATGAAGCACAAATAAGACCACGCAGTGGTTTAGCAATTAAGCATGGTATAACCTGTTTAAATTCCCCAGGAACTATTGACAGTGATTATCGCGGCGAAATAAAAATCATTTTAGTAAATATTTCTGCTGAAGAACATATAATAGAAAACGGCGACAGGATTGCGCAATTGATAATTCAGCCGGTAATGAAAGCCGAATGGATTGAAGTTAAAATTTTGAATGAATCTAAACGTGGTGTAGGCGGTTTTGGTCACACTGGTAAAAAATGAAATGAAAAAAATTATTACATCAGCTATCATCATACTGTCGATTTTAAGTTGTCATACAATAAGAAATACACAACGCACTGTAACAGCAGCTCCGGTAATTAATCAGTCACCCGCAGTAACCATGAAACCGGTTGATTCAACAACAATCATTAAAAATCAACTAACAACGTTATTAAATACGCCTTTAGATTTTACTACATTTTACGGCAAGGCAAAGGCTGATTTTAACTCTGATAAATTTTCAGGTAACGCCACAGTTTACATACGCATACAAAAAGACAGTGCAATCTGGATGTCAGTAACAGGGCCATTAAATATTGAAGGAGCAAGGGTTTTAGTAACAAAAGACAGTGTGAAAATTATTGATAAAATACATGGAAGCGTACAACTGAGCAGCATAGATCATCTTCAGAAACTTACAAAACTGCCATTTGGTTTTAATGATTTTCAAAACATAATTCTTGGCAAACCATCTTTATTCAACACCAATAATTATAATGTAAACGTAAAACAGGACTCTGTTTTGGTTTCATCACAGCAAGCTTTAATCGGTTACGTTTTTTCATTTGCAAAAAACAATTTAATACTTGGTCAAAGCAACTTTACTGCAACAAGTGACAGCAATGTTATAAACGCTAACATCTTTTATAACGATTATCATCTCTTGAACGGTATAAATTTTTCTGCCGGCAGAGATATTGCTGTTACAGGATCATCACCTATGAAATTATCGCTTAACTTTAAAGAATTTAACTTCAATCAGCCGCAAACATTTCCGTTTACGATTTCTAAAAATTATATAATCAAATACGATTAAGCAAGATGATGCGTTAATTTGCAACGTCCGCATCAAATAAATTACATGCTTAAAAAATGGCTCTTTCTTTTTTTCTGTTGTACAGCATTAATTGTTCATGCACAGGAAACAAAAGAAGATATTCAAAAGAAGCAACAGCAACTGCAACATGAAATTGATAATCTTAATAATACATTAAGCCAGATAAGATCAAACAAAAAACAATCACTTGGGCAGCTTGCATTGGTGCAACGTAAAATTGCTGCGCGAAATGAGCTTATCATCAGTATAAATAAAGATTTGCACCGGCTTGATGATAACATTTATCTTGACCAGATTCAGATCAATCATTTAAACAAAGAGCTTGATACACTTAAAATGAATTATGCAAAAAGCCTGGTGTTTGCATATAGAAACCGCAGCAATTATGATTACCTAAATTTTATTTTTTCTGCCACCAGTTTTAATGATGCCATCAAGCGCATTGCTTATTTAAAAAGTTACCGGCAATACCGTGAAACGCAGGTAAACACTATTGAAAAAACACAAGGAATAATTACTGATAAGATCAACACATTAAACTCAAACAAAACAGAAAAAAGCTCTACACTTGCTGAACAAGGGAAACAGTTAAATGTTCTGCAGGATGATAAAAAAGAACAAAGCCAGGTTGTTTCTCAATTAAAAAGTAAGGAATCTGAAGTGGCTACCGAAATAAAGACCGGCCAGCGCAGCCAGCAAAAATTAAAGAGTGCTTTGCAGGTTATTATCAACCGCGAAATTGCTGAAGCAAGAAGAAAAGCGGAAGCCGAAGCAAAGCAGAAAGCACAGGAAGAAGCGCAACGCAAAGCAGCACTTGCCGCACAACAAAATGCTACTGCATCAAGCGGCGGCAATAAAAGTAATGTTACAACATCGCCAACTACACCGGCTAACAATACATCTACTAATACAACCACAACTCCTAAATCAAACCGTACTTACAATGTGCTTGAGTCAACACCCGAAGGCATGGAGAGCTCCATAAATTTTGAAACGCATCGTGGAAGTTTGCCGTGGCCGGTTAGTTCGGGTTATGTAAGCATTCATTATGGTTCGTACGAAATTCCCGGAACACTCTTAAAGGGTAACAGCGATGGCATTACTATTTCTTTGCCTGTTGGTGCCACTGTAAAAGCAGTTGCTGATGGAGATGTTTCTGCCGTTTTTGATGTAGATGGACATACCGCTATAGTAATACGGCATGGTAAATATTTTACTGCGTATAGTAATTTATCAGGTGTGCAGGTAACCAAAGGCACAGCCGTACATGCCGGAACCGTTTTAGGTAAAGCTGATGCAGGCCAATCCGGTGATGGAGAAATGGTGTTTAGTGTAAGCAACGGCGCCGGTTTTACAAACCCTGAAAGCTGGCTGAAGGCGCGGTAATAATCTTTTCAATCAATTTTAAGTTTTTCCTTTTTGAATCTTTGTAAATCATAACCGGCAAGATGTTTTTTGCATCCCGTACTTGATTTTTTACAACCGGCGGATGATTTTTTTCATCTCGCAGTATATTTTTTGCGTCTGGCAACGTGTTTTTTGTATCCGGCACCTTCTAAAACGCATCCGGCGGGAGATTTTTCACAACCGGCAGTAAGTTTTTCCGGACCGGAACCTTGTAAAGTGTATCCGGCAGCCAAATTTTTTGCCAACTGACAGCTTCTTATCAATCATACTAAATAAAAAAGCCGCCTAAAAATTAAGCGGCTTAATATTATTTTTTTGTTTGATTAAAACCAGCTGCCGTTAAAAGCATCGTTTGTTGCTTTTGAATCACCTTTTCTCCTTCTTCTTGAAACCTGGATGCTATGTTTTATTGAAGTGATTATTGTAAGCGGAATAAACAATAGTGTAAGCGGCGGAATGCCCATGATGCTTATCCATTTTCCACCATATATGCGGCGCATCGGGCGGCGCAATCTTTCAGCAATCAAATACATGCCCGGTAAAATAATCAGCGTCATAAAAAATGCAAATGCAAGCCCGAAGATGATTGTCCATGAAAGTGGTTTCCAAAATACTGTATTATCACCACCAAAATAAATATGCGGGTTTAATTCTGAGAACAGCGTTACAAAATTTATATTGAAGCCAATAGCCAGCGGTATCAGCGCAAGTATCGCGGCCATTGCCGTAAGCATCACCGGGATGATGCGCGTTTTTCCGGCTTCAATTATTGCATCTCTTGTTTTCATGCCACGGCCGCGCAGCTCTTCTGCAAATTCTATAACAAGAATTCCATTCTTTACTACAATACCAGCTAGCCCAACAACTCCAAGCCCTGTCATCACAATACTAACGCTCATGCCGGTGATTGCAAAGCCAAGCAGCACACCAATTACACTAAACATAATTTCCATTAATATAATTACCGGCTTGCTTATGGAATTGAATTGCAAAACAAGTATCAGCAAAATCAACATTAAAGTAACCATTAATGCCTGGCCTAAAAACGCACCTGTTTCTGCTTCCTGGGCGCTTTCGCCGGTTTGTGTTATGGTAACGTCATCAGGTTTTTGTTTAAAGTTTTGTATGTCAGTTGCCAGTTGCTGGTTCACCGTTGTGGTGGTATAACCTGATAAAATGTTTGATGTAAGTGTGATAACACGCTTATATTTTTTACGCTTTACACTGCCCAATGTTGTGGTATAATCCACATCAACAAAAGAAGCAATCGGCAAAGTTTTTATTGCGCCCGTTGATGTGCGGAAAGTAATGTTCATATTCAGCAGGTCAGAAAGTTTTGCATGCTCCATCTCTGCGTCTCGCAACTGAATTTTATATTCATCTTTACCTTCTTTTATTTTTGAAACCTCGCGGCCAAAAACTGCTGTTCTTATTTCATTGCCTATCTGGTAAGTAGAAAGTCCTTCAATATTTGCTTTCTCGCGATTAATATTGAAAGATATTTCAGGGTTGGTAAGGTCAACATCCATCTTCAATTCTTCCACGCCCGGCACCTGTATAGAGTCAAGATAGTTTTTTAATGATGTTGATGCTTTAATCAAATCATCAAAATCATCACTGGCAATTTCTATGTTTACCGGAGGATCTGTTGGCGGGCCGCCCTGTTCTTTATCAACACTTATCTGTGCGCCTGGAATACCTTTTAATGCGCCACGAATTGAATCAAGATAAGGCATTGTTGATACACCATTTCTTTCACCATATTGAACAAAAGAGACCTGTATTCTTCCTCTTTCAGAATGTGTACTTTGGTCGCCGCTGGTAGGATCGTTTGCTCCGATTGCCACATTGCTTATAACACTTTCAACAACAGGATTTTTTTTGCCATTATTCATGCCCAGCACATGATACACTTTGTATTCAAGCTGGTGCGTAATTGAATCCGTATAATTAACATCAGTACCAACAGGCAACCTTAAGTAAACATAAATCTGGTTAGGGTCGCCTGAAGGAAAAAATACAATAGGTACCTGGCGA
>CAHJWK010000071.1 GCA_903642275.1 Chitinophagaceae bacterium
GATTTTAATATCAGCACTTATCCGCAAGGCATGTATTTCATCAGCATAAAAGATGAAAAAGAAACAAGGTTGCTTAAACTGACAAAAGAATAATTCTCCTAAAAGTAGTTTTATGAGTCAGGTTTACCTGGTTCGTAATCTGTACGCCTGTTTTTTATGGTAATTTTGCTACTAATTTTTCCGGCAATATTTTTAAGATGAAGTAAATTATTTTCCATTTAAAACCTGGTACAATAATAAATCGCTTGGGTGTATATACTACCGTGTTTGCTATAAATGAAGGTTCAAGCATGAGTGATTGTGGCAGATTTAGCCCGGCGGTCATTTTGCTGCGGATATAACCTGCTATAATAACGTGAACATGTATATTTTGTAACGCAAGATATTGTCTTAGCCCTGCCAGGTATTGCGTAAAGGCTGATTTGGTACTGCCATAGATAAAATTACTCTTACGGCCTCTTACACCGGAAAGTGATGAAAGCCCGATTATCTTTTCAAGCCGGTTATTGCCCTTATCAGCAACGATGATATTGATGATTGAAACAGCACCACAGTAATGTACTTTCATCATTTTAAAACTACTCTCCCAGTCAAGCATGGCTGCTTCATTATTTTTTAAAAATCCTGCTGCATATAATACAATGTTTGGTTTGTAGGGCAAATTATCATAAAACTGCCGGTGAGTATTAAAAGCGGTGGCATCAAAATATTGCACGATTATGTTACCCGCGAAGCCTTGCTGCTGAACAAACGCATTCAATTCATCTGTAGTTCTTGAAGCTGCTATTACCTTATGCCCTTCTTTGACATATAATGCAATGGCTGCTTTAGCTACATCAGAATTAGCGCCTAATACAAGTACATTTTTAGGTATATAATCTTTATATTCTGATGACTTAACCATTTAAATATATGACGTAACAAACATTTGGTTAACTAACTACTGAAAAAAAACGTAAATTATATTAACACCACCACAACATACCTGCATAAGCGTAGATTAACACTACACTTTTTATACATCATTTAAGTAACATGTATGAGTAAGATTCGCAGTAAAATGAAACAGTGAAATATATTGCGGAAATTAAACAATGTTTATACACATATAGGCAGCGTAAAGAAACACTGAAAAAAATAAATATAATTAGTGTACTAAAACAGTTAAAGCGCTGACAGGTTTTTTAATCATAAAAGATTTAAGCTTAATAACCTTTATTTTGTTTAATCCTTGCATAATAATATATGTTAGGTCAAACTCAAACCATTTTCTTGCAAAGTTTGCATTGTCTTTTTGATGATGATGGTTGTTCTGAAATAATTCTCCCATTAGTAATACACCCCACGGTGAAGTGTTTTTAGAGTGGTCGCCATTTTTATAATTGCTGTACCCATATTTATGGCCACACCAGTTTACTACTGCACCTTGAATAGGACCCATTAAAAAATGTATCGGAAGTAATAGAAACCACCAAAGGTTAGGCGCAAATACAACATATATAGAAATATAGAGAGCAACAAAAAATAATCTTGTAAGAAAATAGTCTCCAAAACGATCAAGCTTATTCCACATGGGTAAGTATTCTTTTGTAAATTGAGGATCAGGAAGATTTTTACCGGTTTTAAAACTTTTAAATATTATTATAGTATGCCACATCATACCAAAAACATCTTTGAAAAAATGGGGTGAATGTGGATCTTTTTCTGTGTCGCTGTAAGTATGGTGCATTCTGTGCATTACCCCATACGCACGTGGTACTAAAAAAGAAGAACCTTGTACAAACCAGGTAACCAGGTATATAAATTTTTCCCATCCTTTAGTGGTTGTGTACATTTGATGTGATGCAAACCGGTGCAAAAAAAATGAGTGAAAGAATAAAGAAAAGAACCAATGACAGATAAAAAAGATGATGATTACAATCATAAAATTTTAATTCAATATGCAGATTCAATGGATTGTAAAGACTTTTTTAAGTCTTACAAATCAAAGTATTTAAGTAATATACGAGATTTTTCTTTAATTAGGCTTAATTATCCATTGTTAACATATTGAGTATATCAAAAGAAATATTTATAAAATCAGTAAAGCGGGTCTGGGATAAAGAAAAGAATGCTGGTTTTTGTTAACCTCACCTGAATAATATTATGAGAGACTAATAAATTTTGAATGCTTTTCTGCCTTTCTCTTTAGAGAAGGGTTGGAATGAGGTGGTTATTAAAGATGCGATGTTCATTTGTAGCAGGTCATGACAGTGGAGTCGATATATGAGCGCCAAAAGGTTACAATCAAATAAGTAAGCCGCCGGTACCGGCGGCTTACTAAATCAAAATTGCTATAAGATGTATTGAAATTTATGGTAAGCACCATTGTTTTAGTATCAATCAATCTGCCATTTACAACAAGAGAATATTTGTATGTGCCTGAAGCAAGGCTGCCTGCTGCTACAGTAAGCGCACCGGAAGATGAAACGGTTGTTCTTTTTAAAGTATTTTTGTTTGCATCTGTTACTATTATTTGCGCATTAAAAACGTGCTGCGGCAAAGTATAGTTAATAACGATAGCACTTCTAAAAGGGTTGGTGTATTTTGCTTTAAAGAAGCGTTATTGCTGCTGCTTAAGGCAATAGCCTGGCTGGTGGTGGTAGCCTGCACACTCATCATTGATTCCAGCTTTAAAATGCGTTGCTCCATGTCAGAAATCTTTGTATATTTTGCATCTATTTGTTTTGCTGGTCTTGTATTGCTTTAATAATTAATGGAGTAACCCTACCATAATCTACCATCCATGGTTAAGTTTTTGGATCACCACCACCTTTAGTTACGGCATTAGGGAATACAAGTGAAAAGCTGCTAGGTAATATAGCCGGTTTGCTGATGTATTTTATCATCTTTAATAGCAGTACTGTTTGCAACAACCCTGGCAGGTTATAGAACCGCTATCATCATTTCAATGCATATAAAAATTTACATAAACCCGAATTACCGGTTTGCATGCGTAGTGAAACCGGATTTCAAGATATTAATTTAAGTAGCATTCTTCAAAATGCTGGTAAACGTTTTTAAAACTGATAATTAACTGGTATATACTTACTGTATAGATAAATAGCTATTACAATTAAATTAATAATCATGCGTGTTTACCGTATGTTTACTTTCACGATTAATCAGTTCTTAATCATTTAATCATTTTTATGAAATCAAAACTTTGTCTGTTTACCGGTATTTTATTTTTGTTGCTAACACGCTTTAACGGCTTTAGCCAGGCTAATACAAGCTTATCAAACCTTGCTTCAGCAACAGCAATCAATCACAGCCTTGTTGCGGGTACTTCAAACTCTCTAAACCTAGGTTCATCAACTATAGCGTGGAGAAATCTTTACCTTATTAACGGAGTTTACATTAATGGTGCATTAATGTTTTCGAGGCCGTTAAATTCTGGTATTGCAATTGGAGCTAAAGCTTTATATACAAGTACGGCTACCGGTTCTCTTATCGCTATTGGCGATTCTGCTTTTTACAGTAATACTGCGGGTGCAAGAGGTACAGCCGTTGGTAGTTACTCTTTATTTAAGAATACAACGGGTGATAACAACACCACCTTAGGTTATCAGACTTTGTATAATTCAACTACAGGAAACAGTAATGTTGCCACAGGCATGCAGGCATTGTACAGCAATACAGCGGGCAGCAACAATATAGCAAGTGGTGCCAAGGCATTGTATGCAAACACAACCGGGTACTCAAACATAGGTATTGGTATTAAGGCTTTATACAGCAATACATCAGGCAGCAGTTCTGTTGCAATAGGCGATTCTGCTTTATACAACAGCACAGTCAGCCAGAATAATGTGGCAGTTGGCAGCAAGGCATTATACTCAAACACAACCGGTCCTAACAATACCGCCATTGGTTATCAGTCGTTATATTCAAATACAATAGGTTCTAACAATACCGCTTATGGGGCTGTTGCATTAAACGCAAACACAACCGGTTATGCCAACACATCCTCTGGTGTTTATTCATTATTCGAAAACACAACAGGTTATTACAATACCGCCTATGGGGTTAATGCATTGTATTCAAACACAAACGGAAATAACAACAACGCCACAGGGCTTAACGCGTTATACTACAACACTACCGGTAAGGATAATGTGGCTTATGGAAACTCGGCTCTGTCAGATAATACTACCGGTGGCCAGAATACGGCAACCGGATATGATGCTATTGCTGGCAACACAACTGGTACTGCAAATACAGCAAATGGTGCCTCTTCTCTTACTTTAAACACTACCGGCATTGTTAATACAGCAATTGGAGACGCTACTCTTTATGAAAATACCACCGGCAATTATAATACAGCTTTAGGCGGTAGCGCTTTATTTGGTAACATAGCGGGTTCATACAATACAGCTATCGGTTACGGTGCGGGTGTGCCAACGCAGAGTAATTTAAGCGATGCAACTGCCATTGGTGCTTATGCAATGGTTACACAAAGCAACAGCATTGTATTAGGTGGCACAGGCAATTATACGGTTAGAGTAGGTATCGGCACTACAGCCCCGCAATATACTTTATCAGTAAATGGTACCATACAGGCAAAAGAAGTAAGGGTTGAAACTGGCTGGAGTGATTTTGTATTTGATAAGAATTATAAGCTGCGTTCATTAAAAGAAGTAGAGAAATATATTGATGAACATCATCATTTGCCTGAAATACCATCTGCTGCTGAAATACAGAAAAATGGTTTAGCAGTAGCCGACGTGCAAACTAAAATGATGCAGAAGATTGAGGAACTAACCTTATACATCATACAATTACAGAAAGAGATTGATCAGCTTAAAACAAACAACAATGAGAACAAATAATCATCTGCGTTTATTTGTTTTTCTCATCTTTCTTACTTATTCTGTTTGCAGCTTTTCGCAACTTCCGTGTTACGATAACTATAAAATTGATAAGGCTGCTTTGCAAAAAGCAAAAGAATTCGAAAGCCAAAACAACATAAACAACTCAATACAATCTTCCAGCTTTGTAATAAGGGTTTACTTTCATATTCTCAATTGCAGTGATGGAACGCTGCCCGGTGTAACAGCAGCGCAGTTAACAACTGAATTCGATACATTGGTAGCCGCTTATAGGGCTAATAATATCTGCTTTATAAATGCAGGATATGATAACATTTACAACACAAAGCTTGATAGCAATTTTACGGTAGGTACAGATAACTCATCACTTTTCGACTCTTACCGTGTTCCCGATTGCATCAACATATTTTATATGCTTAAAATTAAAGGAGGTAATAGCGCCTGTACCAATTGTGGTTTTGGTGGTGTTACTTTAGGCATACCTAACACATTCTGTCTTGTTGCCAAGAGTAATGTTGGAGTAGCACAAACGGTTGCACATGAAGTGGGGCATTGTATGGGCTTATTGCACACTTTCGACTTTAGTAATGGTTATGAAGATATTAATGGCAGCAATTCTTCTACCGCAGGGGACCAGATAACAGATACACAGGCTGACCCGTTTGGTTATAACAGTCAAAGCTGTTATAATACTTCTTCCAATGGCTGTACTTATGCAGGTTCCTGTAAAGACCCAAATGGTGCTTCTAATTTTTCACCGCCGTATACTAACCTGATGGCGTACTGGTGGAATGGCAAAAATGGTGTTACTTGTTACAGTGCACTTGTTTTAACCGGAGGACAATATACAAGGGTAAACAGTTTCCTAAGCACCAACAGCGACCTTATTAATTGCGAATCTCCATCATATGTTACAGAGTCTGGTATAAACATAAGTTCAGGTTATTTAATGGCGTCAGCAATTAATACGTTAACTACCAGCGGTACTGTTGATATATCGGGCAGTGCAATTGCACTTTTAGGTGGCAGTACAGTTACCCTTGAGCCTGGTTTCGATGCGTATGCTTACGACGGTGGTTCAACACTTATTCGTTTATCGCAATGCAGTGGCACACCAAATTTTGCAATAGCGGAAAAATTAAAGCCTGTTGCTGTGGCTAATACCAGCAATATTTTGATTGCTTATCCAAATCCAACATCTTCGGCAGTAAACATTGCTTTTACACTGGCGCATAACGAAAGCAAACTATCACTGAAAGTTTATGATGGTAACATGAAAGCAGTTAAGGAAATTTCATTGCAGGACAGGCTAAAAGGAAGGAACACAATAAATGTGGATTTGTCCAAATTTAGTTCAGGTATTTATGCCGTTATTATACAAGGAACTGACATGCTAATGAAAGTGATGGTGGTGGTACAGAAATAAGCCGGTAACCGTATCAACTTAAAAACTATTTGTTTGTCTCTTTGTTTGTACCTGACTGCTCGTTTGATAAACATAGGGAGATTTATAAGTAGTGTTAGTAATACTTTATTATATTGTATGGGTTTTGTAAACATGATTTTGTGTTTCCGGCTAACCATTCATGCGAAAACACATTAAAATAATTGCCATCAGCAAAAACAATTTTATCCTGTTTTTTGAAAACTTGGTACGGTTTATTATTGCCTTGAGGTATTGAAACTTTTGTATTCCAGTTTAATAACCAAAAAGTGGTACTATGTTTTCTATACCTGAAAAACTATGTTAGACGGCTTCGTGTAAAGGCGATGGCACACCCTGGCTTTTCCATTCGCCTTCAGTTACAATGCGGTAAATCCTTTCTTTGTTGGGTTCATATTTATCAAAGCTGAAATCATATTCAACCATCATAAAAATGATAAGTGAAGCACTTATGCCAATAGAAAAGCCCAACACATTTATAAACATAGTAAGCTTGTTCTTGCTAAAATTTCTAATGCAGTTTTGAAATAATTTTGAACATTAGTTTTGATTTCCGATGTATGATTTTTTTGATGCCTGAGTTATTCTTATATAATTAATCTATTCAATCCACCTAAATCCCCGTTCAGACTATTCTGTTCTCAAACTCTTAACCGGATTTGAAACAGCTGCTCTTATTGCCTGGAAGCTTACTGTAAATAATGCGATGAAGATTACCATGATTGCAGCACCTGCAAACAACCACCAGCTTAAAGTAATTCTGTAAGGAAAACTTTCAAGCCATTTACCCGCAGCCATGTAAGCCAATGGTGAAGAAATAATTAAGGCGATAATTACCAGCAGTAAAAAATCTTTTGAAAGAATGGCTACTACATGGTTTACGGATGCACCTAATACTTTTCTTATGCCAATCTCTTTTGTGCGTTTTTCTGCAGATAAAACTGACAACCCAAACAACCCGATACAGGAAATAAAAATCGTTAGCACGGCGCCAAATAAAAGTATCTGTTTCCATTTTGAGATGGCTTCATAATCTTTTAAGTTCTGTTCATCTTTAAACACATAAGAGTAAGGGCTCAATGGATAAAACTGTTTAAACTTTTCTTGCAAAAATTTTAAAGCATCTGCTTTTTTGTTTGGTTTTATTTTGATGTAATAAGTTCCATATAAATTACCATTCTTCATTGTAAATAATTGCGGTATTATTTTTTCATTTAATGAACTATAATGATAATCTTTTACTACACCGATTACATGATATTTTTCATTGTTGTTATACCAGAAATTAACGGTTTCGCCAACAGGGTTTTTCCAGCCAGCCTGCTTAACAAAACTTTCATTTACCAAAACAGAATTGTTTGAATCTGAAGGAATAGCAGCAGAAAAATTTCTTCCCTGCATTACCGGGATTTTTAATAAAGGCAGGTAGTTTTCATCAACCGTTTCATACACAAAACTGATTTGTGAATCAATAGCATTTTTTGCTGTTGTTTGCCAGCTGCCACGGTTCTTGGCGCTGATACCAGTTATATCCGGATTTTTTATCAGCTCATTTTTAAACACGGCAGCTTCAGAATGTTTCAGCGGAGATTTATCAATCACAATGAGATTACTGTCATCATATCCTAACTTTTCTGTAGTAAGAAAATTAAACTGCGCATAAATAGTAAATGTGGCAATAATTAAAAATGAAGCCAGTGTAAACTGTAATACAACAAGCGATTTTTGCAAGTAGTTTTTTCCTTTTATGTTGAAGCGGCTGTATAAAGTTTCTACCGGGTTATATCCTGATAAAACCAGTGCAGGATAAAAGCCAGCCAGTAATCCGGTTAACAGGAATAAACTTACATAACTGGTAACAAGTTTTGCATCAAACAAAAAAGAAATAGAAAGCTCTTTATTAGCAAGCTCATTAAATAAAGGAAGAAGTAACTGAACCAATAATATTGCGAGAACAAAAGCTATAAAACATAGCAGGAAAGATTCTCCGAGAAACTGCGTGATAAGCTGCCTTCTGTCTCCGCCAATTACTTTTCTTATGCCTATTTCTTTTGCTCTTTTAACTGAACGTGCAACCGTAAGATTAATGAAGTTGATACATGCTATAAGCAAAACAAACAAGGCTATGCCCGAAAGAATATAAGAATACATTTGGCTGTTGCCGTGCGTTAACCCGTTATCAGTTGCAGGTAATTCTGTGCTCATGTGCATACTTGTAAAAGGTTGAAGTTCATAACCGCCCATTGTTCCGTTGATGCTATATTTTACTTTCATTTCTTGGAATACCTTACCGGCATCCTGAACAAAAAAATGCTGCATCTGTTTTTCTACTCTTTTACTGTTCGCATTCGCATCAAGCACTATATATGTATTTAAAAAAAAATTGAACCAGTTGTTATTGTCTTTCGCATCTGTTTCAGACTCTTTCATCGGCACCAACGCAGTAAATTGTATAGATGAGTTTTGAGGAATGGTTTTAGCAACTGCTGTTACTTTATATGGAACAAATGTGCTGTCATCTTTCAGCATTACTATTTTACCAACAGCATCCGCATTACCAAATTGTTTTTTCGCTGCATCATCAGTAAGTACAATTGAATGTGGTTCCTTTAAACAGCTTTTCGCATCGCCATTTAGCAAAGGAAAAGTAAATACAGAAAAAAAGTTTGAATCAACATTCAGCAAATCCTGTGATTGTACTTCATTGCCGATTTTGATATCTTCTGTGTTACCTTGTACACGAACAAATGCTTTTATGCCCGGCACGTTTTGCGTAAATCTCGGGCCCTGGAAATAGCCTGTATAAGCCATTTTACTTTTGACATTATCGTTGTCCTGTATGGATATAATCCTGTAAATGTTGTTTACATTTTTATGAAATTTATCAAAGCTTATATCATCTTTTAAATACAATACAATAAGCATGGCACATGCAAGGCCAATACTTAAACCAGCAATGTTGATAAAGGAATAAACTTTGTTTTTTGAAAGGTTTTTCCACGCAGTTTTAAAGTAATTTTTAAGCATAAATTTCTATTCTGATGTATTATTGGTGATGTATGATTTAGTGATTGCTATTTATTCTTCATTTAAAAGTTTATTATTCCGTTCTTAAACTTTTTACAGGATTGGCTAAAGCTGCTTTTATAGCCTGGAAGCTTACGGTTAGTAATGTTATGATAAGCGCACCAAAGCCTGAAGCAATAAAAATCCAGAATGATATTTCTGTTCTATAATTATATTGCTGTAACCATTGATGTAGGTAATACCATGCCAGCGGAATAGCAATAAAACATGAAATGATAACCAGCAATGCAAACTCTCCCGAAAGCATTTGCCATAAGCTGTAGGTTGAAGCGCCCAACACTTTGCGTACACCAATTTCTTTTTTGCGCTGTTCTGCAACAAACGATGCAAGCCCGAATAAACCAAGACAGGAAATGAAAATGGCAAGTATAGTAAAGAAGGTTGCAAGGTTGCCCACACGTTGTTCATCAGCAAACTTTTTTGCGTACTCTTCATCGTTAAATGTATAATCAAACGGTGCGTTTGGATTATATTTTTTAAATATGCTTTCTATTTTTCTTAGTGCACCAGGTACAGAAATACCGGTTTTTATTCCAACGGTAACAGTGCCAACATTCTCCGGATCAAACGTAAATACAGTTGGAGTAACCGGCTCATACGGTGATTGCATGATCATATCTTTTATAACACCAATAACTTTATAATTTTTATTGTTAAACTGTATTGTAAGTCCTATAATATCCTGTTTAACACCCACAAGTTTAACGGCGGCTTCATTCAGAATCATTCCCAAACTGTCGGTGGCAAATGCTTTTGAAAAATCTCTTCCTTCTTTTATTTTCCAGTCAATGGTTTTACCGAAATCTGTAGTAACCCAAATGGTTCCAAAGGCCGGTAATGTACTCGGGTCTTTTCCCTGCCAGTTAAAACCAATCTGGTTTGCATATACTGCTGTAGTTGGGCTTGATGATTCTGCCATGTTGCTCACAACACCCGTGGCAAGTAAATCACTGCGCAACGCATCGTAATGTCCATACAAATCAGGTGTTGTCATAGGTATTGTTATCAACCCTTCTTTATTATAATTGATTGGCCTGTTTTTAGCGAATTGAATTTGTTTGAAAACAATGATGGTTCCGATAATTAATGCAATTGAAAAAGTAAACTGAACAACAACCAAAACCTTTCTTGGTAATGAAGCAAACCTGCCTACACGAAAAGTGCCTTTTAATACTTTGATGGATTCAAACTTAGAAAGATAAAATGCAGGATAACTGCCCGAGATTAAGCCTGTTATAAAAGTAAACAATAAAGCCAGCAACCAGAATATTGCGTTACCCCATGGCAAGCCAATGTTCTTATCTGCAAGCTTATTAAACAGCGGTAACAATAGTATTACAAGAATAATGGATAAAATAAACGACAGGAAAGCAACTAAGACAGACTCAATTAAAAACTGCCTGATTAATTGTGCCCGGAGTGAACCAACTGTTTTACGGATGCCTACTTCTTTTGCACGTTTCTCACTTCTTGCCGTGGAAAGGTTCATGAAGTTGATGCAGGCAAGCAATAAAACAAAAACACCAATAATTATAAACAGCTTTATAAATTGTATGCGGCCACCTGTTGCTTTGCCATTTTTAAAATCACTGTATAAGCGCCATTTATCCATGGGCTGCAAAACCAGTTCTTCTTTGCCTTCTGTTGCTGCATTTTTATGCACCATAGAAGCCATTTTAATTTTATCTGAAATTCTATTTATGTTACCATTATTATTTACTTCAACATAAGCCTGGAATGAATGGTTGTTCCATTGTGTTTGCGCATCTTTCAGCCAGTTTTCAGTAAGAATATATTTATTCCAGGGTAGAAATAATTTAGCATCATATAAAGTGGTGTTGCGCGGAAAATCTTCAAATATGCCGGCAACTTTAAAATCATTTTTATTATCAAATTTGATGGTTTTATTCATCGGGTCAGCATTACCAAATAAAGATTTTGCAATGGATGCACTTAATAAAACAGATGAAGGATCGCTTAATGCGTTAATATTTCCTTTCAGCATTTTTAAAGAAAACATATTGGGAAAATTAGCCTCCACCCACATGCCCTGGCTGGTAATTTTTGTTTCACTAACAGTAAGCGTATGTCCAAAATTCCAGGACGCCAAAGAAACATTTTTAAAATCACTGCTATATTTTGTTCGCAGTTCCTGCGCAATAGGAATAGCGATTGCACTACCCGTTTGCATATCACCATCATTGCCAATAAACGTAGTCATTAATTGTGCAAGCTGGTGATGGTTTGTATGATAATCATCAAATGTAACTTCATCCCAGATCCATAAAGCTATAAGTATGGCAACAGCCATACCTGCTGCAAGCCCCAGGATATTTATAGTTGAATACACCTTATTTTTTATAAGGTTGCGCCAGGCAATTTTAAAATAGTTTTTAAGCATACGATTTGTGTCTGATGTAATGATTAACCGTGAAATATTTTTACAGCGCATAATGCACAGTCAGTAATCTCCAATGCATGTGCCAATGCCAAAAGCCTTGTATATCAGGTGTTCAACATGCATAAAACAAAAAAGTTGTTCGTAATTGAACACTTTCTGTACGATAATAAGCAATGCTTAGCTAAGCAAAATTTAAAGCAAACTCAAAAAATTATTTTGTGAAATTTACTTGTGACTTTAATTTATTCTGTTCTTAAACTCTTTACCGGGTTAGCTATTGCTGCTTTTATTGCCTGGAAGCTTATGGTAAACAATGCAATACATACAGCAGCCAGTGCTGCTATTATAAAAACCCACCATTGAATATTGATGCGATAAGCAAAACCTTGCAGCCAGTTATACATGGCGTACCAGGCAACAGGAAAAGCAATTCCAGCAGCTATCATTACAAGCTTTAAAAAATCTTTTGAAAGCAATACAACTATGTTTGACACATCAGCACCTAATACTTTTCTTACACCAATTTCTTTTACACGTTGTGATATTGCGAATGCAGATAACCCGAATAAGCCGAGGCAGGCAATGAAAATAGCAATGCATGCAAATGTTGTAAAGATTGTTTCCTGCTTTTGTTCTGCATCATACAACTTTGAAAAATTTTCATCCAGGAAAGTATATTGGTAAGGCAGTTGAGGAAGAAATTTTTGCCATGTATTTTTTATAGTTGCTAACGTTGATGAAATATTTTCACCCGAAATTTTTATAGAAATTTTACCGTATGGAGATTGGCCAGGCGATGATGCAGGCATAATAAAGATAAGTGGTGATATTTCCTGGTGCAGCGATTCAAAATGAAAATCTTTCATTACGCCTATAATGTGTCCGGTTGTACCACCATATCTAAAATCTTTCCCAACAGCTTGTTCACCTGATTTCCACCCAACAGCCTTTGCGGCGGTTTCATTAATAATAAAGTTTGAAGTATCGGTTCCATACGTGCGTGAAAAATTTCTTCCAGCAATTAAGGATATTTCATACGTTGGTATAAAATTATAATCAGTTGCAACATACCTTATATCAGCTTTTACCGGCACCATAGAATCTGAACCTAAGGTTGCAGCACCGGTTCCGTCTAATAATCTTCCGGTAGGAATTCGGGAAGAGCGGCCAACTTCTTTAATGTTTCTATCCTGTAATAAAGTATTTCTGAAAGATTCATATTGATCATTCAATTCCGAATTATATGACATTGTAACTATATGCTCTTTATCATAACCTAAAGATGCGTTTTGCATATAATGCAATTGCTGAAATACAACTATTGTTGCTATAATAAGTATGATTGAAATTGCAAATTGTGTTACCACAAGCATTTTGCGAAAGCTTATGCTGCTGCCTTTTACTTTAAACAAACCTTTTAATGTTTTTACAGGTTGAAAAGAAGACATGAATAATGCAGGATATAAACCTGAAATAATTCCTATTATAAAAGGCGATAAAAACAATGGAATTAAAACCTGCCACTTCATTAAAATATCAACGGTTAAATTTTGATCTGAAACTTTATTTAACCATGGCAATGTGATGTACAATAAAATTATTGCAATAATAATAGCTGTCCATGTTATTAGTACAGATTCACTGAGAAACTGTGCTATCAATTCTTTTTTTCTTGCGCCAACAACTTTTCTTATGCCGATTTCTCTTGCACGCAAGGCAGAACGTGCAGTAGAAAGATTCATGTAATTAATGCATGCAATCAATAAAATAAATAAAGCGATAGCGGAAAAAATATATACACGGCTTACGTCGCCGTTAGGTTCCGCTTCATCATCTGTATGCGAATACAAATGAATATCAGTAAGCTTTTGCAGATCAAGCTTAGTATATTTTGAAGGCTGCATGCCACCATATTGATCAGCCATGTGCTTATCAAGAAAAGCAGGGAATCTTGCCTTCATTTTTTTAACATTATAATCCTTTGGAAGCAGTAAATAAGTAAAGAATGAATTGTTGCCCCAGTTTGTGCGCAAACCTTCTTCGCCATAAACTGAATTATCTTTTAATGTATTGAATGAAACAAGCATGTTAGGATGTATATGTGCATTGGATGGAAATGCTTTATATATACCTGTTACCTTAACATCAAACTGGTTATTTGCCCTTATAACTTTATTAACAGGATCTTCATTACCAAAATATTTTTTTGCAGTTTCTTCAGTTAACATTATCGTAAAAGGTTCGTTTAATGCTGTCTTAGGATTTCCTTTTAAAACTTTTACTGTAAAAACATTAAAGAGATTCTCATCAGCAAAATAAACATCCTGTTCATTTATTAGTTTGTCTTTGTAGCGCAGCGGCGTGTTGCCGTTATCAAGCAATCTTGTCATTTTTTGTATTTCCGGAAATTCACTTGGAAAGTAATATCCGAATGGTGGCGAAACTGTAGCAAGGTTAAATGTAGCCTCACCATTGCCGTTATAAAAAGTTCTGGTTAACCGGTAAACCTGGTTTGCATTTTTATTATACTTATCATAGCTTAATTCATTAAGAATATAAGTAAGAATAAGCAGGCAGCATGTTAAGCCAATTGTTAACCCAAAAAGATTGATGAAAGAAATAAGTTTATGTTTCATCAGGTTGCGCCAGGCAATTTTAAAATGATTCTTAAACATAATTTTTGGTTTGAGCTAATGCTATTAGCCATTAGCTGTTAATGATTTATTCTGTTCTTAAACTTTTTACCGGGTTTGCAACTGCTGCTTTTATCGCCTGGAAGCTTACCGTTATCAATGCAATCATGATAGCTGCTACTCCTGCAATAACAAAAATCCACCAGCTGATTGTTGTTCTGTAAGCAAAGCTCTGCAGCCATTTATTCATTACCAGCCACGCAACAGGAAATGCAATTAATGATGCAATCAGTACCAGCTTTGCAAAGTCTTTTGAAAGCATTGTAACGATGCTGCTTACAGTTGCACCAAGCACTTTACGAACTCCGATTTCTTTTCTGCGTTGTTCTGCAGCGTAGGTTACCAAACCAAACAAGCCGAGACAACCTATAAAAATGGCAAAAATGGCAAACGTTATAAACAGTTTTCCTGTTTGTTGTTCGGCTGTATATATTTTATTAAAGTCAGCATCCATAAAAGAATAATTGAAAGGCTGACCGGGCGCCATGCTTTTCCATTTATTTTCTGCGCTGCTTATAATGTAAGATGCATTCTTTGCATCAATGCGCAACGCGATACTGCCCCGATTATCACCCAACTGAATGATTAACGGAGCAACACTATTATGCATAGAGCTAAAATTAAAATCTTTTATTACGGCTATAATATGATAAACAACCGGCGTGGTATTATTTGCATTAAATCTCGGGCGATATAATATCTCCTTAAAAGGATCTTTAAAGCCCAGCACTTTTACAGCAGCTTCATTAATAATAATAGCAGCGGAGTCTGAGGCAAAACCTTTTGAAAAATTCCTGCCTTTTTCCAATTCCATTCCAAGTGCAGGAATATAATTTTCATCAACATAAAAATTATTAAACAGCACCGCTTTAGTTGCATCAAAGCTTGCATCCCGAAACCAGCCTTCGCTGTCGAAATCAGTTCCTGTTGGAAGGTCGCCGCTGATAGTTACATTGCGTACACCAGGAATGTTTAACAATTCATTTCTGAAATCTTTTATTTGATTATTGAGATACCATCCATTATGTACAATCAAAACCTGGTCACGGTTATAACCAATTTTACGGTTTTGTATATAATGAAGCTGGTTATAAATTACAATGGTGCCTATAATAAGTATAATTGAAATGCTGAATTGAAAAACTACCAGGCCGCTGCGCAGCCAACTGCTTTTAAAGCCATTTGCAACTTTACCTTTTAGTACCTGGATGGGTTGAAATGATGATAAATATAATGCAGGATAACTGCCAGCAATACATCCAACTATAAAAACCAATGCAATCATTGCCGGGAACAGCCACGTAGAAAACAAGGTTGTTATATACATGCCTTTACCGGCAAGCTGGTTAAATAACGGAAGCAATAATGCCGCTAATAAAACAGCAAGTATTAATGAAAAAAAACTTAGTAGTACAGATTCAGTTAGAAACTGAAATATAAGATGTGAACGCATCGAGCCTGCCACTTTCCTGATGCCTACTTCTTTTGCACGGTTGGCAGAACGTGCGGTAGAAAGATTCATGAAGTTTACGCAGGCAATAAGCAAAATAAAAACAGCAATCACTGAAAAAATATATACATAATTAATGTTGCCATTTACTTCCATTTCATATTGCTTATCTGAACGCAGGTGAATATCTGCAAGCGGCATTGTGTGGTATATAAAATGATTTCCTTTCGCATTAATATCTTTTAAAGAAGTGTGCATTTGCTGCTCCATTTCTTTGCCGAGGTAATTATAAACAGCAGCGTCCACATCGCTTTGAACCTTTGCCTGCGTTATGCCTGGTTTCGCTAAAATGTATACATGGGCATTATTGCTGAGCCAGGTATCATTGCCCTTGCCTTTAGGACGAATAAAACTGAAATGAAAATGTGATTGCTTTGGAATATCTTTTATAACACCTGTTATTTTGCAATTGGTTGTATTATCAACGTATAAGGTTTTACCTATTACATCGGTACTGCTGAAATATTTTTTTGCAGTGGTCTCATTAATCACAATTGAATTGGGTTCATTTAATGCAGTATTTGGATCACCTGCAATCATCGGTACTGTAAACACTTTAAAAAAAGTGGAATCAGCAAAAACCGCGTTATGATCCTGAACATTCTGATTATCTTTTTTTATAAGGATATCGCTTTGATAATTCAGCCTTACCATTTGTTCTATGCCCGGGTATTCTCTTACAAGTGTTAGCCCAAGCGGGTCAGGCGCTGTTGAAAAATTTGATTGTGTGTTATTGAAATAAATATCTGCATCAATACGATAGATAAGATTAACATTAGCGTTGTATTCATCATAGCTTAGTTCATCTGTTACATATAAAACAATAAGCAAACAAACAGCAAGCCCTGATGCAAGCCCGATAATATTGATGGCTGAAAATGCTTTATTCTTCCATAAGTTTCTCAGTGCAACTTTTAAATAATTTTTAAACATTGTCTAAACCATATTTTATGATTAAAATAATTTCTTGATTTTTTTCTGAATCATAATAATCTGTAAACAGATTAGTTATAGTTGAGATATTCTGTCATTCCATTCTTAAACTCTTTACAGGATTTGCGATTACTGCTTTGATAGCCTGGAAACTTATAGTTGCCAACGCCAGCGATGTAGTAATTAAACCTGCTGCAATAAATATCCACCAGCTAAAAACTGTTTTGTAAGCAAAGTTTTGCAACCACTTATTCATAAACCACCAGAGAGCAGGTGCGGCAATTAATATTGCAACCAATACTAATTGTATAAAGTCTTTTGTAAGTAACATGGTAACCTGGCTAAGAGAAGCGCCTAAAACTTTACGAATGCCAATCTCTTTTGTAGGCTGCACTGTCATAAATGTTGCACGCCCGAACGAACCAAGACAAGCTATTACAACAGTTGGAGCTGTAAATACATATAAAAGTTTTGAAAGCCTTTCTCCTGCTTTGTACGAATCATTATATGCTTTATCCATAAGAAATTTTTGATAATGCGGTATGTTTTTAACGTCAACGGTTATGCCAACGCTAAAATCATTGCTCAGTAAGGCTTTTTGGAAAATCCATTACTTTAAACTGTTCGAAAACGAACAGTGAATGCACGGATTTGTATGTATCAGAAATAAAAAAAGCTGCCTAAATGGGCAGCTTTTAAGAAAAATAAAGATTAATTATTGAATGAACGGCATAACAATAGTAAGCACCTGTGCTTTGGTTAATGGTTCATCAAATGCTTCTGTTGCTGTATCAGCTGAGGTACTTGAGCCGCCTTTTATACTTGGTAAAGCTTTAATGTTTACACCTAACTGGTTAGTATTTTCTTCTCCGGCATAAGAAGCTGCCACAGCTGCACCAATACCAGTATTGTTTAAGGTAATCCATGGTTTTGTACTGGCACCCAAAGCAGCGCGAACACTCCTGATATGTGAGGCGTGGCGTGCTTCTACAGAATGTATTTGCAAAGCAGCAGTGAGTACATCATTGTTTGAAATCAAACCACCAGCCTGGCCTTTATATGCACGTACACCGGTATCTTCAAATGTTTGAGAAAGCGCAAGAAAAGTTGCATAATCTTTTGTAGCAAAAACATCCGGAAAAGTGCCTTTAGCTGTATAATCAAATGTAGGTTTTGCAACGGGTGTACCGCCTAAGGCTATAATTGTCGAACTTAAAAATTGCACGTGATCAAGCTCATGTTTTGCAATAGAATCAAAGGAAGGTCTCTGAGATTCAGGAATCAAACCTGAAGTGGCAAGTCCCTTCGCATAAAAAGTAGATTCAAGGTATTCAAGAGTTAATGCAAAATTTAAAATACTAACGATGCTGGCTGGTGCTTGAGAGTATGCTTTATTAAGCATGCCTCCCAATACAACGGGAACGGCTGTTAATGCAAACTTGCTACCTAATTTAGTAAACCGTTGCATTAGCTCTCTGCGTCCATCAAGACGCTCATAAATTTCAGGATCCGTATTTTCAATTTGATTAAATATATTCTGCAAATTCATAATTATGTTTTTTATTTAGTTGGTAAATAAGATGCGTTAATTTGTGTTGCAATATAAGCAGAGGCCGCTTTTAAAACAGTTGGCGGATCATTTGCCAAGTCTAAACCAGTCACTGGATTTACAACGTTATCATTTGCAAACGAACCATAACTAATCAAATCTCTTATGTAAGCAGCATGCCTTGCTTCAACAGAAACAATTTTGCCTGCAACTAATAAATAATTAACATCCTTAATAAGTTTACCGGCGCCATTATAAGCACTTACACCTAAATCTTCGAATGTTTTTGCAGTTGTTAAAACACTATCACGACTGCTGAAATTAATAGAAGTAAAATTAACTGTTAATGCAGGTATGGCCGCAGAACCTAATGCTGCCTTAAAAAATTCACGATGTGCAACTTCGTGATCGCGGATATCAGTTAATAAAGAAGTTTCGTCTGCCGTCATCCCACTATATTGTGTTGTAATAACCTGCTTGTAAAAAGCTGCTTCAAGCTGCTCCAGTGCATATGCATAATTAAGAATCCCAACATCACCACTTCCAAGATTAACAGGTGAAGGTCCATTTGTTGCTTCCAAACTACCTGTAAAATCATCGCTGTGATTACATGCTGCAATTACCGTTGCTACCGCAGCAGTACCACCTACATAACCCAGAAATTTTCTTCGATGCATAGAACCATTTACAGGAATTGATTCTAATTTTTTTAATGTCTTCATAATGAGGCTTTAATTTAATTGTTTTTTGATTTACGACAATAACGCCAATCAGGTTTTATGTAACAAATATTTCTCCAATATAATAAATGCTTCTTCGGTAAAATAAAAATGAGCTTTTAAGGTTAGTAATAAAATTTTAGTGAATTCAAAATTTTAAATCCAGTTGTCTTTGATATTCGTATATGCTATATCCAATCTTAATGGATTAAATCAAAATCAAATGGAAATAGTAGTAAACAGTATAACAGGTAAAATACGCCTGCGCAGAGAAACTTTAAATTATACTCAGGCTTATGTTGCTGGCAAACTCGGTATATCACAAAATGCGTATAGTAAAATTGAGTCTGGTCAAACGAACTTCAGTGTTAAAAGACTGTATGAAATTGTGCAGGTGTTAGAAGCCAGTGTAGCAGATTTTATTCAGTAATTTACCAACCGTTACTTTTATCTGCCGTAATTATAAAGTACATCAATTTAAATTTCTTATAAGATTATACCTGCTTTCAATTAAAAACGGGATTGTAATTTTGCATTATGGGTAATGGAGCTTCTGTTGAAAGTATTATAAGTGCTGAAAAAAATATCAACCTTAAAAATATTGGTGAAAAAATTTTACAAAAACAAAGATTAAGTGTTGATGAAGGATTAGTGCTTTTTGAAAAAGCATCGCTTGTATATGTTGGTGCGCTTGCAAATTTTGTGCGCGAGAGAATGCACGGCGACAAGACTTACTTTAACCGTAATTTTCATATTGAACCAACTAATGTTTGTGTTTTCTCCTGTAACTTTTGTTCTTATTCGAGGTTGTATGCACATCGTGATGAAGGTTGGGAACTAAGCAAGGAACATATGATGCACATCCTAAAAAAATATGATGGCAAGCCTGTTACAGAAGTACATATTGTAGGCGGTGTGCATCCAAAAATGAATTTATATTTTTTTGCTGATTTACTTCAATCAATAAAAACACACAGGCCTGATTTACACATAAAAGGTTTTACGGCTGTTGAACTTGATTACATGTTTTGCAAAGCGAAAGTTAGTGTGGAAGACGGGTTAAGTTTATTGCATGAAGCAGGGCTTGATTCTTTGCCGGGTGGCGGTGCTGAAATTTTTGATGCTGAAATAAGAGAGCAAATTTGTGCTGATAAAGTTGATGCGAATGGCTGGCTGTACATACATAAAATAGCGCATAATTTAGGCATGCATACAAATGCCACTATGTTGTTCGGACATATTGAAAATTACCGGCATCGTGTTGACCACATGGAGCGCTTAAGGCAACTACAGGATGAGACACATGGCTTTAATACTTTTATTCCGCTTAAGTTTCGCAATAAGGATAATGATATGAGTAATGTTGCAGAAAGCTCGCTGGTTGAAGATATGAAGGTGTATGCTATTGCAAGACTATACCTTGATAATTTTCCGCATCTTAAAGCATACTGGCCAATGCTGGGCAGACAAAATGCACAACTGAGTTTATCTTTTGGTGTGAATGACCTTGACGGAACCATTGATGATACTACGAAAATTTATTCGATGGCAGGAAGTGAAGAAAAGAACCCGGCGCTTTCAACTGCACAACTTGTATCATTAATAAAACAGGTAAAACGTGAGCCTGTTGAACGTGATACATTATATAACGAGATAAAAAACTATGCTGCAGAAGATTTGCATGCATTAGAAACAAATCCATACTACAATTAATCTTCACTTAAATTAGCAATATGAAGATTGCTATTATAAACGGGCCCAATCTTAATTTACTTGGCAGGCGGGAAACAAACATTTACGGTGATGTTTCATTTGATATTTACATTGAACAATTAAAGCTTTCATTTCCTTCGGTTGCTTTTCATTATTATCAAAGCAATATAGAAGGTGAGTTGATTAACGAAATACAAAAACTTGGTTTTGATTATGATGGCATTGTTTTAAATCCCGGTGGTTATACACATACTTCAGTAGCATTGGGTGATGCCATAGCCGCTATAAAAGTTCCTGTAATTGAAGTGCATATAAGCAATGTGCATGCAAGGGAAGATTTCAGAAAGTTATCGCATGTTTCAGGCAAAGCTGCGGGCAGTATTTTTGGTTTGGGTTTGAAAGGTTATGAGTTAGCCGTAAAATGGTTTGTAGATAAAATATCGGAAGGTTAGTATTTATATATAACTAAACCTGATGTCTGCATAAAAAAAGATGAAGGCTTTTCGGCATTCATCTTTTAATTATTGATATTATTAATACGCTACTGTTTTACAAACTTCAATGTTTTTGTACCACTGTCTGTAATTAATTGTACATAATAAATACCGCTTTCAAAACCTGCTACATTTATATACTGTTGAACAGAACCTGGCTGTAAACCCTGTAATGATTTTTCATAAACAGGTTTGCCGTTAGCATCAGTAATTCTTAATGAAGCCTGCTTTGTTGCATTACCTGTTGTAAAGCTTACTGTAAGCTGGCTATGAACAGGGTTTGGTGATAAGCTATATGCAAATTCACCACCATGCAACTGTAGTTTTATGATTGATGAATAAGTATATTTACCATCTTTATCAGTTGTCTTTAAACGATAATACAATGTTGATGAACCAAGGTGCAAGGCATTATAATCATATAATGTGTAATCGTGTATTGTGCTGCTTGTACCTGTAGCTTTAACATTACCAATATTATTAAAGTGAACACCATCCACACTGCGCTCCACACAAAAATGGTCAGTATTAATTTCTGATGCAGTTTGCCAGTTAAGCAAAACAGATGAAGCTTGTAATGAAGCCGTAAAGTTTGAAAGACCAACAGGCAGAATAGAAAGCGTTGTATCAATTTTATACAGGTCAGAATCTCCTGATGTGAGATAATAATGA
>CAHJWK010000072.1 GCA_903642275.1 Chitinophagaceae bacterium
TTAAACATAGCCGGGTAAACTGCATCTTTTTGTAACCGGTTAACTATCGTATCCGTTGTGCAATCCATTTCCACATGGTCGGTTATTGGTGCCAGCGGCTGTAGGTCAAGATCCGCAATGCCGCCGTCCTGCATAAAAGATGTGGCCCATGCAAGATTCATAATTGGTGGTGCATTGCGCATAGTTAAAAGCCCGTCAACTCCGTGGCTTATATCATGGCCATGATGTGTAAACGCTGATGATTGAATGTGGCAGGCGCCGCAGGATACAGTGCTATCTCTTGAAAGTCCCGGGTCGTAAAATAACATTCTGCCCAATTCAAAGCCGGCCTGCGTTACCGGGTTTGTTTTAAAATGATAAACAGGCTGCGGAAAGTTTGATGGTATTTTAAATATTGAATTGGCTTCAATGCTTATCTCTTTATAAGCAGCGCAGGTAACAAGTGAAATACAACAAATAAGTATTATGGATTTACGATACATCATTGTTATTTGCTTTCTGCATCAGCAAGCTGGAACATTCTAGAATAATTATTCGCTATCACAGCACTATATGGATTAAATATAACTGCCGGATATTTTGCAATACTAATATCTGCCGAACCACTGAATAGTTTTAATACATCTGCTAATAAAGGCAAATTGCTATTCTTATTTGCAGACACATTTATTGATTTTGACAGGTTAAGTGTTACCGTTTTTGTGTTATTGAGTGCTGACGATTTATATCCGCCAAAGCCACCAATATGATAACGGTATTTGTGCAGGCCAAGCGGATCAGCAGGTGCAGCTGAACTAATGCCTTCCATCTTTAAACAGATATAACCGCTATTCCATTGCCAGTACATATCAGAGCTTGTTGGGTCTAATACACCGGTGCGTTTATCTATATTCATTGTATTGCGCAGGCTATCTACGCCAATCATAAAACTTATACTTTTATATTCTTCAGCCGGCACATGTAAAGTACAGATTTGCGAAACACTGTCTGACGCATTAATTAAAAAGTAAGAACTGTTTTGCGGAATAATATATTGCTTATTATTAGCAGCGGTTAAGATGATATTGCTGATAAAATACTGCAGCTCTGTAACTGTAAATTGTTCACCAGCAGCATTGGTATAAACGCCTGAATCTAATTGCAAATCTTGTGTGCCCGCAACATTTTTAAACTGTAAATTAATTATTCCATAGCCACGCTTGCTTTGGGCTGCAGCATCTTCTTTAGTATTACAATACAGGATAACCGCAATAGCAAACAGCAGCCTTTTCATAAAACAAATTTCAATAAATATTTATAGAAGCAACCGTTAAAGAAAACAATGCGTTATACTGATAATATTTTCGAAATATCAATTCGAAAATTATCTTTGTTATTCACATGTTTTTAGCCCGCATCATAACTTTCTTTTTACTGGTTATAATTGTATGTTCAACATTTAATAACAACATTATTATGCTGAGCTTTTATTGTAATCAAAATTACATTGCCAAAACTTTATGTATAAACCGCGATAAACCTCAACTGCACTGTAATGGTAAATGCCAGCTGCAAAAAAAAATCATCCAGCAGGAAAGCAAAGACAAGCAATTGCCTGATAAAAGAAATGAAAATCATATACAGGTACTTTTTTCAAAAAGCTTTTTTGCTCAATTAAATATTTCAAGCGGCTCAATTATTAAAAAACAATTTCACATTACAGATTCATGCTTGCTTGATTTATGTATGCATTCAATCTTTCATCCTCCCCAGCACTTCTTCATTTAAAATTATTACCTGTTATGCTGTATTAGTTGCAGCCAGTTTATTCACTTATTAAACTTATTACAATGAAGAAGTTTTTATTATCATTACTACTATCATTTGCATTATTTACATCTTTCGAATGCCCGATATGTGGCTGTGGAGTTGGAGGATTTTATATTGGTTTACTACCTACTTATAAAAGCCAGTTTATTGGTTTGCGTTATCAATATGCACATTATGAAACCCGCCTGAATGATGAACCGGGTCAATACTCGCACGATTACTACAAAATTGTAGAATTGTATGGTGGTATAACCCTGGGCCGTTGTCAGATTTTAGGTTTTGTGCCTTATCATTTTAATTATCAGAATACGGATGATGGTGTTGTAAGAAGAAACGGTTTGGGTGATATAAGCGCACTGGCTAATTATAAAGTCTGGAGTACTTCAGGCTTAACTAAAAATAATAAAACTTTCAGCCAGCAATTTTGGTTAGGTGCAGGTGTAAAGCTGCCTACCGGAAAATATGCGGTTAATTTCAGTGATTCCACTACTGAAGATTTAGATGATCTTTTAGGTAATGTAAACAGCCAGATGGGTACCGGAAGTGTTGATCTTATTACTAATGCAATGTATAATGTGCGTATAGATAAGTTTGGTATAAACACAACCGTAAATTATAAAATAAATACCAATAATAACAGTTTCAGATACGGCGACCGTTTTTCTGTAAACAGTTTTGGATATTACCAGGGAAAATTTACCGGTAAAATATATATGGCGCCTAATGTTGGTGTTTTGTATGAACATGTTGCTCCTAATTATCTCAAAAGCAGTAAGGTGAAACAAACAGGTGGTTATGCAACGCTGGCATCAGCAGGACTTGATCTTAACTTTAAGAAAATTACGATAGGCATTAATGTACAGTTACCTTTTGCGCAGGATTATTCGCTTGGGCAAACGCAGTATAAAACAAGAGGGCTGGTACATATTACATATACTTTCTAATCAATTAAGTGTGTAGAAATACAGGTTGTTTGATTAAGTTTTATTATGATGAGTATGACATAAAGGCTCAGCAACCTGATATGTAAGCTCACTACTCATCATTCAAAAACTGTTATTTAAACTCAACTGTGGCAAAACTGGTTTGTATTTTACCGCCTAACAGGTGTGCATTGCCTGTAAGAGGAATAATAACGTTATTGCCAAACCATTGAATGCAGGGTGCATACATCAATGAATTTAAATTATGATCAAGGTCAATTTCAGTGTCCGGGCCGGTTGATAAATTATCAAGGTTTAAAACCTGGTATTTGGAATGGCTCTTTATCTTCCAGTTATTATTGTTATAAAATATATACAGCTTATTACCATTAAGGGTAGCGCCCGCAGAAGGCACATAATAGTAAATTCTTTCTTCTTCATCTGTAGTAAAATCTTTTAGTTTATGCATGGCACTGTCATAAACTGAAACAAGCACTGGCCCAAAATCATAATAACTGTCGCCGGTACCGCCGTAAACGCTATAACCACCACCTTTAATAGCATGCGCTTCTTTTACCACAACAAATTTATCGTTGTATGCAAAAGCTTCAATTGATTCAAAATTCTTACCTCTTGCATCAGCATCTTTTAAATAACTTCTATCTTCAAGTTCCTGCAGAATATTGCCTTTGCCAGTATTGAAATTAAACCTGCCGATAATAAAGGTTGATTTACTATTTCGTTTTTCATCCAGTTTGCCGGAGATAAAAGCATTATTATTTTTTATAACCAAAAACGTTCTTGTTATTGGCCTTACATCATTATTAAAATCAAGCCCTGCTTTAATATCACCTTCCATCTTCATAGAACCGGTATTAAATTTTTTTACAATGATGCTATTGTTTAAAATGTAAGAAAGATATAATGCATTGTTATCATCAACAGCACTGGCAATAAACTGCGCATCAGTTAATTCCGGTAAAGCAATAGTTTGCTGCTGCGTATTTAGATTTTTATCAAATGTTACTACCTGTAGGTATTGGTTTTTGCATAATCAAGATCTCCATTAAAAGAGAAAAGCGAACCACCGGAATTTTTTTGGTTGGTATTGCGCAGTAAGAGCGCTTTGCAATTGCCGCCACTATCTGTTAACAAAGAAACATCTGTTGTTGTTTTATCAGTATAAGAAGGTATCTGCTTTTCACTAATTACCTGACCATTTTTATTATTTAACAGAGTTGCGGTAAGTGTTTTAACGTTAAAGCGGCTGCGTTCTTTGGCGCCCTTTGCAGATATTACAAGTATGTTACCATCTAACAAACCGGCAGCAATATAATTTTCCATTTCTTCTGTTTGCCAAATGGTGTTATATTTTGTATCTAGCAAGGTTAAAATAGCATCAGGTTTTGTAAATTTTGTTGTAACCAATAAAAACGAGTGATTGTTTATGGTAAGTGTAGCGCTGCCATTATCATTAATGTTATTAATGTAGCCTTTGTAAGTATCGCTTGTAGCTTTAATAGTTTGCCCATTTGCAATATGAGTTATTACAAGAAGAAATAATAATGCAATCTTTCTCATGCAGGTTTTAATGTTTAGCAATTAATAATGTAAGCCCTAAAATAATTAAACTTATATAGCTGTTATAAAAACTCTCACATATTTTATTTATCATCTAACATTGCTCTATGCAGATGCAGCCAATTTAGTTTGCTAATATCAGTAATAAAACAAAAATTAAAATCAAAAACACTTTGCCCCTTATGCAAAAATGTGATTAGATTACCTAATCACATTTAGCTGTAACAATTAAATGAAAATTCTACATTCCAAAGGCATTTTTTAATTGCGCTATAGCAAATGCCTAATAATTGGAATTACAATTACAAAATGCTTTTTTATGAAATTGCTTCGGCGCCAGCTTGCGCTACCTTCACATCCTGTTTTACAACTCCACCGCTAACTCCTATAGCACCAATAATATTATCATTTTTATCTTTAATAAGAACCCCACCACCAAAAGAAATTAAGCCACTATTTGAAATTTCTATTCCGTATAAAGGTTCGCCGGGTTGCGACATTTTACCAAGGTCTTCACTATCCATATCAAAGTAATTAGCCGTTTGCGCTTTTTTTATAGCAACATCTTTAGAGCCAAGCCAGGCGTTGTCCATGCGCACGAATGCTACAAGATTACTTCCCCTGTCAATTATCGCAATATTCATAGGCACTTTAATTTCTGCTGCTTTTTGTTTTGCGGCAGTAATTGCTTGTTCTGCCTGTTGAAGTGTGATATTCATAATCTATTCTTTAGTGATGAAATCATTCTAACATAAATAATACCTAATGTCTGTAACCTCAATTGTTTAAGCTTAACATTAAATGATTTTATAAACATCTGTTGTTACTATTAATGCACTTTCTATACTACTATGTATTTAATCGACTGTTTATAATGATAGAAATTATGTTAACGCTTAAATTAAATCTTTTAAAAAAGCCTTTTATCTAATTATATAGTTAAAAACATTATGTATTTAATGGGTAACTTAATTAAAAAACCGGTTTATTTAGTGTAATAAATTTACCAAACCTGAACAGTTAAATATAAAGATGGATGTAAAAAAGCAAAGTTAGTTATGTATGCAAACTGATATTAAACTTTGCATTGCTTTTGCGTAATATTACTTTCAAACCGCGCCCATGAATAAAAAACCTATGTTTCTTACAACCCATGCCTTAATTGATTATGCACTTGTCTTTAGTTTACTTACCATGCCTTCAATATTTCATTTTGCTTATTAACCTTAAAAAGATGCCTAGGGAAACGTTGAACCCTTTATCAAACCTAATCTTTAGAAGAAGTGCCTCTTAATTATTATAAACTATAATAGTTAATTCTAATGTTATGAAAAAAAAATTCTCTTATTACACTATAAACATTGTGTATCCTTTTTTGATTTTAAGTTTTTTTATTTTTATGAATACATCTAATGCCCAGCAACCTAAATTGGAAAAAGTTTATAGTGATAACACTTACCAGTTTACAGGTGTTGCTATATCTGCAAAAGGAAGGTTGTTTGTAACATATCCACGCTGGTCAGGGCCTTACAAATATGCTGTTATTGAAGTAATGAAAGATGGCAGTGCAAAGCCTTATCCTGATTCAACAATGAACAGCTGGCAGCCCGGCGAAGATGGCTTAAGCAGATGGGTTTGTGTACAGACAGCTTATGTAGATAACGACGATTATTTATATATAGTTGATCCGGCTGCGCCTAAACTGGAAAAAGTAGTTGGCAACAGTGCTAAGGTTGTAAAGTTTGATTTACAAACTAACCAAATTGAAAAGGTATATACATTTGGTAACACGATTGATAACCAAAGTTACCTTAACGATATACGTGTTGATACAAAAAAGCAGGTCGCTTATCTTACTAATTCAGGCACAGGCGGCATTGTAATTCTTGATTTGAAAACAGGCGAATCAAGACAGGTTTTACAGGCACATAAATCAGTGCATCCTGATCCTTATGTAAAATTTATTATTGATGGAAGAGAATTAAAAAAACAAGGCCAGCCGCCTGCATTTCAATCAGATGGTATTGCTTTAAACCCGGACAGAAGTTATTTATATTATAAAACTATTTCAGACAAAAGATTATGGCGTGTTCCAACTGCTGCACTTCTTGATACAACATTATCCGGCCAACAGCTTGCAGGCAAAGTAGAAGATCTGGGAAACATAGCAAACACTGATGGAATGATATTCGACCAAAAAGGAAATCTTTATTTGGGTGACCCAACTACTTACAGCATGATACAGGTAACACCTGATTTAAAACCACATGTATGGATTGCCAGCCAGGATTTAATATGGCCGGATACTTATTCGGTTTCAAAAGATGGTTACATCTACATTACTACTTCACAAATAAATAAACAACCTGATTATAACGAAGGCATAAATAAAAGAACAACTCCTTACATGGTTTATAAGGTTAAACTGCCTTAATCAACAAACATTAAAACTTGCATAAGATTAATTAATTTAAAACACCTATTATGACAAACAACAATGAAACACTGGAACGTGCCACACAAAGTGCTGATCAGAAACTAATATCTGAACTGATAGAAAGCATGTATGGTGGTATTGCATTGATGGCACAGGCGCAGCACAAAAGCATGGCTAGAGATGCAATAGATCTGGCTGAAAAACTACAGAAATCTCATACTAAACTTACAGAAGAATTAAAGATGTATGAATCCGATCAGGGATGGCTTATTCCAGCGGGTGAGACTAATGAAGATGTAGAGAATCGCCAGAACATGGCAAAGAAAAATGGAGAGGAATATCAGCAAGAATGGCTTTCGTTTTTAAGAGAAAGACATGAAACAAATATTAAAAAACTTGAGAATGCAGAACCTTCTGATCCAAAGCTTAAAAAAATGGGTGAGAAAGGTTTATCATCATTAAAAGACTTACTAAGTGATATTATAAAAGTTCAGAAAAGTGTTGTTGCCTGATGATTAGGTTAAACATACAAAGTGTAAAAATCAGCTTATTAAAATCTTATATTAATAACTAAATAAACAATTATATGAAAGCAGCAGTTATACATGGCCCCGGAAAAATTACCTGTGATACAGTTCAGGATCCAATCATCCAGAAAAACCGCGATGCAATTATTAAAGTTACAGCAACTGCTATATGCGGTTCAGATTTGCACATGTATTCGGGTGGTATTGCTCAGCCCAGGCCTATGGTAATGGGACATGAATTTATGGGCATAGTGGAAGAAACCGGGCCAGATGTAAAAAATTTAAAAAGAGGTGACCGTGTTGTGGTTCCTTTTCCTATTGCCTGCGGGCATTGCTTTTTCTGCCATCATCATTTACCTGGGCACTGTGAAAACAGTAATCCTGAATATTATGGGCCTGAAGGTGATATCCTAACAGAAAAAGGCGGAGCATTATTTGGATATTCAGATATATACGGAGGTTATGATGGCGGTCAGGCGCAGTACGTTCGTGTACCTTATGCAGATTATGGCCCACGCAAAGTGCCCGAAAATCTTAAGGATGAAGAAGTTTTATTTCTTACAGATATTTTCCCGACCGGTTATACTGGTATTGACTGGGGAAATGTACAGGGTGGTGAAACAGTTGCCATATTTGGTGCGGGGCCAGTTGGGTTAATGGCAGCAAAAAGTGCATGGCTACGCGGTGCGGAAAGAGTATTTGTTATTGACACTTTGCAGTACCGTCTTGATAAGGCAACATCAGTGGCAAAATGTGAAACCATTTTATGGGATGATGATGCAAAAGATGTGATTGAACAGATAAGATATAAAACACAGGGCCGCGGTGCAGATGTTTGTGTGGATGCAGTTGGATTTGAACCAGACAGAAATGCACTTGAACGTACAAAAGCAGTAATTAATCTTGAAAAAGGATCGGTCAAAGTACTGGAGGCTTGTATGAGCGCTGTTAGAAGAGGTGGTATAGTATCTGTGCTGGGTGTTTATCCTTACGCGTATGATAATTTTCCGATAGGTAAGTTTTTCGATAAAGGAATTATATTAAAAGGTGGCCAGGCACCTGCCCATAAATATATTGATGAGCTTCTTGGTTATGTTGAGGAAGGCAAGGTTAAACTGAACGATATCATCACACACAGGTTGCCACTTACTGAGGTATCTCATGGTTATGAAATCTTTAAAAAGAAAGAAGAAGATTGTGTAAAGGTGGTTTTAGATCCATGGGGTTAAATTTATATCTATACTATTAATAAAGGCTGCACATTGCAGCCTTTATTATTTATTTACATTACCATGCTGCATTAAGCCATTTTCCATAACCTGGTAAACATGTTTTCTTAACTGCGGTACATCTTCTTTTGTTGTGTAATTCTCAACTTCAACATCTTCTAAAAATATACAGCGGCTTACACCAGGTGTTAATGAAAAAATACTTTTCTGGTTTAAGCGTTTGGTGTTATCAATAAATAATATGGGCTTGATACAAGTTTGTGTTTCAACAGCAGTGCGAAATGCGCCATTATAAAAATCTTTTAACGGCAAGCCGGTTTCATTAAAAGTGCCTTCAGGAAAAATAAAAATAGAAATGCCTTTAGCGATTGCCACTTTTAAAGCACGTACGCTTTTAGCACGCCGTTCTACATCTCTTCTATCAACCAAAATAACAGCGGCACGATATATTAAACCAAACACAGGATATTTAACCATTTCAGATTTGCCCAACACCCGTACAGGTTGATGCATACAACGCACTGCAGAAGTTATATCAAGATAAGATGAATGGTTAGCTACAAATATGTATCGCTTACCATAATCATGCGGTGATTTATAAATTTCTTTATGACGAATTCCAGTTAAAAAATACCAGCAGATTGCCCAGCACCTGCAAAATATATATACAAGATTACCGGCTCTTACTTTTCCAAACGGCAGCACGAATAACATCAGCACGAACACAATTACCATCAATGCTATAAAGATTAATAAGGCATATATGCAATAGATAACCTGAATTATTCTAAATAGTAATTTCACTTATGTTATTTGTTTCTGAGCCGGCATAAATTCTTTGAATTATATCAACCACTTTCATTCCTTCTGCGGTCGTAGTTGTTATTGGTGCAGCATTGTTTAAAACGTCAATTACGTTTTGTATAACGTAGTGGTGATTAGCGGCGCTGCCTTTATAATTTCCATAATCGTTAGCTGAAGTTGCTTCTCTTAACTGCGGCATTGCGTAGTTTTTTATACGGCAATACTCAACTTTGTCCATGTATTGTCCGCCGACTTTAACGCTGCCGTTTTCTGCAATGACTGTAATGCTGCTTTCCATATTTTGCTTATAAACGGAAGTTGAAAAATTTAAACTGCCGATTGAGTTATCACCAAATTTAAAGTTTACAATTCCGCTGTCTTCAAACGTTGTAAGTTGTTTATGGTTGAATGAAGCAAATGTTGACTTTATATTTTTTATATCACCAAACAACCAATAAAAGATATCTATGAAATGCGAGAACTGTGTAAACAAAGTACCACCATCAAGTTCCTTGTTACCATGCCAGCTATCTTTTATATAATAACGTTCATCACGGTTCCAGAAACAATTTAACTGAACCATATATATCTTACTTAAAATGTTGTTATCAACAACTTCTTTTATCCATTGCGCTGTTGGCGAATACCTGTTTTGCATTACAACAAAAACCTGTTTATGTTTTTCATAAGCTGTATTAATTATAGTTTGTGCATCGTTTGATTTTAAACACATCGGCTTTTCTATTACCACATGTTTACCGGCATTTAAACATGCAACTGCATGCGCTGCATGTAAACCATTTGGCGTTGCAATATTTATTACATCTGTTTCAATACCTGATTGTAAAAAATCATTCAAAGAAGAAAAAAAAGGCTGTTTGTATTGATGAAGGTTAAATTGTTCAAAAGAGTTAGTATCTATCAAAGCGGTTAGTTCAGCATCATTATTTTTACTGATAACTTCAGCATGACGTTTACCAATATGACCGCAACCCACAACCGCAAATTTTACTTTATTCATGCTATAACTTTGTAACTATATTATCTTTTAGATGGTATGTTGAACCGCTTTCCGCACAGATTGCAAATCCATTCTTATCAAATAAAAGCTTACTTCCACCTTCACTCATCCAACCAGTTTTCTTAGCAGGATTACCAACAACCAACGCATAAGCCGCAACATCTTTTGTAACAACAGTACCTGCACCTATAAAAGCAAATTCATTAATTGTAATGCCGCAAATAATGGTTGCGTTGGCACCAATAGTTGCACCCTTTTTTATTAGCGTTTGTTTAAATTCTTTCTTTCTTGAAATAGCACTGCGTGGATTTATAACATTTGTAAAAACACAGGATGGGCCAAGGAAAACATCATCTTCACAAACTACGCCACTGTATAAAGAAACATTGTTTTGCACCTTTACATTATTGCTTAATATAACATCACCACTAATAAAAACATTCTGACCAATGTTGCAGTTATCACCAATTTTACAACCTTTCATCAAATGAGAAAAATGCCAGATACTTGTGCCTTCGCCGATGGTTGCGCCATCATCAATAACAGCAGATGCATGTACAAAAAAATTTGATTGCATTATTTATTTATTACAAATCAACTAACCATACAAAGCAAACGAAATTATTTTTATGAATGATATGAAGAAAGATAATTGCTGCTATTAAAAGTCTTCCCTGAAATAAGATTTATGTAGAGGCTTTAATTTCTGAATTCCTGCGATATCATCAAACCATAAAATCCACCATCTAAAATGCCAATACCGGCTCTGCCGAATTCAGGTTTAAGAATATTTGCACGATGGCCAGGCGAGTTCATCAAACCCTGGTGTGCAATAGAAAGCGTTTGTGCCAGCGCCAGGTTTTCACCGGCAATATGATATTTTATATGCGCATCATGCATACGATCAAACGGGTCTTTACCTTCGGGGGTTTCATGTGCAAAATAGCCGCGTTTAAACATATCTGCAGAATGTGCCAGCGCTACTTTTCTTAATGCCGTATCAACCTTCAACGTATCTAATCCATACTTTCTTCTTTCAGCATTTACAAGCACTAACATACGCGCTTCAAGGTCTGGCCTTTCTTTAAAATGTGCAGTGCTGAAAGGCAACGATAAGATTTCATGACTTGAGGGTTCAATGGTTAATTTATTAATGCCTCTATCAACAGCCTTGTCAAAAACAGGAGACAATTTGCTGCTGAGCCATTCAACCTGCATAGCAAATTTGTTTGCAATTTTGCTTTCCCTTGCTTTTTCCACAACTGTTTCAGACAAAGGAAACGCAAGTAATAATGTTGAAAGAATGGTAGCTGCTATTAAACCATTTAATACGCCGGGAAGCACTCCGGCTGCATGGTTTAATGGATTATGGCGAATATGCGTTGGAGTAATTTTTAAAATTTGCCTGATAATGATTGCAAATACTATTCTTGTAAAAATGATGATTGAAAGGAAGGCAAGTGGTGTGCTCCATACACCAAGCGTTGGAAAATATTTGGCAAAAACATTTGTAAGGTAGGGGTAACCAACAAACGCAATGCACACACTTCCTACCCATGAAAGCAGTTCAAGGCTGCCGGCTAAAAACCCTTTTCGCCAGCCGCTGTACACAAAAATTAAAATCACAAAAATTATTAAACCATCAATCCAATTCATGTCGCTCATTGACTTAAAATAAAAAGCCTTTGCTTAATGGCAAAGGCTTTTTTGGAGAACACTAACAACTCTCTTATTAATTTTTTTCTGAATTATTATCGTAACCGCTTACAGTTTCTTTATTACTGTTATTGTCATTTTGATAATTACCATTTCCTGAATCGTTCATTTTACCTGAAGCATTAACATTTTCCTGATTTGAAAAATCTTTAGAATTCTGGTCATTATTCTGACTCATATTCTTTTTCTGTGCCTCACTTGCAATACTTCCACCCGTTCCCTGCCATGACTCTTCACTTTGCGATGAATTTGCTTCGTCGCTAAGACCTGTTCCTTTTCCCTGCTTCATTTTATCAGAATTATTGAAATTACCTAAAGAACCGCTGTTGTTATGAGGATTTTTATTTCCATCATTTTGAACATACTGACTCTTTTTTTCATTTGCATTGTCGTTAGCATCTTTACCAGTGTATTGCTGGTTATTAGATGAATTGTTTTTGTCCATAAAAAGTTTTATAATTAAACAATACAATCAACAAATCAAATAACAAGCCATAGAATAAATATTAATGTCAAAGTTTTGATACGATGAAACTTTCGCAATTCTAAATGGTAAAATCTAAATTATTTTATAATCATAAAAGTCTTTTGAGCCTTTAGAATTATGGAAAAGACAGTTTAAATTTAATTTAGCGGTTCAGAATTGCTAACAGCCAGAACGTAATGCAGTCTTAACTAAATCCTTAAACTATTGAAAGTTAAATTTTTGTTAGCCTAACTATACATATAGTATGTTTATTACAATCAAGCTGTAATATTATCAGGCGGAAAAAATTGCAAATAAAATAAAGAAGAAAATTTTTATGGAATAGCAACAAAATTAGTTTGAGCCTTACTATCATAATTTGTTTGAAAAGATTCTTCATAAACCTTCACAAATTCATTTTTTGTAAAAACTTCAGACATCTTTAAATTATAAATTTTTAAATTGCATTTATTAACCAGGAAATCATATATCATTTCAGCATTAGTTTCATAATTTTCATTATGAATTTTTGCATTCTCAAATAAAATTGTTGGTTTCCATTTTTTTATTGTTTGTTCTGCTCCTTTAAATACTCCCAGCTCCGCACCTTCAACATCAATTTTTATAAAATCCACCCTCAGGTTTGAGGGAATTGTATCGTCTAACTTCTTGACTTCTACTATCTTTTTTATGGGGATAATATTTTGAGGATAATGTTGCGTTTTCAATCCACTCCATGCTTCTCTGCCCGGTACTTCAAAAAATTCAGACTTACCGCTATAATCGCTCAGGGCAACATTAAAAACTTCTACAGTTGGGAATTTTTGTTTCAAACTATCAGACATCTTTTCAAGTGGCTCAAAAGCATAATGTTTGCCATCTGGAGCTAATTTTAAAAAGCTAATTAGAAATTTTCCTACGTTTGCCCCAATGTCCAAACAATTTGAATCTTTTTTTATAACTTTTTTCAATAATGCTTCCGTATAATTTTCATCACGTGTAACTCGTTTAGACCATTCACTTTGTTTCTTAATTTTAAGGGAGTTAACTAACTTTCTCGCAACAGTATTAAAAGGCGTTTTTTCAATAATTTTTTTTAAAGCATTTTTCATATCCGATTTTAATTTTAATGGATTTAATGTACTTAATAAGTTATTCAAAGGACTTTTTAAATAATCCCTTTTTTTTGCAACATACATTTAAAATATACATAAATTATATTTCTACTAAAAAATTCATTGCATGCTATAATTCATTCCGTTCGATTAAATGTACTAACAATTTCATTTTACTTTCAACATGTCGCATTTGCCCAAAGCTGAGTATTTTAAATAATCGCTAAATGTTCTTGAGTCAGACACTAACCTTCTCTCACTCTTTCATTATTTAAAATTGTTGAGGAATTTAAAATAATAATACTTTCTAAAATGAACTTATGTTTTTAATTTTTAAGCATTTTATAAAAATACAGCCAACCCATAAATGGCTAGACGCGGGTTTAAAGAAGAGTTAAAAAACTGTTCGGTTATATAAAATTTTGTTAGAAGCAATGCACTTTGAGTTACATCCAAAACTTCCTAATCTTATTTGTAGTTTTTTGTTAGCGTAGTGCTGTTTCTCTACGAAATGTGCATTTAAATGTTAGCACATAATGCTAAAGAGAGAAAATATAAATCTCATTTTATTATCTCGCTTCTCGTTGACACAGACTTTTTATTCAGTGTCTTTGGGTTCCCATAGTTCAACTTTATTTCCCTCAGCATCCAGAATGTGAACAAATTTTCCGTAATCAGAGTCTTCTATATTGTCAACAATTGTCACACCTTCTTTTTTCAGTTCTTCAACCAATACTTCCAAATCAGCGACCCTGTAATTAATCATAAAGTCCTTTACAGAAGGTTCAAAATATTTTGTTGTATCGGCAAATGGGCTCCATGTTGTGGACCCTTTTTTATCTGGATCGTCTACTTCGCTCCACTCAAAAGTTGCTCCATACCCGCTATCATTTATACCAAGATGCGTTTTATACCACTCTTTCATTTTGTTGGGGTCTTTGCATTTGAAAAAAATTCCACCAATGCCTGTTACTTTTTTCATTTTAGTATTGTTGTTTAATTTTTTGAGTTTTTCTTTTTAAAATTAATGAACTGATAAGCGTTACAACCAGTCCGACAGGTAAAATTTCCACATAAGTCATCATCGCATTAAAAAATGGATTTTTATACATTTTAGCCATGGCTGCCATTTCTTTTGTTTGTTTATTTATTTCTATCTGACCTGCTTCGCTTGCTTTCAGCTTATTAATCATAAGGGCTGAATATTTTTCCAGATAATCGGGTACGAAATAAGAGTAGTCAATAAGCCATGCAATAACATAAATAGTAGAAGCAATTAAAACAATCATAATCCCTATTTTAAATGCTTTACCAAAACTGATAACGCCACCATTGTATTTATCCCTGTAATTGCGAATGCCAACAAACACAAGGGAAAAAGCAATAAGCATAGAAGCATACCCAACGAACAAGCTTATGTTATAGTCCATTTTAATGCTTATAGAAAAAAACATTAGAATAGAAACTACAATGCCTGCGATTAGCCCGTTGATAATGATGTTCTTTGTCATTTTTTTAATTCTTTATTAATGCAAATGTGACTATTGCCAAACTTTTTGCGCTCATACTTTCGGCTATTTTTTGGTTTGCCGCTAACTTTTATACCAAAGCAGGATGATTTTAAGGTATAAGGTGTAATCTTCTTGCTTTTTCAATTGCCTGTATCCGTCTTTTCACATCTAACTTTTCAAAAAGATTTTGATTGTGCGTTTTCACGGTGCTTAATGAAACGAAAATCCGGTTAGCAATTTCCTGGTTACTGTTTCCTTCTGCCATTAAATCCAATATTTCAAGTTCCCTTTTGCTTAACCCAAGTTTGGCAACAAGTGATTCATTCAGCACAAAATTTTCATTTCTGCTTATATACACTTCTTTTTCTACTAATACCGTTTTAATTTTTGGTTTAGAAAGTTTTAATGCAAGCCATATTCCTAAACCCGTGAAAAGAAATGCAATGGCCCCAATATAAATTTCAAGTGAGTAATTAAATATAATAAACCGGAGTTCTAACCATTTGAGAAGGTATAGCAGTAAAGCCAAGCTGATGCTGTAAATTATTGTCGCCTTATGAAATTGTAAAAAACTTTTAATGGCTTTCATACAATTAAGTGTTTAGCACTAAGCCCCATGAAGCAGCAGTTATTTTAATTATATTTTTTGCAGCTGATTAATTAAATTATCTACAACATTACCTTGTCTGGCTTCAATTTGCGGAATTTCTCCGTGCGCAGCTAAATTTCTAACCTTGCTTGCCAAACTTAAATCTCTTAGCTGTTGAGGCGTAATTAATCTACGAAAATACAACGCTCTCATTATTTCATTAACATGAAGAAAATTTCTATAGCGTCCTCGTCCGTCAGATACAATATCATATTTACCTGCTATACTTCTGATTACTTTTTCAAGTTGAATAAACTTGTCTAAATACAGTTCTCTTGAGAGCGTCTCTCCACTTTGTGGTTCAAAAGTTTCGTTGTCTTCTTTAATTAATTTTTGAGCAGTTCGCTTTACCTTATCCGGATTTATAATGAAGATGACAAACCAAATTGCCCATCCGATTGTGATTACATTAAGCAAGGCAACTACAGATTTCAACATTATACCAAGCCAACCTAAGTCATAACCATTAATATAGACGATTAATAAACTTAAAACAATTGAAAGTCCTGTTAGTATAAATAAAGTTTTAAGGCGAGTGTAATACTGAATTTTGATGTCTGCATAAATCTCTTCTAAAGTTTCATCTTTTTCAACTTGTTTGTCAATTCTGTCATACACAAAGAAAAAGCCTGCAGCTAAAAAACCTGTGAACGCTGCAATGGCCTGAGCTGATGAGCTGAAAAGCCAATATATGTTATCTGGTGCTTTAAAGTCCATAAATTGTTGCTAACGCAGAAGCATTTGTAAAGAAAAGGATATTTATATGTCCTCCCTAACCAATGCGTAATTATGTTTTAATGTTCACTTTTAAACAACAAGCCAGTGATGCAGTCATGTTTCACCTCTACCGTAATATGATGAAACATGATTTTCTTATTTCTCCTTAAACTTCAATAGTACCTGTCTTTACTTGTCCGGCTCGCTTGTAACTGGAAATAATAACACCACCCGGTGTTACCAAACTCTCTGTTAATTTAAATGCTGCCGGAATCGGGCCATTATCAAACAACTTTTTTCCTTTACCGAGCGTCAACGGGTGAATTTTAAGTCTGAGTTCATCTACAAGGTCATTCTTAAGTAACAGATGAACGAGCTCACCGCTACCCCAAACCTGAAGATCAGGGCCTTTTAAATTTTTTAGGTTTTTAATATCCGTAACGCTTTCAATGAATACGGAGTTTTTCCATTCCGACTTTTTCCTGGTCTTAGACATCACGTATTTTAAACCATCATTAATGCCTGGCCAAAAGTCTGCATGATGAGGCCAGTAGTTTTCCCAGATTTCAAACGTTTTTCTGCCCAAAAGATAATCTGCCGGTTCCAGTTCTTTTTGCACAACCTTGCCATAGACTTCATCTCCATACGGCTCAGTCCAACCTCCAAATTTGAAACCGCCTGATGTATCTTCCTCAGGTCCACCGGGCGCCTGCATAACTCCATCTAACGTAATCATTGATAAGACAATTATTTTTCTCATACTATTTAATTTACTCTTAAGATTATTCTTTAAAACTGGTTTTATTACGATACAAATCTCGTCAATAAATATTAAGAGATTGTAGTGTAATGCGACAGTTTTAGTGGCTGAATACGACAGGTATTGATACTGCTAAGTAGACAGGTGAAGTTAACGGCTATAGTATTACCATTAAACACAAGTGACATTGGTATTGACACACCTGTATCGGCATAACTAAATTTAAAATTTAATGTGAAGCTTGCCAGCGTATCATTAATGGAGGTTTAACTACTGTTCGCTTATTTTTGCAGCCTTAATGAAAGATTTTAAAAGATATTTAGTAACAGCTGCTTTGCCATATGCAAATGGGCCTTTGCATATTGGTCACCTGGCCGGCTGTTATTTGCCGGCTGACATTTATGTGCGTTACCTGAGAGCGCAGCAGCGTGATGTAAAATTTGTTGGCGGCAGTGATGAGCACGGTGTTCCAATTACCATTCGTGCGATGAAGGAAAATACAACACCGCAGGCAATCGTTGATAAATATCATGCAATCATTAAACAAAGCTTTGAGCAATTAGCAATTTCGTTTGATATCTATTCAAGAACATCAAACGAAGTACATCATAAAACTGCATCTGATTTTTTTAAGAAATTGTATGACGATGGTTTGTTTGAAGAGAAAGAAAGCGAACAATATTTTGATGAGAAAGCAAATGTTTTTTTAGCTGACAGGTACATCGTCGGCACCTGCCCTGTTTGCGGAAATCCAAATGCTTATGGTGACCAATGTGAACGTTGCGGTTCGTCTTTAAGTCCTGAAATGTTGATTAATCCGCGAAGCGCTTTGAGTGATGCAACACCCATCAAAAAGAAAACAAAACACTGGTATTTTCCTTTGCAAAATTATGAGCCGTGGTTAAAGCAATGGATTTTAGAAGAACATAAAGACTGGAAGAATAATGTATATGGGCAATGCAAGAGTTGGTTAGACAACGGCTTGCAACCACGTGCCATGACACGTGACAGTAACTGGGGAATAAAAGTTCCTTTGCCCGATGCGGAAGGAAAGGTTCTATATGTTTGGTTTGATGCGCCGATTGGTTATATCAGCGCCACTAAAGAATTGACGGATGAGTGGGCTGATTACTGGTGCAAAGAAGACACAAAGCTTGTTCATTTCATCGGCAAGGATAACATCGTTTTTCATTGTATTATTTTCCCGGCAATGCTTAAAGCCCATGGCAATTTTGTGTTGCCTGACAATGTGCCTGCCAATGAATTTTTAAATATTGAAGGCGAGAAAGTTTCCACTTCCCGCAACTGGGCGGTTTGGGTTGATGAGTACGTAAAAGACTTTCTAGGTTGTGAAGATGTGTTGCGTTATGTGCTTTGCAGTAATGCGCCGGAAACAAAAGACAATGATTTTACCTGGAAAGATTTCCAGGATAAAAACAACAGCGAGCTTGCAAGTATCTTTGGCAATTTTGTGAACAGAACTTTTGTGCTGATGCATAAATTATGTGGCGGAAAAGTTCCGAAGTTGCATGAAGATGTAATGGATGATTTGGATAAAAATCTTATCGAAGAAATTAAAAATTCAAAAATAAAAGTTGAAACTGCAATTGAAGCATTCAGGTTTCGTGAAGCGCTGTTTGAAGTGATTGACCTGAGTCGCAAAGGCAATAAATATATGCAGGAAAAAGAACCGTGGAAGAAAGTCAATAGTCAACAGTCAATAGTCAATGGTGAAGATGGAAACATCAATCAAAAATTAATCGATAACTGTCTTCATTTATGTTTACAATTAACTGCCAATCTTACCATTCTTATCAATCCGTTTCTTCCATTCACTACCAAAAAATTATTGTACATGATGAAGGTAGTTGATAAAATGCTGGAATGGAAAAATGCCGGAAGCGTTAAGTTATTAAGTGTTGGTTACAGTTTGCGTGCACCTGAAATTTTGTTCAGAAAGATTGATGATAAAGAAATTGAAATTCAAATAGAAAAATTAAAAAGTGGACTTGTGAAAACAAATACTGATAATAAAAAGGAAGAAGCAACTTCTGATACTCAACAAACGCATGAAATAAATCACCTCAAGCCAGAAATTATTTATGATGATTTTGCAAAGCTTAACCTGCGTGTTGGAAAAATTATTTTGGCACAGAAAGTAGAGAAAGCTGATAAACTTTTAAAGCTTGAAATTGATTTAGGATTTGAAACAAGAACAATCGTTTCAGGTATTGCAATGCATTTTAATCCAGATGATATTGTTGGGAAACAAGTTGTGGTTGTTGCTAATCTTGCACCGCGTAAAATGCGTGGTATTGAAAGTAACGGAATGATTTTAATGGCTGAAGATAAAAGTGGCAAGCTGCATTTTATAAATCCTGATGATGATACAGATGCAGGAAGTGTGGTTAGCTAATAAAAGTCAGTAAAAGCAGAAAAGTCAGCAAGTCATTTAAAATTTAAAACAATAAGCAAAGGTTCTTCCGGACTTTCGGACTAAAATTCTACAATGAAGCACTTACCATTAAATCCGCAAATTTTTATTGAGAACAGGAAACGTTTCATAAAAGAAATGAAGCCAGACAGCATTGCTATTTTTAATAGTAATGATGAAGTGTCAAGCAATGCTGATGCGCAATATCGTTTTCAGCAAAACTCAAACCTGTATTGGCTTTGCAGCATTGAGCAGGAAGATACCATGCTGATTTTATTTCCTGATAATGTGGAAGAAAAATACAGGGAAGTATTGGTATTAATAAGACCTGTTGAATTAAAAGAAAAATGGGATGGCAAAAGATTGCGTGCAAAAGAAGCAACTGAATTGAGCGGCATTAAAACGATTGTGTGGTTAGATAGTTTGGATGCATTGCTGCAAAAATGGATTCATGCTGCAGACAATATTTATTTAAACACAAATGAACATGACCGTAAGCCAACAAATTACGCAACAACACGTGATTACCGTTTTGTGCAGGAAATGAAACAACGTTACCCGTTGCATAATTATGAGCGCACTGCAAAACTTATGTTGAACCTGCGTGCTATAAAAACAAAGTATGAAGTGGAAGTAATTCAACAGGCAATTGATATAACTGATAATACATTTCGCCGCTTGTTGCAGTTTATAAAACCCGGCGTAATGGAGTATGAAATTGAAGCAGAAATCATGCATGAATTTTTACGCAACCGTGCCAAAGGTGAAGCATATGGAAGTATTATTGCCAGCGGCGACCGTGCAAGAACATTGCATTATGTTTTTAATAATGAAGAAGCAAAAGATGGTGAATTAATATTAATGGATTTTGGCGCAAACTATGGTGGTTATGCTGCCGATTTAACACGTACCATTCCTGTAAATGGCAAGTTCACATCAAGACAAAAAGAAGTATATAATGCCTGTTTGCAATTGCACAATTATGCAAAGAGTTTATTAAAGCCTGGCATTACGCTGATGAGTTACCATGAAAAAGTTGGTGATGAAGCCACCAAAGTTTTTGTAAAGATGGGTTTGATTACAAAAGAAGATGTGAAAAATGAAGACAAAGAGAACCGTGCTTACAGAAAATATTTGTATCATGGCATTTCACATCATTTAGGTTTGGATGTGCATGATTTGGGAACCTTTACTGAGCCTCTTCAGCAAGGCATGGTGCTTACAGTTGAACCTGGAATTTATATTGAAGAAGAACATATGGGAATACGTATAGAAAATAATATCTGGCTTACAAAGAATGGCAATATTGACCTGATGAAAAATAGTCCAATTGAAGTTGATGACATTGAAAATTTGATGAAGAAGTAAGCATGAAACTATTCTTCATTCGTTATACCAAAATTGCTTTTTGCTGGCTCCAACTTGACAAGCTATTTAATGCTTTTTCAAGCTTCTTTTTAAACCTGTTTTATCTTACAAAATTTTCAAAATTTATAGCTCAAAACAAGCATATTTCAATAAACGATTTCCCTTGTAAATGGAATTATTTCAAGCGTTATCCGATGTATAAAAAAGTATTGGATGATGAAATAAAAAATGAAGCAATAAACTATCTTGAGTTTGGTGTAGCAAGCGGTGAATCTTTTAAATGGTTTCTTCAACAAAACACAAATGAAGGCAGTAATTTTTTTGGGTTTGATACATTCGATGGTTTGCCTGAAGATTATGGTCCTTATAAAAAAGGTGCGTTTTCAACAGGTAATAAATCACCTGAAATAAACGACGAACGCGGGCAATTTTTTACAGGATTGTTTCAGCAAACATTACCATCATTTCTTAAAAATTTTGATAACAGCAAACGAAACATTTTAATGATGGATGCAGACTTATACTCTGCAACTTTATATGTGCTATCATCACTTTCAGAGTTTTTAAAAAAAGGCGACATTATTTTCTTTGACCAGTTTGCGGTACCAACACATGAGTTTCGGGCTTATCTTAATTTTACGCAATCGTATTACAAAAACTTAGAGTTAATTGCAGCGGCAAATAATTTTTATTTCGTTGCATTTAAGGTGATATAATGAAACAACTTCCAAACTTATTTACACTGCTTAATCTCTTGTTTGGTTGCCTTGCTAT
>CAHJWK010000073.1 GCA_903642275.1 Chitinophagaceae bacterium
GATCTAGTTGCCATATTTTTTTATTGGTGTTAAAGCAAAGTTATTGGCTGGGTTGGAAAAAAATTAAATAACTGCATTTTTTTTTACACTACATCCATTTTAAAAAAATAAAAAGATATATCCATAAAATATCAACAAAATGCCAGTAGGTACTTATTATTTCCACTGATGTAACATTATACCTTTTTACCCTTGCACTATACGCTCTTAAAAATATTACAAAAAGGGCAATAACGCCACCTAACACATGCACCGCATGCAAACCTATTATAATACCTAAAAAAGAAGCTGATGGATTGCTGCCTGCACCAAATACTTGCACACCGTGACTATACAAATAATTAAAGCCTGAGTATTGAAGTACCGCAAATAAAATACCAAGCAAAGAAGTAAGCGTGATAAACAAACGATAGCGCTGCATTAATCTTGCCCGGATAGCTTTTAAAGCAATATACATGGTAAGGCTGCTTATTAAAATTACTACTGTTGATACCCAAAATACAGGCGGTATATCAAACTCAAGCCAGTTTGCCTGTGCCTGCCTTACAAGATAAGCGCTCGTTAAACCGGCAAACATCATTACAATGCTGCCCAGTGCCACCCACATAGTAAACTTATGCGGATGAATTCTTTTGCGCTCTTCACTTATTGCTGTTGCCATAATTCTGAAGCCGCAATTTACAATCAAAGTTTTAAGTTAGGCAAAGCGCAATAATTTTATTGAACAATCAAGATGCCGTGAATACAAACAGGACTATACAAATAACCGCAGACGGATCACATACTATAGCTGTTCCTGATTTGAATATTACTTATCATAGTAAATATGGAGCGATACAGGAAAGCCGGCATGTTTTTATACAAACGGTTTTTAAATATTTTTTAAACCTGGATAAAATTGAAACGGTTCATATTCTCGAAATAGGTTTTGGAACCGGGTTAAGTGCGTTGCTTAGTTTGAACGAAGCGCTGCAATTGCAACAAAAAATCTATTATGAAACGATTGAGCCTTTCCCTATTACTATGGATGAAGTAAGTGTTTTAAATTATGTTGAACGTATCAGCCAAAATTTACATGATGAATTTTTGTTGATGCATAGTTGTGCATTTAATAAAGATGTTATCGTTAATTATTCATTCAGTTTTAAAAAGATAAATAATGAATTACAAAATTTTCAATCAACAGGAAAATTTCATTTAATTTATTTTGATGCGTTTGACCCGAATACGCAACCTGAATTATGGACGAAAGCAATCTTTGAAAAATTGCATAAATTATTATACAATAATGGAATGCTGGTAACCTATTGCAGCAAAAGTATTGTACGTAAAGCTTTGCTGGCTGCTGGTTTTAGCGTTGAAAAATTAAAAGGGCCACCACATAAAAGAGAAATTATCCGGGCAGTTAAAAAGGATTAAAACAATTACTTCTTATCTATTTCCAAAACATACACCGGAGAAAAAAACAAGCTGTTACGTCCAAAAATTGTTATCAATCCATTCAAAAAATACTTTAAGATGTTCATCAATTTATTTTCAGAATAACTATAATAAGCATTGGTTATAGTAACATCAAGGTAATTGTCAAGGGTAAAGGTTTTTAGCTCATTTATATTTATAAGATTTTCTGACCAACTGCCTGTATAAGGGTCGCAGGTGTTTGTTGTGTTATCCGGTTGATAATTTAGTTTGCCTGTTTGAACATAATCAGTAACCGCTTTTTCAATATCTATTTTCATTAAGCCACGGGTTTGTTTTGCCAGCATATTTATTTCATCATAACTAAGATTGAAACCTGTTGCGTTAATAATCTTTTTTCTTTCATTAATAAACGATACAGATACATCTGATTCCTTCCAGCCTTCATCTTCTTTAAAACCTATATACTCGGTTTGATAATGAATTTTTTTTAAACGGCGCCTGATAACAGGGTTTGCTGTATTAGCACTTGTCATAAATAAAAGAGAGAAGCTATTATTTATTGTTATAATATTCTTAATCCAAAGCTTCCAGTCATAAATATGTTCCAGCACATCAAAAGAACAGATGAGATCAGGCTTTAAGTTTTTAATATTCATTTCCATAACAAATGCTTTAGCATCACCTGATATAAAATAATTGATTGGTATGTTGATAGTGCTTGCAATTTTAAAAGCATCAATTACAGAAACCTCGTATACATCATTATAAATAACCATTTTAAAACCCGTTTCCTTTGCCAAAAAAGATAACATGCCGCAGCCCCCGCCATAATCAACAAAAACATATTCTGATACAGGCCTTGATAATTTATTAATGGCTTTTATCATTAGCTGTTTGTACAAAGCCATATAAAAGATGAAATTATTCTTGTAGCGTAGTAAGTAATGTTTGTTATAAGCAGAAATGTCAATAGCCTCAACATCAATTTTTTTTAGCTTGATAAAGAGCCTTTCAATAGCGTCGTCAATGAAAGTAAAATCAGTCATTAATTTTTGTTATTGCAACTGCATCTTCAAATCATGTTTCATAAATTTTTCGATTGATTGCTGCACATCTAACAGATCCTGCGACTTTATGTAACTGCCCATTACATGATCGCCAACATAAGGCATCGCTACTTCTGCTTTCTTATTGGCAGGTGTTCCAAGTTCCTGAAACATACTTTGTATTGCCGGCACGCTTACCACGCTGTCACGATGCACCTCATCTTTATAATAATATAGCACCAGCGTTGGTTGCTTTACGGCTTCAAAAGTTTGTTTGGTCATGGTGGTTTCAATCAATTCCTGCAACTCTACTACGGCTTCCAGCGGATAATGTGCATACCAGTATTGCTTATAGATTGGCCTGTTATCTTTTGCGGTAACATAATGGCTTCCTGTTATTGCATGTGCAATTTGCAAACCCCAGGAATTATTCAGCAGGTAAGCCTTATCATTATCAATGGCAACATTGGGCGACATTAATATCAATGCATATACATCATTTGGATATTCAGCGGCAAGCTTTAAAGCCAGTGTGCCACCTGTTGAAGTTGACATTAATATAACTTTATTGCCCAATTGATTACCAATTTGCAAAGACTGTTTAGCACTTTCCCATAATTTATCAGGCGTTAAATTTATCATAGGTTCAGTAGTATCAATGCCATGTTCAGCCAGGCGGCTTAAGTATAAATTACAGCCAAACTCTTTTGCAATGTTAGCATGAATGGGCCGGCCTTCTTCCTGGCTGGCAGAAAAGCCATGCAGGTAAACAATTGAATACTCAGTTTTTGTTTTAGCTGAATCAAGCCAAACAATTCTTGCCTGGTTATTTAATTTTAATTTATGCTGCGCCTCATTTGCAGCAATATAATTTTCAAGTGCGGCTGCATCTGATGGAACAGCCGGCATTATACTTGAGTACAAAGGTTTTTTAGGATGCGGGCCAAGCATATATATTATTATAAGCATTGCCAGTATCAGCAAAACAATTCTTAAGCGCTTATTGCGAATCATTGTAACAAAGTAAATTTAAAATTCAATAATTTTTACATGAATAAACAAACAGGTAAATTGATTATAATTGCCGGCCTGATATTTTTATTATCATCGGAATAATTATTTATTTCTTACATAACAAATTAAACTGGTTTGGCAAATTACCGGGCGATATAAGAATTGAAAAAGAAAATTTCCGTTTTTATTTTCCGGTCATCACTATGATTATTATAAGCATCATGCTTACTTACTATAATTATAAACCTTTTAAAAAAGTTGTTTTAAAAAATCTTTACTTCAATCAAACTAATACCTTTAAAACTTAAATACGGCTATGCAATCAAAAATTTCTGAACGGTTTCTTGCACTTGATGTTTTTCGCGGCATGACGATTTGCTTAATGATTATTGTAAATACATCCGGTAATGGTGCCACAACATTCGCACCGCTTCAACATGCACACTGGAATGGATTTACACCGACAGACCTGGTATTTCCTTCATTCATGTTTGCTGTTGGTAACGCTATGAGTTTTGTTATGCGCAGGTGGAGCGAGTTGAATACAGGGCAAGTACTTGGAAAAATTTTTAAGCGCTCGCTCATCATTTTTTTACTCGGCTATTTAATGTATTGGTTTCCGTTCTATGAATACAATGCACAACATCAGATGATTTTTTCACCCATCTCGCACACACGCGTATTTGGTGTGTTGCAACGCATTGCACTGGCTTATTGTTTTGCTTCACTCATGCTTTATTTTTTTGGTGAGAAGGCAACTATCATTCTAACTATTATTATCTTAATATTATACTGGCCTGTAATGGTATATTTTGGTGCAGGCATAGATCCGCTGGATGTACATAGCAATGCGGTGCTGCGTTTCGATACCTGGCTTATCGGTACAGATCATTTATACAGAGGGGAGGGTTTTCCGTTTGATCCCGAAGGTTTATTAAGCACTTTCCCTTCTATAGGAAATATCGTCGGTGGTTATTTTGTTGGCAAATATGTGCAGCAACATGGGAAAACTTTTGAAGGGCTTTCAAAATTATTTTTAGCTGGTTTTATTCTTTTTGTAATTGCATTTTGGTGGAACTATGGTTTTCCTATCAACAAAAAAATATGGACGAGCAGCTTTGTTTTACACACCGTTGGATTAGACTGTATGATACTTGCCTGTATTATTTATTATGTTGATTTTTTAGGCAAGCGTGGTGGTGTAAACTTCTTTGAAGTGTTTGGCAAAAATCCTTTGTTCATTTACCTTGTTTCTGAAATAACAGTAATAATACTTTTCTTAATAACTATACATGGCAAGCCTTTATTTACATGGATTTATCAAAATATTTTCAGTTATGCAGGCTTGTACACAGGGGCATTTTTGTTTGCCGTTTGTTATATGTTATACTGTTGGTTAGTTGGGTATATTCTTAATAAAAAGAAAATATATATAAGAGTATAATAAGCATTTTTTAAAAAATAGATTAAAAAAATTTTGATTAATTAATGCATTGTGTATTACCTTTAAATCGTTTTTTAAGGGTTTAGGGTTGAAAAACCCCGCTTAGTCTTAGGCGGGGTTTTATTTTGCTGAATATAATAAGCGTAATAATTACACTTATAAATAATTTTAGATTAAATGAGTTTAAAAGAAGTATAGAAAAATCTTATGCAGAATATTACTTTGAGCCGAACAATGAAAGATAAGCAGGCATAAAAGTTAAACAAAACAGTTCTTTAAAAATTAGTTTTGATATTAGACAAGCTATTACTTTATAATTGTTTCAATAACATCAAACGCATCATTTAATACAACAAAATTTGCTTTACGGTTTTTAGCGATCAATCCCAGTTCATTGTCTTTATTAACAACTTTTGACGGATATAAACTGCACATGCGCAAAGCTTCTTCAATTTCAATATTACAATGCTCAACAAAATTTTTTACGCATTTATTCATAGTTAAAGCAGAGCCACTGAGTATTCCGTTCGCTGTATACTTATCGTCTTCTTTTGTGTGCTGATAAAAGCCTTCATGTGTTTCAGTAACGGCATCTGTTATGGCAAACAATCTTTTGTTCATGATTTTTTTAGCGATGCGAATGGCTGCAAAGCTTACATGATAACCGTCAGGCACAATGCTGCAATAAACTGATGGATGATCAAGTACTGCGCCGACCATGCCCGGTTCTCGATGCTGCAAAGCACTCATGGCATTGTACAAATGCGTTGCTGTTTTTATTTTATTGAAGGATTGCGTTGCCTCATTATATGAGGCATTAGTATGCCCGGCAGACACAACAATATTGTATGAATGAACAAGATCAATTATTTCGTCACTGCAAATTTCCGGGGCAAGTGTCATGATCTTTATTACATCTTTTCCATACTCCAATAACTTTTTTGCCTGCTGAACCGTTGGTGAAAAAATCCATTCCATATTATGCGCACCACGCTTTGCTATATTTATCCAGGGACCTTCTGCATGTAAACCTAAAATGCCCTGCCCGCCTGCATTCCAGTATTCTTTTATAGCATCAATACATTTAAAAATTACTTCGTAAGTATTAGTGGCAACCGTTGGCATACATTGAGCACATCCACCAGCTTTACTGTAATCATAAATTGCTTTTACGCTAACAGCATCAGGATAAGCTGATAGCAACCTGTTGTGTGCGCCATATAATTGCAAATCAATAAATGCAGGTACAATTAAAGCGTTGCTGTAATTTATAATTGTTGATTCAGAATCAATTTTACCGGCATCGATAATATCAATTATTAAATCATCTTTTATAACAATTGCATGATGATGTAACATTTCATTACCTGTAAAAATTCTATCTGCCAAATAAGTTATTGTATTCATTTATTGATAATAAAGCTATCCGCATCCTTCCAAAATGGAAACCGGTTTCGTACTTCATCAACATGAGTTTTATTTAATTCAATAGTGAAAATATCTTCCAAATCTTTTTTACAATATAAAATTTCACCTAAAGGATCAATTACCATACTATCACCTGAATGATAAATATTTTTGCCATCATTACCAACCCTGTTTACACCAATAACATAACATTGATTTTCTATTGCTCTTGCCTGCAATAATGTTTTCCAGGCAAGTGAGCGGCGTTCAGGCCAGTTCGCAACATATATCAGCACATCAAACTCAGGCTTATCTTCAGTTACACATTGTCTTGCCCAAACAGGAAAGCGCAGATCATAACAAACCTGCAGGTTTATCTTCCATCCTTTTACAGAAGCAATGCATCTTTTTACACCTGCAGTATAATGATTATGCTCATCACCATATGCAAATAGATGCCGCTTATCATAACAGCCATATTCACCGTTCGGCAACATCCAAATCAAGCGGTTAAAAAACTGCTCATCTTCTTCAATCATCAAACTCCCTGTAAGGATAACTTTTTTATTTGAAGCAATTTGTTTCATCCATGCAATCGTTTTTCCATCCATTGTTTCTGCAAACTGTTCAGGCCGCATGCTAAAGCCTGTTGAAAACATTTCAGGCAGAATAATCACTTCTGTTCTTTCTTTTATTGAATTGATTTTTTGTTCAATCATTTGCCTGTTGGTGAAGGCATCTTCCCAGAATAATTTTGTTTGAATTAAAGTGCATGTAAGCATTGACAATTAAAATAGATTTAGTTAACCTTTGAATTTTTGTGCCGGCAATCCTTTAAAACCACAATCTTTTATAACAAATAAACTTCCGGCTAATGGTTGTTTCATTAAAATTTCTTCAGGCATGTCTTTGCTTGCAGTTGTAATGTAAAGATCATTTAATTGCAGTCCTCCAAAAGTGCAGCAGGTAACATTTTCCACAGGTAGTTCAACCTGGGTTAAAAGTTTGCCAGTTGACGGATCATACCTTGCTACACGCCAGCCACCAAAAAATGCAATCCATACCATGCCTTCTTCATCAATCGTCATTCCATCTGCATAACCTTTTTCATGTGTAAGATCTATCGCAACTCTTTGATTACTGATGCTTCCATGTTCAATGTCATAATCAAAAGCAAAAACATAGTTGGTGGGCGTATTTATATAATACATTACTGTGCTGTCTGCGTTCCAAGCAACTCCGTTTGAAATAGATACATTTTCTATTTCTTTTTTAACTGATAAATCTGTTTGCATTACATAAAGATTTCCTTTGCCTTCTTCTTCGTTAAGCGACATAGTGCCTGCCCAGAATCTTCCCGCAGCATCGCACTTGCCATCGTTAAACCTGTTAGCAGGATCATGTTCCGGATCAATAATGTGCTTAACGGTATTTTTTTCAATATCAACAAACGCAAAACCCTTTTTAAGTGCTGCAACCAGTCCGCCTTTTTCTCTCAGCACGATACAACCAACCATTTCACCCACATCAAAACTTTGAAGTCTTTTATCATTAATATTATATTGATGAATTAATTTTTCAACAATATCAATCCACATAATTGTTTGTGTATCCGCATCCCAAACTGGCCCTTCACCCAAAATACATTTATGATCTGTAACTACTTCAGGTTTTGATTGTAAATCCATGTTTATCTTTTGAAAATTTTGGTGCAATATATTAATAAGGTGAAGTACTTACTGATGTCCAGCCACCATCAATAATAAGTGTTTGTCCTGTTATATGTTTTGATGCAGGCGAAACCATGAACAACGCTGCATTTGCAATATCAGCAACCGTTGCAGGTTTACCCATTGGCGTAATCCGGCTCCATGTATTAAAATAGTTTTCATCTTCATTAGTACGCTCTGTTACAGTAGCTCCCGGCGCTATAGCATTAATAGAAATATTAAGCGGTGATAATTCAACCACCAGTGTTTTTGCAAGCATTTCCAATGCAGCTTTTGTAATGCCATAAGCGGCTAAATTTTTATGGGCCTGGTGGCCAGTTACAGATGACATTAGTAAAATGCTGCCGCCACTTTGCTGTTGCTTCATTTGTTTTGATGCAGCCTGAACAAGAAAAAAACTACCGCTGATATTTAAGTTCATTACCTGTTGCAAAGCTTCTGGTTTATAATTGAAGAAATCACCAAACAAAGTAATGCCTGCATTAGCAATTGCAATGGTTAATTTGCCAAATTGATTCACAGCTTCATCAACCATTTTATTTATAAACAGAACATCTGCAGCATCACCCGCCATTGAAAAACAATTGCCATACTGTGAAATTTTTTTAGCTGCTTCATCAGCAAGCGTTGCATCAATATCATTTAATAAAACTGAAGCGCCTTGCACGCATAATTGTTTTGCAATTTCAAAACCAATTCCTTGGCCCGCCCCCGTAATAATCACTGATTCATTTGAAAATATTTGGGAATTCATTTCTTATTAGTCTTCAAAAAGTAGTTATTATTTAAGATTAAATTTATAAGATAAAATGTTTCCATCTGCAAATTTTTCAATTATATATTTGAGCAGTACTTTACTATTTGTAACGATTAATTCCTAACGATGAAAAAATATTTTAGTGTTTTCATTTTGTTTATTCCAATAATAAGTTTTGCGCAACAACCTTTTAACGGTATTGATGTAAACCTTGGAAACTTATATCGTTTGTCAGATTCAAAAACAAGATCCATCAGTCCTGAAAATTTTACAGGTGAGAAAGGCAAAGGTGGCATGGCAACAGATGGAACAGGCAAAGAACCTTCAAAAGAATTAGGACAAGGATGGAAGGTTAGTCCAAGCGTTCTAATCAAATCAAAAACAACATTTACGTTGGCTGAAATAATCGGTTCGGGTTCTATATCACATATATGGATGACACCAAGCAGCAACTGGCGTTATTATATTTTACGTTTTTATTGGGATGATGAAAAAGAACCTTCCGTTGAAGTACCAATGGGTGATTTTTTTTGCATGGGCTGGGGGCAATATGCTGCAGTTCAATCGTTGCCTGTAACAGTAAACCCGGGCAGTGGATTTAATTGTTACTGGCCAATGCCATTTAAAAAGAAATGTAAAATAACTATGGAAAATATTGATGATGAAGACATGACTTTATATTACCAGGTTGATTATATGTTAACGCAGGTGCCTGATGATGCAGCTTATTTTCATGCCCAGTTTCATCGTGTAAGTCCTTTGCCTTTAAAGCAGGATTATGTGATAGTTGATGGCATTCGCGGCAGGGGACAATATGTGGGAACATACATTGCTTACGGTGCGCATAAAAACGGATGGTGGGGTGAAGGTGAAATAAAATTTTTTATGGATGGTGATACAAAATTTCCAACTATTAACGGAACAGGCACTGAAGATTATTTTTGTGGCTCTTATGATTTTGACACGCATAAAAAAAATGATGCAGGTGTTGATGAATCAAATTATACAGAATTTTCTAACGCTTATACAGGCATGCCGCAGGTTATAAAAGGTGACGGGCATTATAATATTGCGCAACGCTTTGGCATGTATCGCTGGCATATTGCAGACCCGATACGTTTTGATAAAGATTTAAAAGTTACTATCCAGGATTTGGGCTGGCATAAAGACTGGAGATATATGCCGTTACAAGATGATATAGCTTCCGTTGCTTTCTGGTATCAAACAGAACCACATACACCTTTTGCGCCGCTGCCTTCAAGAGATGAGCTTGAATGGTAGGCTAAATTCACTGCGTATTAACATCTCTTGTTTATAATTTTGCGTAAGTTTTGTTAATGATAATTAGCATGTAATCATTGTTATGGATTCGTGATAACTGTTACAATTTTTTGTAGCAATTTACATGCATCAAAAAATAAATTTTATGAAATATTTGAATATCTTTTTATTTACAGCAACAGCATTTTGTGCCTGTGCGCAAAATAATAAGGTTGTTGCAACACAACATCCTTCTGAAGCACAATTAAAAAATTACAGTGTTGCCACTTTTGCTGCCGGTTGTTTCTGGCACGAAGAAGCTTTGTTTGAAAGTGTCAAAGGCGTTAAAGAAGCGGTATCTGGTTATGCAGGTGGTAAAACCTCTAATCCAACTTATGAATCTTTAGAAACAGGTGAAACAGGTCATGCAGAAACAGTAAATGTTTACTACGATCCAAAAGCAGTTAGTTATGAAACGCTGCTTAAAGTATTTTTTGCGGGACAAGACCCAACACAAGTTAACGGCCAAGGACCTGATCGCGGAACGCAATACCGCTCAATAGCATTTTATAGAACTGATGCTGAAAAAGCTATGATTGAAAATGAAATGAAATCTATTGCAGGTAACTATAAAAAACCGATTGCAACACAGGTAATCCCTTTTACAAAATTCTGGGAAGCTGAAAGCTATCATCAGAATTATATTGAGCACAATCCTGATAACAGTTATGTGCAATATGTTTCAATACCAGAAATAAAATCTTTTGAAAAGGAATATCCGCAATTAGTTAAGCCGGATCATGTTTTTTAATTACTTCATCCTTTCCTTTATAAACGGAATTGCTTTTGAATAGGCATCTGCAGTTGCTTCTTTATTAAAATGCGGATTGCTTGGGTTAGCAAATGCATGGTCTGCATCGTATTCATAAGTCATTAATTTTTTACCAGCTTCTTTCATGTTTATAATAAAGGTGTCAACCACTTTTGGCGTTATCCATTGATCTTTCTTTGCAAAGAAGCCAACTACATCACAGTTTAAAGTTTTCAGTTTGTTTACATCAGCTTCTGGCATGCCATAAAACATTACACAACCTTTAACCTGGTCGCCACCAAGTAACGCTGTTTGTAAACTCCAGCCTCCACCAAAACACCATCCGATAGTAAATACCTTTGCATCAGCACCTGCATAACTGTATGCGCCTTTGATAATGTTTACGGCTCTTTCTGTATTAACTGATTGCATAAGTTTGCCTGCATCTTCTGGCGTTGCAGCAACTTTATTATCATATAAGTCAATAGCAATCGCATTTACACCAAGCTCGTTACTCAATCTTTCGGTTTCCTGTTTTATGTAATCATTCAAACCCCACCATTCATGCACCACAAACAAGTAATAGTCAGTTAGCTCTTGTGCTTTAACCATCCAGCCATGCGCATCAGTTCCATCAGGTGTTTTATAAGTTATGTCATTACCATTTGCGCTGTGATATAAAAACGGCAGCGGCGCTTCATGACTGGTAACAAATTGCTTATTACTGGCAAGCATGGCAAACTGATCAGTTGCAGCTACAGGCGCACAGCAAGCCGCCATTTTCGTTTGAGCAAATAATGATGAAGCACTTATCATCAACATAAAAATGATACTAAACTTTTGCATAAATAAATTTTAAAATAGTATAAATTATTTAAATTAAATAACCATTAACGAATGAAATAGTTTATCATCAAAACAAACACTATTTTCTATAATGATTGATGATGTATGAAAGATGCTTATTATTCTAATACAGTTTCTTCATGCAATGCAGGCACAAGCACATCTTTAAAACCTGCATTTTCTAATTTGATTTTAAAATCCTGCTGCACATTATATTCACCATGCACAATAAAAATTTTCTTTACGGCTTTTGTATCCTGGCAATCTAAAAAATGCAAAAGGTCTTTATAATCGCCATGTGCACTCATGCTGCGCATTACCCCAACTTCTGCATACACATCATACTCATCGCTAAAAATCCTTACCTGCTTTGCGCCATTCGTTAACTGGCCACCTAATGAATGTGGTTCACAATAACCAACAATTAAAATTGTGTTTTTACTGTCGCCAATATTGTTAATGATATGATGTTTTATGCGCCCGGCATCTGCCATACCACTGGCTGCAATTATAATCATCGGCTGATGATTGTCGTTGAGGCTTTTACTTTCATCAACCGTTTCAATAAATTTTAATTGCGGAAAAGCAAAAGGGTCATCATCATTTTTAATTAATTGCTGAATGTTATTATTGAAATTTTCAGGATGGAGTGTTACTACTTCTGTTGCTTCATAGCTTAAAGGGCTGTCAACAAAAACCGGGATGTTTTTCAGCTTTCCGTTGTTGCTTAAATCATTCAAAAAATATAAGAGTTCCTGTGTTCTGCCAACACTGAATGCAGGAATAATCAGCTTACCTTTTTTATGAATACAGGTTGCTTCAATCCATGTATAAAATTCTTCCGGTGTGTTAGAAACATTATCATGCAAGCTGTTGCCGTATGTGCTTTCAATAATTATATAATCAGCCTGTGGAAACGTTTTAGGTGAACGAAGAATTACATCGCTGTACCGGCCTACATCACCACTAAAAGAAATTTGTGTTGTATGATTATCTTCTTTGATGCGCACATGCACGGCAGCGCTTCCGGTTATATGTCCTGCATCTGTATATAAAACTTCAATGCCATCTTGAATTGAGAACCAGTTATCATAATCAACCATTGTAAATAAAGGCAACGCCTGCTGCACATTGCTCACATCATATAAAACATCAAAAGGTTCAAGGCCTTGTTTTGCTCTTTTTTTATTAGTAAATTTTATATCATCGCGTTGAATTTCGGCACTATCCATCAATAAAACTTTTGCAAGGTCTGCTGTAGCAGGTGTACAAAATATCTTCCCTTTAAAATCTTCTTTTACCAGTTTTGGAATTAATCCGCAATGATCAATATGCGCATGAGATAACAGTAAGTAATTGACAGATGCAGCATCAAAACCAAAACTATTATTTAATGGAAATGTATCCCGGCCTAATCCCTGGAACATTCCACAATCCAGTAAGATTTTTTTATTGTTATTTAAAGTGATAAGATGTTTTGAACCTGTAACCGTTCTTGCAGCACCATGAAAAGCAATCTTCATAAATATTTTTGTAATTGGATAAAGATAAAGCAAGCCGTTCCCTGACCTGTTATTTTTTGGACTTCAGATAGTACGCTTAAGTGTGATATGACTTTCGCTGAAATGTAATTTCTTTTTTGCAAAAGCTTATTGAAACAAGGCAACTAATTAATGCTGCTTACAACCGGGACTTTGCAATCAATCTTCTGCTTTATCATATTTCAACCCGACAAAACTGAAATCTTTTACCGTTCCATCTTCTTTCAAATCAAATTGCAATAAGCTTTTCCCAAACCATTTATGCTCAAACTTTCCCTGGAATGTATCATAATTCCAATGGCTCAAATCAACATTTATATTATTCGGAAATTTTAATAGTAAGGAATCGCCTTGCATTACAATTTCTGCATCACCATAAATTTCATTTGAATACTTGCCGGTATATGCTTTCAATGCAAGCGAAGGCTTTGTATTTAAAACTCTTGCTGAATCCTGCTTCGCATCTGCCTTTATATTAACTGAATCAAGGTCAACATACATTTTATAAAAATCTTTACTCCAATCATTGGTGTCATCGTTCAATACAAATAAATCAAACGCTTTATACATAAGTGCATGGCGAAGTTCTGTATGGTCCATGTTTGCGAAAATATAAATGCCAAAATTTTCATCAGGTATCAGACCAATTATTGCCACTGCACCATCAAGACTGCCGGTATGAAACTGCACCATCTTCCCTTTATAATCTTCCTGGAACCAACCAAGCCCGTATGTTTTCCAATGCGGTTTTGTAAGCTTTTGAGTTGGATAAAATTCTGCATCAGTAACCATTGATTGCGGCCTGAATAACATGGCATAAGTTTCAGGCTTCAGCAATCTTTTGCCATTAAGTTTTGCACTGTCAAGCATAAACATCATCCATTTACTTACGTCATTCGCACAACTCCAAACACCACCTGCAGCACCAACTGTTTTACTATCAATATAAGGTATGGTTTCAATCACGCTATCATCGTACATATAATGCGGCGTGATATGATTATTATATATAAGCGATTGCTTATAGTTTGGAAAAGTATGATTCATACCAAGCCGCGTAAACAAACTATCTTTTATAAATCTGTCCCAGGTAAAGCCTGAAACTTTGTGAATTACTTCGCCGGCAACCATATACATAAGATTCTGATATTCGAATGAAGAACGAAAAGAATAAGCAGGTTGTATGTAACGCATTTGATGAATGACAGTATCCATGCTGTAATCAAAAACCCAGAGAAAATCTGCATTGCCAAGACCTGTGTTATGAGTAAATAAATCTTTTACCGTCATCTCGCTGTTGGCGTAATTATCATACAGCTTTAGCTCAGGATATACATCACTTACTTTATCTGTCCATTTAATTTTACCTGCATCAACGAGCATGCCCACGCAAACTGCCGTCATCGCTTTTGTTGTAGATGCGCAAATAGAAATTGTTGAGTCAGTAAAAGGTTCGTGTGTAGTTATATTTCTTACGCCATAACCTTTTTTAAAGATAAGATTACCATCTCTTACAACAGCCACTGATAAACCCGGTGTCTTCCAAAGGTTCATCGCATTTTGAATGTAGGCATCAAAACGTTCTGTAGTTTTTGTCTTTTGAAATGAAGTGTTTTGTGCAGTTGCAATTACGCTTATTAATACACTAACAATGCAAACAGGTAGCTTTCTCATAACAATAGATTGAAGCTACAAGATAATATAAAGAAACATTTTCCTGTAATATTACCACGTTGCTCTCGCAGTTGGACTAACACTTAAATCAGCAAAATCTTTTGCGAGATATTTATAGTAAGCTGTTATGGCAATCATCGCAGCGTTATCAGTACAATATTCAAACGCAGGAATAAATGTTTGCCAGTTGTGTTTTTCACCATATTCTTTCAAAACATTTCGTAAACCGCTGTTAGCACTAACACCACCGGCAATGCAAACATTTTTAATACCGGTTTGTTTTGATGCATTCAGTAACTTCTTCATTAAAATATTAATAATAGTATATTGAACGGATGCACATAAATCATTCATATTATTTTGAATAAAATCTGCATCTTTTTTTACTTCATTCTGCAGGAAATACAATACTGATGTCTTCAACCCGCTAAAAGAAAAATTAAAACCTGGTATTTGCGGCTCGGCAAATTTGAAAGCCTTTGCATTGCCCTGGTGTGCATGTTTATCTATCAATGGGCCGCCAGGATAAGGCAAGCCAAGCATCTTTGCTGTTTTATCAAACGCTTCACCGGCAGCATCATCAATTGTTTCACCAATAATTTCTAATTGTAATGGTGAATGCGCCACTACAATTTGTGTATGTCCACCACTTACTGTTAAACATAAAAAAGGAAACCCTGGTTTTTGTTCTGCTATAAGATTTGCCAATACATGTGCCTGCATGTGATGCACTGCAATCAATGGTTTATCTAATGATAAAGCCAATGATTTTGCAAACTGCGCACCTACTAATAAACTTCCTATTAAGCCAGGAGATTGTGTGAATGCGATAGCATCAAGAGTTGACAGTTGGCAGTTGGCAGTTTGCAGTGCTGCATCAACAACGGGAACAATATTCTGCATGTGGGCACGGCTGGCAAGTTCCGGTACAACACCACCATATTGTTCATGTACAGTTTGATTAGCAATGACATTTGATAAGATTTTCCCATCAGCACAAACAGATGCCGAAGTTTCGTCGCAGGAAGATTCTATTGCAAAAATGTGTACCATAAAAATTTATCAAAAATAATCTGCAAAATTTACTTACTTAAATCAACACCCTAATACACATTTTCAACTATTGAATGAATTAAGTAGCCAGGGAATGCAGATTGTGAAGATGGGAAGTTTGTAATAGTTGACTATAGATGTTTATGGAAGTTGAAGTCATAACAGGGGCTTCAGTAGGGTTTATGCAAAGCCACGAGACTCTGCGTTTATTGCAATTCTTCATAATGAACCGGCGTAAAATGGTTCATGTTTTATATCTCATAAAAACCCGTACTGCTTGTTCATAATCTCTCCAATCAGCTACGAGTTTGTAGTTTCCACGCACCGGATTTAGATGTATATAGTTGAGTTTTTGTAACAGGAAATTTTTAGTCTATGCTTTTTGCATCAAAACTTTCTTCAAATGCTTTATGTAGTTGACCTTTAGCTTTTTTTTATCAGTAACGGATGATTGTAGTTGTTACAGTATTAATTCCTGGTTAGCATTTTCTAATCTTTTGATTATTTCATACGCCATAAAACGTTTTGCGTTGCTTATAATTTTATTGAGTGAAAAATCGGCTGTAGGAAAAAATAGTATGCACTGCAGATGATTAGGCATCCCGAAAGCTTTCGGGGGCATAAGCTGAAGCATCTGTGCGTTGGCTTTGTGGCGAGGACTTGCAGCGTAAAGCGGGAACTGCAGCTGATAGACAGATGAACGATGATAAGCCCAAAAAACTTTAATTACTCAATGCATTCCTATAATTCAGGCTTAATGGTTGCATAAACAACTTTATTAATTTTGACAAATAAAATTAAATTTATGCAGGAAGCATACATAGTTGCTGGATATAGGACAGCCGTTACAAAAAGTAAAAAAGGTTGTTTCAGGTTTTATCGTCCCGATGATTTGGCTGTTGATGTAATTAAAGGATTGATGGCATCTGTTCCTCAATTGGAAGCAAACCGTGTTGATGATGTGATTGTCGGCAACGCCGTACCCGAAGCCGAACAAGGCTTGCAGGTGGGTCGTATAATCGCCGCACGTGCTTTAGGTTTTGAAGTGCCAGGTTCAACGGTCAATCGTTATTGTGCCAGCGGGCTTGAAACCATTGCTATTGCAACAGCTAAAATAAGAAGTGGTATGGCTGAATGCATAATTGCTGGCGGCACAGAAAGTATGAGCCTCGTGCCTACGGCAGGCTGGAAAACAGTGCCTGCTTACTCCATTGCTAAAGAAGAACCCGATTATTATTTAAGCATGGGTTTAACGGCGGAAGCCGTTGCCAAAGAATATAAAATCAATCGGGAAGACCAGGATGCGTTTGCATTAAACTCGCATCAGAAAGCAAAGAAGGCAATTAATGAAGGATATTTTAAAAATGGAATTTTGCCAATCAATATTGAACAGGTGTATGTTGATGAAAAGAACAAACGCAAAACAAAAACTGCGATAGTTGATACAGATGACGGTATGCGTGCTGATACAACCATGGAAGCATTATCAAAATTAAAACCTGCATTTGCACAAAACGGAAGCGTAACTGCAGGCAACTCATCTCAAACAAGCGATGGTGCTGCATTTGTAATTGTAATGAGTGAAAAAATGATTAATGAACTTGGTTTGAAACCAATCGGGCGTTTGGTGAACTGTGTTTCTGCGGGTGTTCATCCACGTATCATGGGCATTGGGCCTGTAGCTGCTGTTCCCAAAGTTTTAAAGCAGGCAAATATGAGTTTGAATGATATTGATTTGATTGAACTGAATGAAGCATTTGCTTCACAGGCTTTAGCTGTAATAAGAGCAGTAAATTTTAATCCCGATATAGTTAATATAAATGGCGGAGCAATTGCACTTGGTCATCCTTTAGGTTGCACAGGTTGTAAGTTAACCGTACAGATTTTAAATGATATGAAACGCCTCAATAAGAAATATGGATTGGTAACAGCATGTGTTGGCGGCGGCCAGGGCATTGCGGGCATTATTGAGAATATAAATTAAGATTTCAGCGACTCAAGTCCTCGCTTTGGATAGGCTTTAGGTGAGGTTCATTATTATGTTATCTCGGTTTGTATTTCGCTTCATCATAAATCTGTTTTTCAGGTATTTGAATGAGTTGAGGTAATGTTGTTTTATTATTTGCATTCATCCATTTCTTTACTATCTGCCATCCAATAAATTGCCCTATAAATCCTGGTGATTGTTTACCGAAGGCTTCTGTACTTGGGCCATCCTGCATATAATCTCTTATTTGAATCGGGTCAGTAATAAACAGTAAATTATTTTGTACAAAATAATTCCAGATGTCAGCTTCATGACTATAACAACCTTCAAGTTGTTGTTGCGTATAACCCGTTTTTAAACTGTCCGGTAGTTGCGGTAAAAAATGGTCGAGCATATACAAACGCTCACCTGCATCAATCATTTGATATACCAGCGCATCACTACCTGTTTTTTCAGGATAAATATCACTAACAATATTCTTCATACAGTTCACCGGAATGTATGCAGGCTCAAACCTGCGCTGCTGGTAATCAGGATAAACTTCAGTTATAAATTCAGAACTGTAAACAGGGAAATTTTGTCCGAGGTATAACTGCAAACCAACAGCAAGGCCGCTTTGTGTAAGCACATTAGCATAACCTTCAACCGGGCCAATAAAAGTTGTAACAGCGGCTGGTGTTTTATAACCAGGGAAATAGTATTTTACATACTGCAATGATTTTTTAACCTGGTTAAACGCATCATCAAAATTGCCAAACTTCTTTTGCACTTCATTGTACACAAACCTGTAATCATGAATAAACATTTTTATTTTAGGCGCAATGCTATCCGGGTTTGGTGTCAGCACCATGATGTTATATAAATAATCATTCAAAAAAGAACCATACTGTTGTTGAAGTTTGTTTAAAGATTGCTGAACATTGTTCGTGTCTATTGAAAACAAATCTTTATCAAACCGCTTTAGCTGCACGTCTACGTGTATACTTGAAACATCCGGCGCAGATTCTTTATTACTGCATGAAAAAAGCATCAACCCGATGATAACTGAAAACAAAATCTTCATACTGCAAATAAATGTTTGTATGCCATGTAAGTTGTTAATAATTTATATAAGAACGAACTTTGTATAAGAAATATATCGAATGAAGATTTCACTGGCGCAGCAGAATTATCACATTGGCAATTTTAAAAGCAACACGGCAAAAATGATTGAAGCTATCAATCATGCAAAAAAAGAACAGGCAGACATTGTTGTGTTTAGTGAACTCTGCGTTTGTGGTTACCCACCAAGAGATTTTGTTGAGTTTAATGATTTCATCAATAAATGTTATGCAGCTATTGAAGAGATTAAACAACATGCTGATAACATTGCTGTAATAGTTGGTTCACCGGCACGCAACCCACGCGCTGAAGGAAAAGATTTATTCAACACCGCGTTTTTTTTGTTTGAAAAAGAAGTCAAGGCGGAGGTGCATAAAACGTTATTGCCAACGTATGATGTATTTGATGAGCATCGCTATTTTGAACCTGCGTTTGACTGGAATGTAGTTGAATTTAAAGGAAAGAAAATTGCGCTGACAATTTGTGAAGACATCTGGAATTTGGGTGATAATGCTTTGTATCGCGTTTGCCCGATGGATATTTTAATGCAGCAGCAACCTGATATGATGATAAACATCAGCGCTTCGCCGTTTGATTATATGCATTACGAAGAACGCAAGGCAATTGTAAAGCTAAACGTGATTAAATATAAGCTGCCAATGTTTTATTGCAATACAGTTGGAAGCCAGACAGAGGTAGTGTTTGACGGCGGCTCATTTGTGTTTGATAAAGATGCAAATCTTTGCAAAGCCTTGCCTATGTTTAAAGAAGCTATTGAAACATTTGTGTTGAATGATGATGGCAGCATTAATGCGCCTGTAATTGAAGCAACAGATTTTGTTCCGCAGATTATTGATACAAAAAAATTTCAGCCGCAATTAAATCTTGAAATGATTCATGATGCATTGATTCTCGGCATTCGTGATTATTTTAAGAAGATGAATTTCAGCAAAGCAATACTTGGTTCTTCCGGTGGCATAGATAGTGCCGTTGTGCTTACACTTGCCTGTGAAGCGTTAGGCAAAGAAAATGTAAGAGCGATATTAATGCCTTCTCCTTATTCAACGGAACATTCTGTAAACGATTCAGAACAATTGAGTAAAAATCTTAAGAATCCTTATGATATAATCCGCATTGATACCATTTATAAAGATTTTTTACAAACGCTTAAACCTGTTTTTAACGACCTGCCTTTTTCAATTGCTGAAGAAAATATTCAAAGCAGAACGCGAGGCAATTTATTAATGGCTATTGCAAACAAGTTTGGATACATTTTATTAAATACATCCAATAAAAGTGAGCTATCAACTGGTTACGGAACGTTATATGGTGATATGGCTGGTGGTTTAAGCATTATTGGTGACTGTTATAAAACGCAGGTATATGCATTAGCAAATTATCTTAACCGCAATGGCGAAATCATACCAAAAAATATAATTGATAAAGCGCCAAGTGCTGAACTTCGCCCGAATCAAAAAGATTCTGACAGCCTGCCCGATTATGATATTCTTGATACAATTTTATATCAGTATATAGAAAGAAGATTAGGTCCCAATGAAATTAAATCGCTTGGTTTTGATGCGACATTGGTTGATAGAACATTAAAGCTTGTGAATATGAATGAATATAAACGTAACCAGTTTTGTCCAATCATCCGCATATCGCCAAAGGCGTTTGGCGTTGGCAGAAGAGTGCCAATAGTTGGTAAATATTTAAGCTGATTACAAAACATGCAATTTATAAGAACCTGTAACGGATTTATTACTTGTTTTATCCCATACTTTAAAGCTGATTAAAACATAATCAACCGATTTGTCAACCTCGCCGATTTTTTGATATAATAAAACATGATCTGCACCGGAAGGCACAGTTCCATATATAAGTTTTATACCGAAAATAGATGGATTAATGGCTAAAGTTTTGCCGGAATTTGTAATTACTTTTTGTGACGCATCCATAAAAATTTTGCCTTCTTTTTCTTCCCAGCCGTTTATAATCATACGCAAACAAATAAGTTCACCAGGCTGCACCTTGTTATCATTATTTATTGCTGATGAATCACTCTTGGTTAGAAAAGCGGATTCAACATGCAAACCATCTTCACGAATTTCTATACCATTTTTTATTTTTTCATTTTTTGATTGCTGTTTGCATGAGTTGATGCTGCATGCAATTATAATTACCAGAAAAGAAAGTATTATATTCTTCATAAATTACATTACAACATTTATCATTTTACCTTTTACAAAAACTATTTTTTTGGGTGATTTACCGTCGAGCCATTTTTGTACAACATCATTTTGCAATACAGTTTCTTCTACTTCTTTCTGATCAATGTTTAAAGACATGTTCAAAGTTGTACGTAATTTTCCATTAATACTAATTGGATATTCTTTGCTTGATTCAATCAGATATTTTTGATTAAAGGAAGGATAAGTTGAATCAAGCACACTTGTATTGTTTCCAAGTGCCTTATATAATTCTTCTGCAATATGCGGCGCATAAGATGATAACATAATTACAAGCGGTTCTAAAATTTCTTTCTTACTGCATTTTAAATCACTCAGTTCATTTACACAAACCATGAAAGCACTTACGGCTGTGTTATAAGAAAAGCGTTCAGTATCTTCTTCTATTTTTTTAATGGCTTTATGTAAGATTTTTAATTCAGCATCTGTTGTTTTTTCTTCATTCCATATTTTACCTTTCAAT
>CAHJWK010000074.1 GCA_903642275.1 Chitinophagaceae bacterium
CTGCTCGCCCACGGTGCGTACACGACGGTTAGACAGGTGATCGATATCATCGATCTCAGCCTTGCCATTTGTGAGGCGTACGAGGTATTTTATGATGGCGATGATATCTTCTTTGGTTAAGGTTTTTTTATCAATAGGATAATTTAAACCCAATTTTCTATTGATCTTATAACGACCAACTTCACCAAGATCATAACGCTTATCACTAAAAAATAATTTGTCAATAATACCACGGGCAGTTTCATTATCGGGAGCATCTGCACCTCGCAGCTGGCGATAAATGTGCTGAACGGCTTCTAATTCAGAATTTGAAGTATCCTTGTTCAAAGTATTGTAAATGATTGCGTAATCACCACCTACATCTTCTTTCTGAATAAAAACACTTTTTACATCAAGCTCTGCTATCATTTCAATAGCATCTTCATCAAGAATTGTATCTCGCTCCATTACTATTTCATTGCGCTCAATGGATACAACTTCGCCGGTGTCTTCATCCACAAAATCTTCAACCCATGTTCTTAAAACACGTGCTGCTAACTTTTTACCGATAAAGGGTTTGAGTGTTTTTTTATCGGCTTTTACTTCATCAGCCATTCCAAATAATTCCAGAATGTCTTTATCAGTTTCATAACCGATGGAACGAAGTAAAGTAGTTACCGGGAATTTCTTTTTACGGTCAATGTAAGCATACATAACATTATTAATGTCTGTAGCGAATTCCATCCAGGCGCCTTTAAAAGGGATTACTCTTGCAGAGTAAATTTTTGTTCCGTTTGGATGTACTGATTGACCGAAGAATACACCCGGTGAACGATGCAATTGAGAAACTACTACACGTTCAGCACCGTTAATTACAAACGTACCACGGGGTGTCATGTAAGGAATGTTTCCGAGAAACACATCCTGAACAATAGTTTGGAAATCTACATGCTCTTCATCATTACAACTTAAACGCAGCTTTGCTTTAAGCGGAACAGCATAAGTAAGTCCACGCTCCATACATTCTTCAATGGTGTAACGGGGCGGGTCAATAAAATAATCTAAAAATTCAAGCACGAAAATATTTCGTGTGTCTGTGATAGGAAAATTTTCTTTAAACACCTTGAACAAGCCTTCGTTGTTACGCTTGTCTGGTGTCGTTTCTAACTGGAAAAATTCCCTGAAAGATTCTAATTGAATGTCTAATAAATCTGGTGATTCAGCAAGGTTTTTTGTTTTTCCAAAGCTGACTCTCGGTTGTATTTTAGTTGATGACATATCTGATTAATAGTTTTCGGACAAAAAAATTGAATAGAACTTACAGGTTCTAAAGGCACTAAGTGAAACAAATATAATTTTATGGCTGCTGTCGCCTGCTTCATGCCAGATAGACCAAATTAAAGGAGTGCAAAGTTAAGAGAATTTCAGTAAAGATTAAAGAGTTATTGTTTATGTGAAAAAAATTATTTATGAATTGAATTCATTTACAAAAAGCTTAACAGCATTTAATGCTTTTATAGAAGAAAAACTTTAAACCTGTTTATACATACTTTGTCCGAAGAAAAAACAGTGCATGAAAAAACAAACTATAATTCTTGCTGTGTTGTTCATACTTATTTCTGCGGTAACTGAAGCGCAATTTTACGGAGGCGGAGGCTTTTATATACAAAGAGGCTACAGACAGCCTTATCCAAGACCTTATCGTCAGCGCTACCCACGCCAACGTCAGCAACAAACTTATCATCCAACCGTAAACTTAAGTTTTGGGTATGGTTATCCAAACCTTGATAAAAATTATTTTCCTGAACAATTCAATGGTGCGGTTAACGCTTATAAAAGAACAAACTATAATCAAACCGGTCCAATTACAGGTGCACTTGATTTTCAGTTTAGCCGTTATAACAGTATTGGTGTAATTGGAACTTATGGTAAAGTAAGTGTTCCATATTATGATTTTAATTCAAATGGTGAAACGACTTTATTTAATGGTAATGTTAAAAGTTGGAGTGTAATGCTGAATATGATGACTTATTTTCCAACATACGAATCGGCGGTAAGTCCATATATACGTACTGCAATAGGCATCAATACAAGAAATGAAAATTATACTTACCCTGACGGTAGTAAAGCAGTAATTGGAGGAGATAATTTAACCGATCTTGCTTACCAGGTTTCCATCGGCGCAAGGTTTAATTTTTCGCCTAATGCCGGGTTTTTTATTGAAGCAGGTTATGGAAGATATATAGCTAGTGGCGGATTGACATTCAGATTTTAAAATTTTGTATCGAACTTAAATAACAGATGCTTCCTGATGGGGAAAGGTATTTTATTTAATTATTTTCTTTATCTTATTTGCATTCTCTATTAATTCAGTTAGAAACTTGGTATTTTCTTTTTCAAGGCTTGCTTTAAATTTTTTTAACTGTGAGATATGTTCATTTAAAACATCCAATACATTTTCCCTATTTTGCATAAACACAGGAACCCACATAGAAGCTGCACTTTTTGCAAGCCGAACAGTACTTTCAAAACCACCACCGGACAAATCAAAAATTGCTTCTTCTTCTTTTTCTTTTTCCAAAACGGTATTAGCTAAAGCAAAAGAAGTTATGTGTGAAATATGGCTTACATACGCAGCATGCACATCATGATCTTCTGCATTCATGTGCACGATGTTCATGCCAAGCTCTTTGTAAATGCCTTCCACTGTTTGTACAGCTTTCGAATCAGATTTTTCTTTATCACAAATTACACAACTTCGCCCTATAAAAGCATCATGTACCGCTGCTTCAGGTCCACTATATTCAGTTCCCCACATCGGGTGCGTTAAAACAAATCTTTTACGCATTGGATGTTTTTCCATGGCTTTACTTAATACATATTTTGTTGAACCTGCATCCGCAACAATCTGTTTATCGGTTATGCGATTAAGTACTTCAAGTATAATGGGAACGGTTACATCAACAGGAATAGCAACATAGATTAAATCCGCTTTAATTACTGCTTCTTTAAGTGGCAGTATTTCATCAACCAAACCAAGCTCCAAGGCTTTTTTTGCGCTTGCTTTTGTACGGCTTACGCCAATAATATGACTGGCGATTTTTTTATCTTTTAATCCTAAAGCAAATGAACCGCTTATTAAACCTACACCAACAATAGTTACCGTTTTGAGCGGCATTACTTCTGAAGGTAATTTGTCATTACTTTTTAAGCTCATATTGCAATTTATAGAGGTTTAGGCTTTTATAAATTTTGACTTACCCTAAAAATAGCATCTTTAATTTTTACTTTAGTTGCACAAAGGCTTACACGGATATATTTATCACCGTTACTTCCAAAAATACCACCTGGAGTTATAAACACATTGGCTTTATGTAAAATTGTATCGCTGAAATCGTAAGCATTATTATGACCTGACGGAATTTTCGCCCATACAAATAATCCATTTTGTTCCTGTGAATAAGAACAACCTAATGTTTTTAATAAAGCATATACACCATCTCTCCTTTCCGTATAAATTTTGTTTATAGAATGATACCAACCTTCGTCAAGTGATAACGCTTTAGCTGCTGCAAGCTGCACCGGCAAAAATATACCGCTATCCATATTTGTTTTAAAGCGCATTATTTCATTTACATTTTTTTCAGATGCGCATAAAACTCCAACACGCCACCCCGCCATGCAATGTGATTTACTTAGTGAGTTCAATTCAATAGCAATATTTTTTGCGCCATCAATTTCTAATATGCTTTGAGGTTTGCCGTTTAAAATAAAGCTGTAAGGATTATCATGGCATATTAGAATATCATGCTTCTTTCCAAACTCAATCAATTGTTTAAATATTTTGTTTGATGCGCCTTGGCCTGTTGGCATGTGTGGATAATTTGCCCACAGCATTTTTACGCTAGATAAATCAATTTTTTCGAGGGCATCAAAATCAGGATAATAATTATTTTCTTCTTTTAAATCATAATCAACACAGATACCACCAGCTAACTTAACAGCACTGCTGTAAGTTGGATAACCAGGATTAGGAATCAAAACTTTATCACCTTCATTTAAATAAGTCATACAGATATGCATGATGCCTTCTTTACTACCAATTAGCGGAAGAATTTCTGTATCCGCATTTAGGCTCACATTATAGCATTGTTTATACCAGTCAGCAAATGCCTTACGTAAAACGGGCAAACCTTTGTATGATTGATACGCATGTACATTTGGTTTTGAGCTTTCATCCTGCAACACTTTTATAACATCAGGATGTGGCGGTAAATCAGGACTGCCAATGCCAAGGCTGATAATATCTTTTCCCTGCTTATTTAAAAAATCAATCTCTCTTAATTTTTTCGAAAAATAATATTCACCAATACCTTCTAAACGTTTTGAAGTGCTGATCATGTTAACTCAATTTTCCGTTTTTATATATACCGTAAATTTTTAAGTATTCAGTTGAAGGTTGAATTGCTTTTATAACAGATTCAAACTGAGTTAAATTTTCAAACTCGAGGTCTGCATGAAAACTATATTTAAAATCGCTGCCGGGTATAGGAAAGCTTTGCAGTTTGCTTAAGTTGATGTCAGCCTCAGAAATTTTTGTAAGCACTTTTGCAAGGCTGCCTTTTGAATGATCTGTATGAAAGTTTAAAGATGCTTTATTTGCGTCTATAGGTGTTTGTATTTTTTGCTGACGCTGCAACATAAGAAAGCGTGTATAATTATTTTTCATTGTATGGATGTTTGGCGCAAGTATTTTCAGGCCAAATAATTCTGCTGCCAGCCTGCTTGCAATAGCAGCAATATGTTTGCTTTTATGTTGATGTATATGTTTTGCGCTTAATGCGGTATCTTCTGTTTCAATTAGCTTCCAGCTATATTTTTCTAAAAATACAAGGCACTGCTGCAAAGCCATAGGATGAGAATGCACTTCTTTTATGTCTTCAAATTCTACATTCTTATTTACAAGCAGGTTTTGCCCGATTTGTAAATACACTTCTCCAACAATTAAAAGGTTACTTTTTTGTAAAAGATTATAATTAGGTAAAATGCTTCCGGCAATTGAATTTTCTATTGCCATTACACCGGCATCAACTTCTTTTGAATTGACAGATTTTATTACCTCATTAAATGTAGCACAAGGTAATATTTGAGTTGTACTGCCAAAAAATTTTAAAGCTGCTGACTGGTGAAAGCTGCCCTCATATCCTTGTATAGAAACTTTTAAATTCATATAAAAAAAATCCCGGTTGTTACCGGGAATTTATGTTTAAAATTTTATAACACTCACCCTGTTCTTTGTAAAAAGAAATAATGGAAAAAGTAAGTGTTGAATAAGTTCATAAATCAAAAATAAAATTAAGCAGGTAGTAAAAAAATTTATTTAATTCTATAAAAGAAAAAAGCCCTTCCGTGGAAACGGAACGGCCTCTAACGATTGCTTGCCATATGAAAAAAACTTAAACTAAATTTCTGTTGCAAGCTAACACTTCAAATCAACCACACATTTAGTTTTTAATTACTTTACTTCATTGAATCTTTCTTCATTTTAGAAGATGTATCAGACATCATACTTTTAGATGTATCAGTCATCATTGAACTTGAATCAGACATAGCCGGAGCCATTGTTGATGTATCAGTTGTAGAGCTTGTAGAATCTGTAGAATTTGTGCTAGAACCGCTATTACAGGCAGCAAATGTGCCGATAGCTAAAACGATTAACAACTTTTTCATTTGTTTGTTTTTTTGTGATGTAATTTCTTATTAATACAAAAACAGTAATTAAGTAACCTGCTGAAAACAAAAATTTTAAAAAATATTTGAAACTTTTTTTTGGGTTACTTTTACCTCTAACCCGTATTAAATCACACGCAGGTGAAGTCTGACACGAATGAACAGCTATTATTAAAAGGATTGGCACATAGTGATTCGAAGGCAATCGAATCAATTTACAAAGACAATTTTAATATGGTGCTGTCTTTAATTATTAATAATAACGGTTCGTATGATGAAGCAAAAGACATTTTTCAGGAAGCGATGATAGCGCTCTATGAAAAAGCAACATCTGAATCATTTATTCTTACCTGTCAGTTAAAAACATACATATATTCAGTTTGCAGAAGATTATGGTTAAAACGTTTACAGCAATTAGGTAAAACAACGTCGGGAATTGAGAATTTTGAAGAAACAGTAAGTGTTGACGAAGACCTCGAGACACATGAGCGCAAAAATGCAGAATTTAGTATGATGGACAGGGCGCTAAATAGTTTGGGAGAACCTTGTAAAAGTTTATTAAAGGCATATTATATCAATAAGAAAGGAATGAGTGAGATTGCTTTACAGTTTGGTTACACTAATGCGGACAATGCAAAGAATCAAAAATATAAATGCCTGATGCGGCTTAAAAAATTATTTTTTTCTCAATATAATATAGGCGAGTAATGGAAGATATTTTACTGTTGAATTCAATTGAGCGCTACCTTGATGGTAAAATGTTACCAGACGAAAAAGCTTTTTTCGAAGAGCTGCGTTTGAGCAGGCATGGAATTGACCAGATGGTTGTTGAGCACAAGCTTTTTTTACATCAGATGGATGCTTACAGTGACCGTACTAATTTAAAAAGTAGCCTTGAATATATTCATAGTAAACTTTCTGATACTGCTGAAATAAGCAGTACAGAGAAGCCTGCGGGTTTTACCGCCAAAATTGTACAGTTATGGAGTCGTTATAAAAGAGTAGCAGCAATTGCGGCTTCCATAGCCGGCGTTACTGCTTTATTTATAACAGCGCTTGCCATGTATTTTTCACCTGCGGCAGATAAAAGTGAACTTGAACAGTTAAGCAGGGATATAAAGCAAATAAAGCAAAATGTGCAGGTTACCAACAGAACACTTAAACAAGTGGCAGAACCTAAAATTCCAAAAGCGGCCATGTTAACTAACGGTGGTACTGCATTTTTAATTAATGGTGATGGTTTGCTCGTTACAAGTGCACACGTTTTAACCGGTTCAGGTGCTATTGTTCTTGATAATAACGGTAGTGAATATAATGCTGATATTTTATCAGTTAATAAAACCCTCGATCTTGCAATATTAAAGATTGATGATAAAGATTTTAAGCCTTTAAAAAGTTTACCCTATTCAATCCGTAAAACGCAGGCTGATTTAGGCGAGGAACTTTTTACACTTGGTTATCCGCGTGATGAGATTGTTTATAACATGGGTTATCTCAGCGCAAAAACAGGTTATAAAGGTGATACTTCAAGCTGCCAGATTTCTTTAACTGCAAATCCCGGAAACTCCGGTGCGCCGGTGTTTAATAAAAATGGTGAAATCATTGGTATTATCACTACAAAACAAATGCAGGCAGAAGATGTTGTTTTTGCTTTGAAAGCAAATAACATTTTTAAAATGATTGATAGCTTAAAAACTATTGATTCATCTTTTGAATCTGTGAAGTTTTCATCAAACTCTTTATTAAAGAAACTTGATCGTGTAAGCCAGGTAAAAAAAGCTGAAGATTGTGTTTTTTTGGTGAAGGCCTACAATTAATTTTCACGGTAAGCATATAAAATAATCTCCTGCTTTTTGCGGAGATTTTTTGTTTTAAATATGTTGATATTACTTCCAGAGATTATCCGGATATTCTTTATTTTCTACCAGTTTTTCTATTTCCTTCTCAACAACAGGTGCATCTTCTTTATACGTAACGCCAAACCATTTTGAAGATGTTGGTATAACATTTACTATGCCTTTGCCTGATTTTATAAAATAATCTGTCATGGTAGGTATTAAAAATTCCGCCTTCAGTTCCTGTGAATTCTTATCTAAAAACTTTTTAAATTCTTCTTCACACAAATCAATAAACGTAGAATCATAGCAGAAAAAATTCATGCTCACTTTTGTGTCCGCTGATAATTTGAAAAACTTATCCTGCGCTTCTTCATCAACAATTAAATTATCTTTTCTGTAAATTTTTAAGCGTTCGGTAATACCTGTCATTTTATTATTATCAATTGATATTACTCCCCGGCTTACACTGCCATGTTCACTCAACGTATTTTCAAGTTCATAACCAATTACACCGTACGTTTTTTTATTGCATTGTGCCTGTAAAAAATCAAATGCTTTCTTAAATGCATCTTTGCCATAATAATCATCTGCATTAATAACAGCAAACGGCAAATTTACTTTGCCTTTGCAGCAAAGCACCGCATGCGCCGTACCCCAGGGCTTTACTCTTTCCAGGTTAATGTTCCTGCCTTCAGTAAATTTATCAAGGCTTTGATACACGTAATCAATTTCAATTTTACCTTTTAATTTCGGCTCAACAATATTCTTAAAAGTATCAGCGAAATCTTCACGAATTATAAAAACAACTCTTTCAAAACCGGCATTTATAGCATCATAGATTGAATACTCCATTATGGTTTCGCCAGCCGGACCAAAGGATTGCGTTTGCTTCATGCTTCCATAACGGCTTGCCATGCCGGCAGCTAATATTACGAGTGTAGATTGCATAGGTTGTTTTTTGGGTTGCGAAGCTAACTAAATATCATTCAAACAAAAGATTAGCTGGATAAGGTAATGCAAAAATGAGTGCTGAAAGTAGCCGGAATATTAAAAAAAACGGACGGAGCTTAAAACGAAACGGACTAAATTTTAAAAAACGGACAAATCTTTCAAAAAAAAAGTCAAAATTTTAAAGGTAAAGCTGGTAGATTTTGATTGATTATACGACGAAAACACAATCACCCAAAGCCATCGCTATATTTGTTTAATAACGATAAGCATGAACATAGAAAATGAGCGTGATTTAAACTGGATGCAAACATTAACGACTGAGGTAACGAAAAAATTTGAAAAAATAAAGCTGGGCGGTGGCGAAAAATCCATCAAAAAACAAAAAGAAAAAAATAAACTTACCGCAAGAGAGCGCATTAATTATTTAATTGATAAAACAAGACCTTTTGTTGAAATTGGTGCATTTGCCGGTTATGATATGTATGAAGAATTTGGTGGCTGCCCGGCAGGCGGGACTGTTGCGGGTGTTGGTTATATAAGCGGCAGGCAATGTGTGGTGGTTGCCAACGATCAAACAGTTAAAGCAGGGGCGTGGTTCCCCATTACCGGAAAAAAAAACCTGCGCATGCAGGAGATTGCTTTAGAGAATAAGTTACCTATAATTTATCTGGTTGACAGTGCCGGGGTTTTTCTTCCGTTGCAGGATGAGATTTTTCCGGATAAAGAACATTTCGGCCGCATATTCCGCAACAATGCAAAGATGAGTGCAGAAGGTATAACGCAGATTGCTGCAGTATTGGGAGCGTGTGTTGCTGGCGGTGCATATCTTCCAATAATGAGTGATGAAACATTAATGGTTGAAAATAATGGAAGTATTTTTTTAGCCGGTCCATATCTTGTTAAAGCAGCCATTGGGGAAGATGTTAATGCAGAAATTTTAGGAGGCGCAGAAACTCATAATGCGATAAGTGGTATCGCTGATTATAAATGTAAAACGGAGTATGAATGTTTGGATAAAATTAAAAGCATCATCAGTAAATTATCAATACCAGCAACTGCAGGCTTTAATAAGATTGATTCAATATTGCCTGAAAAAAATGACGATGATATTTATAAGATAATGCAGGATTATAATGCGAAGCCTTATGATGTGGTTGAGCTTATTAAATGTATTGCCGATGCAAACAGCTTTGAACAGTTTAAAGAAGAATATGGTAAAACAATTGTTTGTGGTTATGCACGTATTGATGGATGGGCGGTGGGCATTGTTGCTAACCAACGCATGATTGTAAAAACAAAAAAGAAAGAAATGCAGATGGGCGGCGTTATTTATAATGACAGCGCTGATAAGGCTGCGCGGTTTATACTAAATTGCAATCAAAAAAAAATACCATTGGTTTTTTTGCAGGATGTTACAGGTTTTATGGTGGGTACCCGCAGCGAACATTCAGGTATAATTAAAGATGGCGCAAAGCTGGTGAATGCAGTTGCCAATTCAGTTGTGCCGAAGATTACGATTATAATAGGTAACAGTTTTGGGGCTGGTAATTATGCTATGTGTGGCAAGGCGTATGACCCAAGATTTATTTATGCTTGGCCAAGCGCGAAGATTGCTGTTATGGGTGGTGAGCAAGCTGCAAAAACTTTATTACAAATACAGATTAGCGGTAAAGAAGTTAGTGAAGCGCAACAAAAAAAATTGCTTAACGAGATTCAGTCAAAATATGAAAAACAAACTTCGCCATATTATGCGGCTGCGCGTTTATGGGTTGATGATATAATTGATCCGGCGCAAACAAGATTACTAATCAGTGAAGGCATTGCAGCTGCGAATAACAACCCTGACATGAATGAATTTAAACTCGGTGTTTTTCAGGTTTAACGATAAGGTATTATATAAATGAAAGATGATCGTAAGATTTTTCAAGAATTGCTTTATCATCTGTCTGCAGCCATTTATTCAGCATTGTTGCATACACTTGTTTAAAATCAATCTTATACTTCAAATCACCCTCATCAAGATCAGATAGATCAGGTAACCCGTTTATTAAACCCTTTTCTTTTAAACCGCCGCTTATTAAAAACATATTATTTGCTGTGCCATGGTCTGTTCCGCCACTTGCATTTTGAGTAACGCGTCTTCCGAATTCACTGAAGGTAAAAAGCATTACATCCTCAAAGCGGTTATTATTTTTTAAATCAGTAACAAAAGCACCCACAGCATCATTCATTTGTTTGAACAAACGTTGTTGCGTGTTTTGCTGCGCCACGTGTGTATCAAAACTACCTATACTAACGTAATAAATTTTTGTATTAATATCAGACATAACGAGCGAGGCAATTGTTTTTAAGTTATTACCCAATTCAGTTTGCGGGTATGTTGCAGCACTTGGACGCAGTTTGCTTTGTTCAAAAATGTAATCTGCACTGCTTAATGTTTCGCTCATCGTTTTATATAAATAATCAACAGGTTTTTCATGTTCTTCTGCATGATGTTGTGCAGCTAATTGCTTAAAATAATCTTCATGGCTTGTGTTGTATAAACGCCGTGGATCTTTTACAGCAATACCTTTTTCCTTTGTACCTTTTAAAGCAAGGCTTAATATATCATCAATCTCAAGTGCCTGAGTTGGCTTACCACAATCAGCACATTGTGCATCAAGGTAACGACCTATCCAGCCTGTTGTTATAAACTCTGTGCTGGCACTTCCCGTTTGCCAGATGTCCATACTGCGAAAATGGCTTCTGTCAGGATTGGGGTAACCAACGCTGCTTAATATTCCAAGGCTTCCGTCATCATACAATCCTTTAAAAGCAGTAAGCTCAGGATGCAAGGCAGCTTCATCATTCAACATTAAAACTTTATCTTTCGAAAAGCCAATCCCTGGTCTTGCATTATGATAAATATCGTTTGCAACAGGTATCACTGTATTTAATCCATCATTGCCGCCACTCATTTGCAATACGACAACTACTTTATTGCCCGGAGGTACTGCAGCAATACCATTTCTTTCAAAAGCTTTTAAAAACTTAGGTACCATTAAAGTTGCTGTTGCTAGCGAACCCATTTGTATAAACTTTCTACGTTTGATTAACATCTTGAGGAAATTAAAAAATTATAAGCTAACAATGGTTTAAGTTTCACTTAACAAAGCTGATATTCCGGCGTTGCCATTAAAGCGATTGTAACATTCTTAATATAATCTTCCCGCTTGTCTGATTTAACACTGGATTCAATCACACTTTTATTAACGCTGTCTTTGCTTGTTTGCAAAACAACGGCAGCTATCGTTTCATATAACTGGTTATCTATTACGTCAGCAAATTGTTGAATGTAAGCATTCCAGTTTACGGTCGCTTTTAATTGCATGGCGCCTTTACTAATACCGTTTTTGTTTACAAGATCAATATCTTTCATTCCCATCTGCACATCGTCATCTGTTTTTGGAACTACATAAACCATTTCATCATCTTGAATCAATTGTGGAACACGTAAACGCAGCATCAGTGTTGAGCTGTCAATCCATGTTTCCCCGCCCGGCCAGCCGGCAACATTTGGCGGATAAAATAGTATCTGACCTAACGCACGTTGCAAAACCATTTCAACACGGGCATCATCAAACTGCATGGATAAAATTCTACGCATTCCTGCAATAAACTCAACAGGAGATTTTATACGACAGCCGATATTCTTTTCATCATAAAACCAGTCACTTGTGAAAATGTTTTTCATCAGCCCGCTGATATCATAATTGCTGTGATAAAAAGACTTTGCTAAACTGTTTACAATCTCTGCATCAACATTATCATTTACAAAAAACCTGTAAACTTTTTGCGTTATAAATGTAGCTGTTTGCGGTTGCTCTAAAATGATATTCAAAATATCATCACCATTATAATTGCCACGTTTGCCAAGAAAAGTTTTCTCATTATTATCATGCACAAAAGGCCTGAAAACAAAATCGCCGTTAAATCTTGAACTCCAGCCTGTAAATGCTCTTGCCGCTTCCTTCACATCCTGCTCAGTATAATTACCTCTGCCCATTGAGAACAGTTCCATTACTTCCCTGGCAAAATTTTCATTAGGATGCCCTTTTTTATTTTGCTGATTGTTCAAAAAATTAAGCATTCCTGCAGACTTGCTCACACCTTTCAGCAAATCGCCGAGATTGGTTAAAGCATTACCACGTATTTGCTGCAATAACAATTGCTGATAAAAAATATTCAGATTGCGGCAGGCAAAATGGCCATGCCAAAAGAGCGACATTTTTTCTCTTAACTGCGCATCATCAGTTGACATTTTATCAAGCCATGTTGTGTTTAAAGAGCGAATGTCTAAAGCGCTTTCTTTCCTGAATTCTTTACGTTGTTGCTGGTTATCCGGCTTTTCCATTTGTTGCATTTCGCCAGCCTGTTCCACACCCATTACAAGACCTTTCAGAGTATTATCTGCAACATCAATATAATCAGGTTGTTTATTTGAAGCAGTCTCCAAAGTTTTATACAAAACCCTATGCGGTACGGCAGCAATGCCTTTAATAGTTTCAGTGTTTATTCCGAAACCTGCTCTCCATAATAAATGCTGATTTTTGGCCTGCTGTGAAGCGCTCATGACCTAAAGACTTAATTTTTTTTTAATCGTTTAACCAGCTTAACTAAAAGGTTTTTTTATATCCAGAAAAGATAATACAGATAATTTTAAATAAAGCAATCGGTTCAGATAATTAATTTCGTATATCCGGTATTCAGAAAAACTGTTTAAATGAAAGTGCTCCCTACAATTAACTGGTTTCTATATTTTAGTTTACGCCTCTATAAAAAAACACAGCATGTTTTTACATTTTTTTTGATGCCTTTACCGGTAATTTTTAATAATCCGCCTGTAAAATGTGAAATGGCATGAACGATAATTCGCCTAAAAAAATAAATATTTTTATATCCGTAGATGTGCAGACTATTAATACTTATTTTAATGCACATGACCCGGCGCCGCTTTATAAAAGACAATTGAGTCACCAGTTTGAACAATATATTCTTAAAACTGTTGCACCCGCAAAACGAAATTCTATAATATTCTACAAACTTAAGTGTTCAAACGATATTGAAAGGCAATACACACAACCATTAGTATATGCCATCAAAAGACATTTTGAAGAAAAAAAGGCATTGCGTGAAGCAGAGTTTCACAGGTTTAAGCGCCGCAGTTTTGGTTTGCTTATATTAAGCTTTATTGTCATTATTCTTTGTCATGGTGTGTTTCCGTTATTTCTGCATAGCAACAATCAATTTGAAACAATAATACTTACCAGCACAGATATTTTTAGCTGGGTGATTTTATGGCGACCAATAGATAAATTAATTTTTGACTGGAACCCTCATTTAAAAGATATTTCAATATTAGGTAAACTATCTACGGCAGAAATGATGATTATAAATACAAGCAAAGAAACGGTACTGCAAAAGGAGCCTGTATTATTTGCTGTGCCTCAAACAGGTTAATTGATTACAATAGTATTTAAATTATGTATAATAAGATTTTAATTATTCAAACTGATATTTTTTTAAGCTATGCTGTAATTGCTATTGCAGTTTTTATAGTTCTTATTCTTTGTTATAACTACACAAAAAAATTAAAAAACAGGATTTTTGATATAACCAGTAAAAACATTGAGTATCAGGAATTACTAACGAGTTCAGCCGCATCAAATAAAGAATTATTAGATGAAATTGTTAACCTCAGACAAAAAAGCAACGATACAATAGCTAAAGTAAACAGAGAAATAAACTCTGCTATAAATAGTATTATGGGAATGGCAAATTTATTAAAAGATACGGCACTGAATAAAGAGCAAACGAAAAATACGAATACAATAATTGAGTGCAGCCAGGATCTTCTGCACAAGGCAAGGAATATTTTTAATATCAATGTAAATCATAAAAATCCAATCGTTATGAACAACCAGTCAAACGAAAAAAAGCCAAAGCATGCAGTTACAGTTGAATTTGCAAATGAATACCCGTTGCGTATTTTGATTGCCGAAGATGATCATATTAACCAAATACTGGCAACTAAAATGCTGAACAAGCTGGGCTATAAACCGGATATTGTTTCTAATGGTAAAGAAGCGTTAGAAGTAGTAAGTGAAAAAACCTATGATGTAATTTTAATGGATGGTTTAATGCCTGAAATGGATGGTTTTGAAGCTACAAGAATGATTAGATTATGTTTAGAAAAACAGCCCATAATTATTGCGCTTACAGCAAGTACAATGTACGGCGATAAAGAAAAATGTCTGCAGGCCGGGATGAATGATTATATAAGCAAACCTATTGACATTAGCGAACTTGCTGTTATGCTTCAGAAATGGGCAGAAGAACGAAAAGTGGTTTTAGCCTGATGCATTAATTTATTAATGCTTAAACTTTTTCTTTTTTTATCTCATCAACCACACTTGGGTCAAGTAGTGTTGTGATATCACCAAGATTCTCTGTCTCACCTTCGGCAATCTTTCTCAAAATCCTGCGCATAATTTTCCCGCTGCGTGTTTTAGGCAAGCCACTTACAAACTGAATTTTATCAGGCTTTGCAATTGGCCCGATTACTTTACTTACTGTAACATTAATATCTTTTTTAGTAAGCTCGTCCGCAGCTTTCTTGCCATTATAAATTACATATGCATAAATACCTTGCCCTTTAATATTGTGCGGGTAACCAACCACTGCACTTTCTACAACACCTGCGTGCATGTTTATGGCATTCTCCACTTCAGCTGTTCCAATTCTGTGACCGCTTACATTTAATACATCATCCACACGGCCGGTGATTCTGTAATTACCATCTTTGTCTTTTAATGCGCCATCACCTGTAAAATATAAATTCGGATACGTTGCAAAATAATTAGTTCTACATCGTTCATGATCACCGTACGTCGTGCGCAAAATTGAAGGCCATGGAAATTTTATGCAGAGATTGCCCTTCAGTAATCCATCTTCATCCGGTTGAGTAACCTCTTTTCCGTTTTCATCAACCAGTAAAGGCTGAATGCCTGGTAAAGGCAATGTTGCCCATGAAGGTTTTGAATTTGTTACACCTGCAAGGTTTGAAATTAATATTCCACCCGTTTCAGTTTGCCACCAGGTATCAACTATAGGGCAATTTTTTTTGCCGATATATTCCTCATACCAATGCCACGCTTCTTCATTTATTGGTTCGCCAACCGTGCCTAAAACTTTTAATGAAGAGAGGTCATTGTCTTTATATGACTTATCACCAAAGCTCATTAAACTTCTTATGGCAGTAGGCGCTGTGTAAAGAATATTCACTTTGTATTTATCAACAATATCAAAAAAACGGCTGCATGAAGGATAGGTTGGAATGCCTTCAAACATTAACGAGGTTGCGCCTGCTGCAAGCGGCCCGTAAACGATGTAACTGTGCCCTGTTATCCAGCCAACATCAGCCGTACAAAAATGTATTTGTTTGGGTTGATATTGAAACACGTTTACAAATGTGTAGGTTGTATAAATCATATAACCGGCGCATGAATGCACAACACCTTTTGGCTTGCCTGTTGACCCTGATGTATAAAGAATAAACAACGGGTCTTCCGCATCCATTGCTTCAGCTTCAAAAAAAATTTTACCATCTTTTTCTACCTGTTCTTCCGCAAACTGCATTTCGTCTTCCCACCAAATGTCGCGGCCTTTAATCATGGAAACCGGCGTTCTTGTTCGTGTATATACAATCACTTTTTTCACTGTTTTATTGCCACGCAACGCATCATCAATCACATCTTTTAAAGCAATTACTTTTTCTCCGCGGTAAGCGCCATCGCAGGTTATAATGAATTCCGCCTGCGCATCTTCCAACCGGTCAGCAATGCTTTGCGCACTAAAGCCGCCAAAAATCACAGAATGTATAGCACCGATTCTCGCACAACCCAAAACTGCATACGCCAGCTCGGGCACCATGCCCATATAAATGCAAACGCGGTCGCCTTTTTTAACGCCATTATTTTTAAGCATTTGCGCAACCTGGCAAACACGTTTGTGCAGCCGGTTGTAGGTAACAATGCGTGTTCTTTCTTCAGGGTTATTTGGCTCCCAGATTATCGCCGCATCTTCTCCTTTTTCAGCCAAATGCCGGTCGATGCAATTCTCGGTTATATTCAGCTTGGCGCCTTTGAACCATTCAATTTTCGGTTCGGCAAAATTCCAGTCAAGCACATTATCCCATTTCTTTTTCCATAAAAAATTTTCGGCAACATCTGCCCAGAATTGTTCAGGCTGTTCAACGCTTTCTTTATATTTCTGCTGGTATTCTTCGAACGATTTAATTTGAAATGGATATGACATGGCTTACAATTAAGAAGCGTAAATGTATAAACATCTTTATAAAAATAAGGACAAGCAATCATCTTACTAAAAAGCTTAAGCATTTCGTCAAAACCCAACAACATTTTATCAAAACCCAATAACATTTCATTAAAAAGCTTAAGCTTTTTATCAAAACCCAATAACATTTCAATCAAAAGCTTAAGCTTTTCATCCAAACCCAACAACATTTCAATCAAAAGCTTAAGCTTTTATCTCTGAGCGCTTTAAATTCCTAAAAACATATTAATGATTGTGTGAGCATTAAAAGCTATGCTTTGTTTCAACCTATCTTTGTTTCAATCTTATACATGTCAATAGAAGTTACAAACCTTCTTAAACAATACGGCGGGCAAAAAGCGGTAAATAATGTTTCGTTTTTTCTGGGAAAAGGCGAGATTGTTGGCTTTCTTGGCCCAAATGGTGCCGGCAAAAGCACTACCATGAAAATGATAACCGGTTACCTGAAACCTGATGCCGGCGACATAAAAGTTTGCGGCATTTCTCCGGACAAAGATGTAATGAATGTAAAGCGCAAAATCGGTTACCTGCCCGAAAGCAATCCATTATATTATGATATGTATGTGCGTGAATATTTAAAATTTATTGGAGGTGTGCATCACATTCAAAATTCAAAAGTAAAAATTGAAAATATCATTGCGCTTACCGGTTTAACCGTTGAAAGCAAAAAGAAAATCGGGCAGTTATCAAAAGGCTTTAAACAGCGTGTAGGGCTTGCGGCGGCTTTATTGCATGAACCGGAAGTGCTGATTTTAGATGAACCAACCAGTGGCCTCGACCCGAATCAAATAATAGAAATACGCAACGTAATTAAAGAACAGGGCAAAAATAAAACGGTGCTTTTTTCGTCGCATATTTTGCAGGAAGTGCAGGCGATCTGCAGCCGCGTTATCATTATAAATAAAGGTGAATTGGTGGCAGATAGCAGCGTGGAAGCGTTAAAGCTAAACACAAAATCAAACAGGATTGCGGTAAGTTTTTCAACCGATATTAATAAAGATGAACTGCATGTTTTGCCTGCGGCGATAAATGTTGTGGCGTTAAACAATCACGGTTTCAGCATATCAACAAACGATGTAAATGATTTGCGCAAACAATTACTTGAATTTGCGGTTAATAAAAACCTTGATATAGTTTCCCTGCAAACAGAAGGCAATAGTTTGGAAGATGTGTTTAGAAGTTTAACGATGAATAATTAATAATGAACAATGAATAATTAATATGTTACAACAATCCACGCTTCAATTCTTAAAACAATTAAAGAAAAATAATAATAAAGTTTGGTTTGATTCGAACCGGAGAAAGTATGAAGAAGCAAAAGCAGATTTCGCTTCTTTCACTCAAATTGTGATTGATAGTTTTTGCAAAACAGACGCAACACTTTCCACCATCAAAGCAAAGGAATGTTTATTCAGAATTAACCGTGATGTTCGTTTTGCGAAAGATAAATCACCTTATAAAACAAACATGGCTGCAAGCATAAATGCAGGTGGCAAGAAAAGCACAAGAGCCGGTTATTATATTCACCTTGAACCCGGGCAAAATTTTGTGGGTGGCGGAATCTGGCAACCAATGCCGGATGAATTAAAAAAATTAAGGCAGGAAGTTGACTATAATTTTAAAGACTTCAATGATATTATAAACAGCAAAAAATTTAAGTCAGTTTATACTAAAGGTTTAAGTGATGATGGTGAAATGAAATTATCAAGACCACCAAAAGGTTATGATGAAAATAATCCTGCCATTGAATTTATAAAGCTGAAAAGCTTTGTTGCAATGACGTCTATAACAGATGAACAATTAACGGATAAAAAACTTGCATCAACCGTTGTAAAAGCATTAGAAGCATTGCATCCGCTGATTGTGTTTTTAAATCATGCGATGGAATAATTACTTCTTCCTAATGATTTTATAAATTTTTATAGCACTCATCAGTAAAACAATAAAGCAAATCAATCCAACCAACGCCCAAACAAAACTTAAGCTTTGCTTTACACTTGCAAGTATAACGATGGCAACTAGAAAAATAGTTGCCATTTCATTCCAAATTCTTAGTTGCTGTGATGAATATTTAAAAACGCCGTTGATTTCCTGCTTATAAATTTTATGCAGCGAAAAATGATATACATACAATAATAGCACGAAACAAAGCTTAATCAGCAGCCATCTTCCCGGTTTATCAAACAACACTTTGTTCCATCCTTCAACAAACATAACAACCGGCCCAAAAATTAAAGTAAGTATTGCAGATGGCCAGGTTATACCAAACCAAAGCCGCTTCATCATTACAGAAAATTGTTGCTGTAAAATAGTTTTTGCAGGCTCTGGTTTTTCGTTTGCTTCCGTGTTATAAATAAAAAGCCGCGGCATATAAAACATGCCCGCAAACCATGTAACTACGAAAATTATATGTAAGCCTTTTAAGTATAAGCTTGTCATGTTAGTTAATCATCGAAGTATCGCCTTCAAGATAATGCTGCAGCCAGCCGGTTACCGTTTCAACCCACAAAGCCTGCGTGTTCATGCATGGAATTAGTTGAAAACTTTCACCGCCGCTTTCTAAAAAACTTTCCTTGCCCTGTATCGCCATCTCTTCCAAAGTTTCCAGGCAATCCCTCACAAACGCAGGGCAAACAACCAATAATTTTTTTATGCCTTCTTTCGGTAATTCTGTTAAACGCTTTGCGGTAAATGGCGTTAACCAAGGGTCGCGACCCAATCTTGATTGAAACGTTTGTTCTGTTTTTTGTTTGGGAATTTTTAATCGTTCAATTACCATTTCTGTTGTGGTTATTGTTTGATGGCGATAACAAAAATCATGTGCCGGCGAGGCAACATGGCAGCAATCATTCACCTTCAAACAATTCTTATGTGTTACATCCGTTTTTTGTACATGCCGTTCAGGAATGCCGTGATAGCTGAATAAAATTTTATCAAAATCCTGTTGCACATAAGGCTTGATGCTTTCGCTTAAAGCATTAATATAATCAGCATTATTATAGAATGGTTTTATCGTCGTTATGGCTGATGTATAACTGCCTTTTTTATGCGCCTGCTTTATATCTTCAACAGCAGTTTCATAACTGCTCATTGCATAATGCGGGTATAACGGAAGCAAAATTATTTCATTAAGATTTTTATCGCGATGCAGTTGCTTCAACACATTTTCAGATGATGGTTCACCGTAACGCATCACCAGTTTAACCGGCTCTTCAAAGTTTCTCTGAATTGCAGTTTGCAATTGATTGCTGATGATAATTAAAGGTGCGCCTTCATCAGCCCAAACTGATTTATAAGCTTCAGATGATTTGCTTGTTCTGAATGGAACGATGATTCCTTTCACCAATAAACTTCTTAAAAGATAGGGCTTATCAATCACACGTTCATCCATTAAAAATTGCGTGAGATACGTTTTTACGTCTTTATGTTTTGTTGATTTTGGAGAGCCGAGATTCATTAAAATAAATGCCTTATTGCCTTCATGCATAACTGCAAAAATATATTCGCAATTGCATTTAATTTCTTATAAATAACTGAAATACAAACATGACACATCTATGACAAATTACTTATTAAACAATCAATTTTAAAAGGTAAGCCTGACTACTTTTGCGACACACGCATGAGTACAAAAAATTTTTATGTTGCAGGTATAAATTATAAAAAGGCAGATGAAATAACCCGCGGATTATTTGCTTTAAACACCGAAAATTATACAAGGTTACTCAACGCTGCTTACTCTTTTGATATACATGAAGTGTTCGTACTTTCAACCTGCAACCGTACAGAAATTTATGGATTTGCCAATAGCGTTGATGAGCTCATCAATCTTTTATGTGCGCATACAAACGGCAACGCTGAACGCTTTTTACAATCAGCTTATTTAAAAAATAATGATGATGCGGTTGAACACTTTTTTAATGTGGGTGCAGGTCTTGATTCACAAATTTTAGGTGATTATGAAATTGTAGGTCAGATAAAAGCCGCAGTAAAATTAGCGAAGCAACATCAGCGCATCGGTGCATATACAGAGCGTTTGGTGAATTCAGTTTTACAGGCTTCAAAAGCAATAAAAAATAATACCCAGTTAAGCGGCGGCACTGTTTCTGTTGCGTTTGCTGCAATCCAGTTTATACGCGCATCGGTACAAAATATCAGTGATA
>CAHJWK010000075.1 GCA_903642275.1 Chitinophagaceae bacterium
CTTTAAAAATTGCACTGTTAGGTTCGTGACCAATAGCAACAAAGAACGCATTTACACTTATCGTTTCTTCTTCATTAGTTTTAATATTTTTTATCTTAACACCTTCTACCTTATGCTCACCAAGCACTTCAACTGTTTCACTATTCCAGTGAATGTTTATGTTAGGCGTTTTCTTTACACGTTCCTGCATTACTTTACTTGCACGCATATTGTTTTCATCTTTGCGAACAATCATATGCACTTTTGAACAAAGTTTAGAAAGATATAACGCTTCTTCGCAAGCTGTATCTCCGGCACCCACAATTGCTACATCTTTATTTCGAAAAAAAAATCCATCGCACACAGCACAGGCACTAACACCGTAACCATTTAATCGTTGTTCACTTTCAATGTTCAGCCACTTTGCTGATGCGCCTGTTGCTATAATCACAGCATCAGCTTCAATTAATTTTTCATCGTCAATCCATACTTTATGTACCGGACCTTTAAAATCAACTTTTGTTGCAAGACCATAATTAATTTCTGCACCCATACGCTTCGCCTGTTTCTCAAAATCAATCATCATTTCCGGGCCCTGCACGCCATCTGCATAACCCGGATAATTTTCAACCTCAGTAGTTATGGTTAACTGACCACCAGGCTGAATTCCCTGGTATAAAACCGGTTTTATGTTTGCGCGTGCTGCATAAATTGCTGCTGTATAACCTGCCGGACCAGAACCAATAATTAAACAATCAACCTTTTTTACTTCCTGTTTTTCCATATATAAATTTCTGCTGATAAGTACATTAACATGCAAAATTACGAAAAGCGTGCTACATGATATATCGTGGCGATAATCAAAATTGTTATTTGCGTTGATATTACTTTGGAATAATGATAGAACGATATTGTGCTGCGTAACCACTAAAAGCACCAAGTGCGTTATTGCTTATGTTACCGAGCACTTTTATCGGAGATGAAAATGGGTTTCCATTAGATTGATATGCAAACTCCCATGTACGCCAAAAATCAAATGTGGCTTTATCAATGTCGCAGAACTTAAAAGTAATGCTGTCACCCCGGTGAAAAAACCCATAATCATCACTGCTTACTTTTAAAGTATCATTTCTATTATATCCTTGCGGAATCTGGAATGTATAAGTTGTGCCATCTGTGACGCCATCATCAAATGCAGATGTGTAGCCGGGATAAAAAGGTTGTCCATTTACGCTTGTAAAATAACGCACATAATCACCAAGCCCCGGAGGGTCATGAAATAAACCATATAGCACGCATCGTGAAGTATCAGGGTTGTCAGGCGCAGGTGTCCACCAGAGTGAATCACAGGTTTTACGCAGTGTTTTAATGGTAGTGGTTGATGTATAAACAGAACTATCCGACAACTGAATTCTTAAATTATAAGTTGTGTTGAATTTACCAATAATTATTTGGGACGGGTTAGCAGCATTCAGCGAATAATAATAAAAACTATAACCGCTTGAATCTGTATAACTGTTTTCAGCAAGCTGAATTGTTTTATTGCCGTCGCTTATGGTAACAACAGCGTTATGTACAAAAGAAGCCTGCAATTCCTGCGGTGATATAGAGCTGAAGTAATTGAGCGATGTAGATAAAATAACAACAGGTGGTAAATTATTTTCTATGCTTGCATCAACCACCAGTTTTGATTGCTGGTTATTTACTTTCAAATCAACAGTCCGTTCGCAGGAAAAAAATATAACAGCAGTGAATAAAAAAAACAGACGTTTGTTTTTCATTTAATACTGCGAAGTTATTTGCAGGTAAGGAATCACAATTGCGAAAAGATTTATAAATATTAACTGACATTGTATGAAACTTCAGCTATGGAGCATTGGTAAACTACACGATGATAGTTTAAAAAAAGCAATTGATGATTTTACAAAGCGCCTCAACAATTATTATACTGCGCAATGGTTAATTATTCCATCAGTTAAAAATGCATCTGCACTAACTGAAACAGAATTAAAAAAACAGGAAGGAAAAATTGTTTTAAGTAAATTAACCAAAGAAGATTTTCTGGTATTGCTCGATGAAACCGGTAAACAATTAACCTCTGCAGAACTCGCAGAATTCATACAACAAAAAGCTGTAACCAATATTCGTTCAATAATATTTTTAATTGGTGGCGCTTATGGTGTAAGCGATGAAGCAAAACAACGCGCTGGTTTTATGTGGAGTTTATCAAAGCTTGTTTTTCCTCACATGATTGCAAGACTAATACTTGCAGAACAGCTTTACCGCGCATGCACTATTTTGCGCAATGAAAAGTATCATCATGTTTGAAAGCAAAATTAAAATTTAATCTACATGTCAATAAGCATAACAATCATCATTATTATCATAACTGCAGTTATATCATTTATTGCGTTTAGTAACCACGAATTAATGGATAAGCTTATTTTTTATCCGCCGGCAATTGCTGAACAAAAACAATGGTATCGCTTTTTCAGCAATGGGCTGATTCATGCAGATATTCCGCATCTTGCATTTAACATGTTGTCACTGTATTTTTTTGGTGACCTTGTTAACAGCGCATTTGTGCAGATTTTTAACAGCAGCGGAACATTGCTGTATCTTGTTATGTATGTATCGTCGCTTGCTGTTTGCCTTATTCCAACATACATGAGCAATAAGTCAAATTATTATTACCGAAGCCTTGGCGCTTCAGGCGCAGTGTCTGCAGTTATCTTCGCAGGTATCTTTTTATATCCTGAGCAACCGCTTGGCTTGTTGTTTCTTCCAATACAAATTCCCGGTTTTATTTTTGGCCCTTTGTATCTTATCATCACTGCCTATTTTGCAAAACGCGGTGGCAGCCATATCAATCACTCCGCGCATTTATGGGGCGCTTTGTATGGCATTGTTTTTTTAATTGTGATGAGCTTTGCCTTGCACACAGGCTTTAACCCCATCACACATTTTATTGATGCCATAAAAAATTATTTCAATTAGCTAATTGTATATGTTATACTGAATCATTAACTTTAAGAATGTTTTCTCGTGCTGCTAAACATTTAAAAGTTTATCCTTTCGTAAGGCTGCTGGGAATGCTTATTACAGGTATTATTATTCAATGGTATTTGCATCCGTCTTTAAAAATTATTCTGTGTCCAACTGTATTTATTTTTTGTGTTTCTGCCTGTTTTTTATTATTGAATGATGTCAAAAAATTCTCTTTTGACTGGTTGCGCGGTGTTTGCATTCTTTTATTATTTGTTTCAACGGGCATGATGTTAACCTGGGCGCAAAACATACGTAACAATCCACGATGGTTTAATAAAATTTATAAGCCTGCAGATGCAATGATTGTAACAATAGAAGAACCACTGGTTGAGAAACCTAAATCATTTAAAGCACTTGCATCAATAAATGCTGTTGATGATAACAATAAATGGCAGGCAACTAAAGGATATATTTTATTATATTTTAAAAAGCACAGCATTGCATTAGGTTTGAAGTATGGATCACAAATTGTTTTGAAAAAAACATTGTTATCAATTCAAAACAGCGGTAACCCTGCGGCACTTGATTATAACCGCTTCTGTCTTTTCCAAAGTATAACAAACCAGGTTTTTCTTTCGGGAAATGATTATGTAATCTCACCAACAAAGAACATTAATTATCTTAACCAGTTCCTGTTCTCTGCAAGAGATGTTGCTTTAAAAACCATGCAGCAAAATATTCATTCGCAGAAAGCATTAGGTATTGCAGAAGCTTTATTAATCGGCTACCGCAACGATCTTGATAAAGACCTGGTTCAGGCTTATAGCAACACAGGTGTAGTGCATATCATTGCTATCAGCGGAATGCACATCGCGATCATTTATGCAATGCTGGTATGGTTCTTTAAAATTTTAAAACCTTCCAAACTAAAAAAATGGCTGGAGCCAATAACTATACTTTTAGTTATATGGGTGTTTACATTAATTGCAGGTGCCGCTCCATCCATTTCAAGAGCATCTGTTATGTTTACCTGCATTTTGGTTGGTAAATTTTTAAACCGGAACGGCAATATTTACAATACGCTTGCTGCTTCAGCTTTTGTATTGCTTGTATATAACCCATTTAATTTATGGGACGTTGGATTTCAGCTTTCCTATGCTGCTGTATTCAGTATTGTAACTTTCTTCAAAACTATTTACACAAGTATCTACATTAAAAACAAGCTGCTTGATAAATTGTGGCAGCTTACATCAGTAACACTTGCTGCACAAATATTTGCCATACCAATTGTTATTTATCATTTTCATCAACTACCCATTTTGTTCCTGATAAGTAATTTAATAGCGGTGCCTTTGTCAGGCTTTATTTTGTATGCAGAGCTTGCACTGTTTTGTTTTTCATGGTGGCATGCTGCAGCAGCTTTTATAGGCAACGTAATTGAAGCAAGTATAAAATTCCTAAACGGTTTCATTCAATATATTGATCAAACTTACTTTTCTGTCTGGGACGGCTTGCATATTTCAATATGGCAATTGTTCATTCTTTTTGGGTTTATTAGCGCAGTTAGCATTTGGTTGTTGTATAAAAGCAAGGTTGCATTTATTACTTCACTATACTTTACCATTGTATTTTTTATACTGCGTGATATTGATATTTTCAATCACAGTCAGCAACAGAAACTAATTGTTTATAATGTTCCGCAACATACAGCTATAGATTTTATCAGCAGTAACTCGTTTTGCTTTAGCGGAGATTCTTTAGTACTTACTGATGTCTCGCTTCGGAATTTTAATTTAAGATTTTCACGGATAGAAGACAGGATAAGCGTTAATAAAAATATTTTGATACCAAACATGCATAACAAAATTTTAAACCTTAATGGCAAAAAAATTTTATTGCTTGATCAACATTTAAATAAAGCAACTGCGGAAAAAAAAATTAAGATTGATGTAATTATTATTACAGAAGATATTAAAAGTTCAATTCGTGATCTTCAAAACATTTTTGATTGCAACATGTATGTACTATCAGGTAAAATTCCTTTATGGAAAGCTGACCAATTGAAAAAAGACTGTGCGCAATTACATTTGCGCCTTCATTCAGTATCACAGCAAGCGGCATTTGTTTTAAAATTCTGATCATTTTAATTATGCATAAAAAAATCAAGAGCTTATTAATTTCTGTTTTTTATAAAGATGGATTAGAGCCTTTAGTTAAAGCATTAGAGCAGCTTGATATTAAAATTTTTTCAACCGGCGGCACGCAAACATTTATTGAAAATCTAAATGTGCGATGCAATGCAGTAGAAACGCTTACTACTTATCCCTCTATTTTAGGCGGCCGCGTTAAAACGCTTCATCCGTCAGTGTTTGGCGGCATATTAGGCAGACGGGATGTTGAACAGGATATGCATGAAATGAGTCAATATAATATTCCTGAAATTGATCTTGTAATTGTTGACTTATATCCTTTTGAAGAAACTGTAGTAAAATATACAGCGCCTTTGTTTAATGAAGATGTTGCTTCCATTGAAAAAAATATTATTGAGAAGATTGACATAGGCGGACCTTCCATGATTCGCGCAGCCGCAAAAAATTTTAAAGATGTTTTAGTGGTTGCATCAAAAGAAGATTATCATCCGCTTGTTGAACTACTACAAAATCAAAACGGTGAAACAACACTTGAACAGCGCAGGACCTTTGCTGCAAAGGCTTTTGAGGTAGTAATGAATTATGATATTGCTATCAGCAATTATTTTAACAGTCAATTATTTCAGCCATACCATGAAAAAAAATTATTACGTTATGGTGAAAATCCTCATCAGCAAGGCACATTTTACGGAAATACTGAAGATGTTTTCGTTCAGTTGAATGGCAAAGAGATTTCATATAACAACCTTGTTGATACTGAAGAAGCAATACAATTGATAAGCGAGTTTAATAATGATGTTTGCATTTTTGCCATAATAAAGCATACCAACGTTTGTGGCATTGCTGCACGAAATACTTTAAAAGAAAGTTGGGATGCAGCATTAGCAGGCGATCCTGAAAGTGCATTTGGGGGAGTTCTAATAACGAATGCAATGGTTGACGAAGCAACGGCAAAAGCCATAAACGAAATATTTTTTGAAGTATTGATTGCTCCCTCATTTGATGATGTAGCTTTAAAAATTTTGCAATCAAAAAAGAACAGAATTTTATTGCAGCTTAAAACGCAAAGCCTTCATTTCAAAGTTCAATACAAATCTTTATTAAATGGAACACTTGCCCAGGAAACGGATAAGGGTAATAACATAGAATGGAAAGAAGTTGGCGGCAGGCAAACATCTGAAGATGAAAAGCAGGATTTAATTTTTGCCAACATTGTTTGCAAGCATTTAAAAAGTAATGCCATTGCTTTAATAAAAACCAGGCAGCTTATTGGTAAAGGTTGCGGGCAAACGAGCCGTATTGATGCATTGCGGCAGGCGATTGAAAAAGCCAGGCAGTTTAAGTTTGATTTGCATGGTGCTGTGCTGGCCAGTGATGCTTTTTTTCCGTTTAATGATTGTGTGCAGATGGCACATGAAGAAGGCATACAAGCCTTTATTCAGCCGGGAGGTTCTATACGTGATAAAGACAGCATTGATTATTGTGTACATCACAATCTTGCTATGGTTATAACAGGCATGCGGCATTTCAGGCATTAAGTACCTTTATATAATGAATGAGCAAGATCACCCTGTGATTTTATTTGATGGTGTTTGTAATCTTTGTAATGCCAGTGTACAATATGTTATAAAACATGATAGAAAAAAGTTGTTCCGCTTCGCTTCTCTTCAATCATCTTTTGGACAAAAAGTTCTTGAACAAAATAATTTACCGGCTGATTTATTTAATTCTTTTATCCTGTTTGAAAACAATATAATTTATAACCGTTCAACTGCTGCTTTAATGGTGGCAAAAAGGTTATCAGGCTTTATGAAACTTTTATATGGCTTTATCATTATACCAAAGTTTATAAGAGATGCAGTATATAATTTTATTGCAAGAAACCGCTACAAATGGTTTGGCAAAAAGGAGGCATGCTGGTTGCCAACGCCTGAATTAAAAAATCTTTTTATAGATCAATATAGCATTTTAATGAATTAACATAATCATTATGTTGATAATACAAAAAACCTATAATCAACTGCACCTACACCCATTCCGTTTACGTCTTTTCTTTCTGTAAATTGATTATAAAAACTGTTTAATAAGTCGAACTTTTCTTCCGGTGTTTTTAAAGTGTCAATATATCCATAAATAATATTTATTTTATCCCAGTAGTTTTTGCTTTTTCGTATTGATCTATAACCATTTTAGGTACCTGGCTATAAACAGATTGCGTAAAAAAATAAATAGAAAGCATAATATTATCCTTTTCATAATTAGTTCAATTAGTAATTAAATTATAAAGTCACTTTCTTTACCTTCTTTACTTTCCACTTTTATAGTTCCGTTATGTTCTTTGGTGATGATTGTCTGAACCATGATTTGGGTGGATTTTTTGATTAACAGGATTAATACTTATACAAGAGGTAAGTTAATTATAAACATTGTTCCTTCACCTTCTTTGCTCTCCACTTTAATACTTCCGTTATGTTCTTTGGTGATGATGTCATACGACAAACTCAAACCTAAACCTGTTCCTTGTCCTGTTGGTTTTGTGGTGAAGAATGGATGGAAGATTTTATCAATGATGTTTTGCGGAATACCGTTACCGTTGTCTGAAACTCTTATCTCAATCTTATCATTTGCTTTTTTTGTTTGAATTGAAACAACTGCCTTATAATTTTCATCAGCAGTTTTCTGTTTTGAATTTGTTGCATAAAACGCATTATTAAAAAGATTCAATAACACTCTTCCAATATCCTGCGGAACGATATTTATTTTTCCAATCGTTTCATCAAAGTTTGTTTTAAAGTCAGCATTAAAGCTTTTGTCTTTTGCACGCAAGCCATGATAACTCAATCTTAAATATTCATCACACAAAGCATTAATATCTGTTGATTCTTTTAAAGCTTTTGTTTGCCGCGAATGTTGCAGCATTCCTTTTACAATACTGTCTGCACGCTTACCGTGATGATTTATTTTTTCTTCATTATCTTTTATATCGTTCAAGATATTTTTTACTTCTTCAATATTTCCTTTATCAATTTCTTCATTTGCTTCATCAATCATTTCTCTATTCACTTCACTAAAATTGTTCACGAAGTTTAACGGGTTTTGTATTTCATGTGCAATGCCGGCTGTAAGTTCTCCAAGGCTTGCCATTTTCTCGCTTTGCATAAGTTGTTGTTGTGTTGATTTAAGTTCTGATAAAGTACTTTCAACTTTTTCTTTTTGTTGCTGCAAAGTAATGTTTGCCTGGTGTTTATTTTGTTTGCTCCTGTATTGAATTACAGCAATAATAACAACTGCCAGCACTGCAATGCCAAGCGAAGCAATAACATAGTATTGTTGCAGTTTTATTCGTTTTGCTTCAGCATCTTTTTTATCCTGTTCTGCTTTGGTAACTGCCTCTTTTTTTTCAAAATCATATTGCATTTTTTGCTGAAGTGCTTTGCGGGATGTTTCGATGCCAAACAAACTGTCTCTAATCAGCTTCGATTGTTTATAATAGTTATAAGCCGCTTCATAATTGTGTTCGTAACTATAAATCTCTGATAAGTATTCCATCCCAAAACCTATACTCTTTCTGTCACTTGTTTCTTGTGCTAAACGCAGCCCCTGCAGCAAATATTTTTTAGCTATATCAAACTCACCTATCGTTTTATAACAATAGCCGATGCTGGTATAAACTTCTGCAGTTGTGCCCCAATATGGCATGGTAGAGTCGTAAAATTTTACTGCACGTTGCGCAAGAATTTTGGCTTCTGATTCTTTTCCTGCTTTTTGCGATAAATCAGCCATATCTGAATACATACTTGCATTCCATTCGTATGCATAAGCAAGTGCCCACTTAGAATGGTTTAGTTGTTTCGCCAGCTGCAATGCATGGTTCCTGATTTTTTCCGTTTGCAAGTATTTGCCTTCACTCCATAAAAATTGCGTTGAAAAAATAGAAGATCTTATAAACTGTGCAGTATCTTTTTCTTCCTCAAATATGTGTAATGCCAGATCAATATATTTTTTTGCAGCCACACCATCATTCAAAAAATTATAACCAACGGCAAGTGAGTTATAACTGGCTCCCACACTTATCTTTTCTTTTAATTTTTCTGCCAGGTGAAGACAACTATAAGCTGTTTCAATGGCCTGGTTATATAAACCTTCATCTGAATATATACTCAACAATAAAAAATAGCGACTCAACTTACTACTGTCTTCTTTTTCTGTTAATAAAATTCTTTCTATTGAATCAGCCTGCGCTAAATCCTGGTTAGATTGAGCGGATATGCCCAACGAAAAAAATACAAAGACACAAAGCATGCATGTTTGTCTAAGACAGGTTTTCATAATATGGATATTGGTAATTGAATTATAAATACACTTCCTGCACCCGCTTCACTTTTTACTCTAATACTTCCATTATATTCTTTTGTAATAAAGTTATATGCTAAGCTTAAACCTGTTCCTTTAACTGTTGGTTTTATTAGGTACAAAACACTTTTCATTAATGAAGGTTTGGTAAATCAATCATCCTTCCGCACAGTTTCGTTTCGCTTTTAAAGATAAGTGTATAAAATAAAAAACCCGCCTCTCGTAAGAAGCGGGCTAAAAATCCAATCACCATCACAAATCGCTTTTAATAAACGCAGTTTATAACAGTTCTATTGTGATTTACGTAATCATCATCACAGCACCACATCTACCTGCAGCGCTTCGTCCTGTTTTATTTCAACCTGTTTGGTAAGTTTGCGGTCGCCTTTGCTGTATTCTACCTGCCAGGTGCCAATAGGCAACGGGTGAGTTAAATAATTGCCATCGGCATCGCTGTGCGCATTGTCTGTTTTGCCATCCAGAACATGCACTATTACATTTTTTAACGGGTGACCGGCACTATCTGTAGCCGTGCCTTTTATCTTGCCGGTAAGCGTGGTGCCGTGGTGCGTATCCGCCTCCAGTAGCGAGGCATCCATATACAGTTTTATATTTTCCGGCTGGTTACGGTTCATTTGCGCAAACGTCAGCAGGTTGCTGAACATCTGGTCATCCCATGCAGCTTCGGCAACATCAAGATCATCTTCGCCGCTGCTTATTTCCCCTGTTTTATTCAGTTGTTCTGTACGCGCTTTCTTGTATGATGTTTGAAAATCCTGGTATTCCTGCAACACCGTGGCGCCGCCTGCCACTTCAGTATTATTTTCAATGGCATCAACCAGTGTTTTCATGCGCTGCTCCACATTTTCTTTATTTACATCCCTTGTAAATGCCTGTACGCCCTGCGGAAAAAATTCTGAATACACATTTTCTTTATCTGTATTGTTTGCAATAAAATAAGCATTTAATTTACTGTTGCGGGCTTTAAAATCAGCTATAACAGTGTCGGTTGATTTTGTGCGTGCCTTGCGAACGGCACGGTCAGTACTAAGGTCTGTCATGCCGCCAAACAGGTTGTTCTGCACTGTAGTGGTATCGGCAATCAGTTTATCAAACAGGCCGCCTGTGTTTTGAACCGTGATGCGCTGAATGCTGTCGTCGCCATAAGCTTTTTTGTGGTCGAGGCCCACGCGAAGCGCAGAAAAAGGGTCGCTGAAATAGGATGCTAAGTCTTTCATGGTAATTTTTTTTGAATTAGATAATTTGTTTTAAAGCTGACTGATGTTGTTGCAGTGTGCAGCATGGCTACTCCCATTTTTGACTAACCTTACCGCAGTGTGCTTTATAGCTACTCAAATTTGTGACTAACGATATTGCAGTGTGCAGGATGGCTGCTCCTGTTTTTGACCAACTATGTTGCAGTGTGCAGGCTAACTATTCACATTTATGACTAACTATATTGCAGCGTGCAGTATGCCTGCTCTGGTTTTTGACCAGCCATATTGCAGTGTGCGGAACAGCTACTCCCATTTTTGACTAACCATAATGCAGTGTGCGGAAACATCATGTCAAAACTTTGCTATTGGTTTTCGCGGAGTGCAGAAGGAACAAGTTAGCTTGTTAATATAACTTTCATAGAATACGGAAAGTGTTGTTTGATAAGAAGTGCCCTGAAGGATATGTGTTTTAAAACCGGGTCTGCTATATTCTGATTCTAAACGTTTAACTAAGGTAGGGATTTTTGGGAAATGAGCAAAGATTTGTATGTATTATGTGTATGGGTGGATGGGTGGATGGAAGGGAGTTAAGTATATTTGAAATAACTACAGCTAAATTTTTAGAACAAGATAAGATGATAAAAAATCTATTAAGAATTATATTTTCATATCGAAAATACTCACTGGCTAATAAAATTTTAAAGCAATGTTGTAATGTTTATGGATATGTGTCAAACATGCCTGATGATAGTAAATTTTTAACGGAAAAAGAGTTTACATGCTATTCTTAGGTCCGAATTTTCTAAATAAAAATTCTTCGGAAAATTCTTCAAGAGTAATAGAATGCATTGATATTTTAGAAAAAAATCATCATATACTAACAAATAGAAACAGAAATCTATATTCATTTTCTATACAGTGCACAAGGAAGGGTGAAATTGCTATTAATGATGGTTTCGATACAAAAAAAATTATTCTATGGTGGTGTAAATTATTTGGAATCACATCAGTACTAACTATATTGTCCTTGCTTAGAAAAAAATAGCAATAAATGATTTAATATAGTTATTCATAAAAAATATTAGACTTATAACGATGGCATTAAATTAAAATTTTTTCTTTGAATCTTCGAGCAGCTCAATTAAATCATCAATATCTCCAACGTTAATTTCGACCAGTGATGAGGACAAATATTCATCAAGCTGAAAAAATAAACTCCAACCTCTCTGTTTCTTTTGTATGTAACATCCAGCCTTAAAATTGTCCTTACTTATGTAATTATACTCTTTATAATTGTCAGGCTTTGTTGATAGTACGTTCGACTTAATGTATTTAAAACATTGTATTAGTCCATCTACTTCATCTTCATCAAGATTTGCAATGCCAGTTCTATAGCTTCCAAAACTTGCATAATTTAATTCAAAATGTAAACCAGCAAGACTTGTATTTGTTATTACATCTGTTGCTTTGAAAACTTGAACCTCTATTCCATTAATGTTGCCAACATGAATAAATTCTTTTTCAATAAATTTTCCAGAGGCGTTACTGAATGAATCAATTCGAGTTCTTGCTTTAGTTGAATCCTGAGCTACAATAAATGAAGGATAACTAAAAATGATTAATACAATAATCAGCTTTACAATCTTTGATTTTAATTTCATGCAGCAATTATTATTTAATAATGAAATTAATTTATTCTAATAAAGGGAAAAATTTTGTGCAATGGCATCATGTTATTATTGTTCTTACAACACATCAAACAAAAAACAATCTTATGGAAACTCAACACCAGGACTTAATTAAAAAAGCGTATGCGGCTTTTAATGCAAGGGATATTGATACGGCGCTTTCAACCATGCATCCTGATGTTCAATGGCCAAAAGCATTTGAAGGTGGTTATGTAAGCGGGCATAAAGAAATTAGAAAATACTGGACACGGCAATGGACGGAAATAAACCCCAACGTTGAACCTGTTGGCTTTCATGAACGGCAGAACGGTACTTTAGAAATTACTGTTCACCAGACAGTAAAAGATTTGCAGGGTAATTTAATGTTTGATGGAACGGTAAAGCACATATATACTTTACAGGATAGTTTGTTACGAAAAATGGATATTGAACCTGTATAACATTATTATTAATTCTCCTGATTATTTTCGCCGTTATTGTATTCTTCCCAATAGCTTTCAGTTACATTAGTTTTATATTTAAGCAATGCCTTTCACCCAATATTATCCTGATTTTTATACTGCTGCTATTTTAAAATGGAAGCGGGTATTAAAGCAAGATAACTTGTTGGTGAACACAACAAAGGCGTCTGAACAAAACACTATATCTTGTAAATAAATCAGACTTTAAATAAGATGCAAAAAATCAAGGCTGTAATTTTTGACCTTGACGGAACATTGGCTAACACTTTACCGCTATGCATACAGGCATTCAGACAATCTGTTGAGCCACTCATAAACCGTTCACTTTCTGATGCTGAAATTATTGCAACGTTCGGCCCTTCTGAAGAAGGCACAATCATGGCATTAGCTCCGGATTATTATGATAAAGGAGTTGCACATTACCTGCAGCTTTATGAAAATTTACATCACATGTGCCCGGTTCCTTTTGATGGTATTAAAGATTTGCTGAAGACATTGCAACATAAAAAAGTACGCATAGCAATGGTAACAGGTAAAGGAAAGCACAGCACGGATACTTCCTTAAAATATTTCGGGCTTACTGATTATTTCGAAGTGATTGAAACCGGTTCACCAAAAGGAGCAAGAAAGGCAGAAGGCATTCAGCTTATTTTAAATTGGCTAAATGATATAAAAAAAGATGAAGTGATTTATGTTGGGGATGCACCCAGTGATATAACAGCAAGTAAAAAAGCTGGAATTCCTGTTGTTGCAGCAGCATGGGCAGAAACGGCTGAGCCGGAGAAATTAAAAGAACTGCATCCGGATGAAATGTTTTACACGATTGAAGATTTTTCAAACTGGCTGTATGATAAAATTTAGACAACGCAGATGTAAGCGGTCGTTATTTCATCAGGTAATATAAGCTACCGCAATTAATAATAAACGCATTGTCTTTGTGATGAAAAGCAGTATGGCGTAAACACGATTAATATAACTTACGTTCAAAACAAAACCATGAATTTAGATTGTAAGCACATTAGTGTACGCGTAGCAGACATTGAGGCAACCAAAGACTTTTATATTAATAAACTGGGGCTTACGTTACTGGATGAGAAACATGGTTTTCTTGCAGCCAAAACCGGAATGATACGAATATCTTTTTTCGGTGGTTTTGCTATAGCAGATAATGAAGGCGAGAAACATGTGGGTAACACCATTGCTTTCTCTACCAGTAACATTGAAGACACAAGAGATGAGCTTATAAACAAAGGCGTGCAGCTAACCACTGATATAACCAATGCCAACAACTATTTAAAGTTTATATCGCTTAAAGACCCGAATGGCTTAGTGGTAAGTATTGCTGAATACTTGATAAAAGACCTTTTGGAAAACAGGTTATAACAGTTACCGTTCAACAGATAATTTTAACAACAGGCTACTGAATTATAAAAGCACTTGATTTGGATTCAACAGCAAAAACACATGCCGCAATACTGCCTGCACAGACTTTATTTGCACAATAAGAGTTGCATATATTTGAGTATGATGAAATTAAGTTTGTGGCTGCATTGCATACTTGCAGGTTACTTATGGCTGATTGACCTAGTACCATTAGGTAACTGGAATTATCAACAAAACATTGCTGTATAATATTCTGATACTTTTTGGGTTGCTGCCCTAAATCTGAGACATCTAATAACCGATTTTATGAAGACAATATTTCAACTATTAATTATTACATTTTTTTCAACTGCTGCTTATGCACAAAGCATAACTGATTCAGCTGCACTCAGGCAATCATTAGATAAAGCAACAGCGGCAATAAGAAGCGCTTTTGAAAAAGGTGATGCAGCTTTAGTGGCACAATTGCATAGCCCGAACGTTATAAAATATTTTGGTGGCAATAATGTAATCATTGGAAGAGATGCTGTAGAAAAAGGAGCAAGAGAATGGTTTCAAAATTCAAAAGTAGAGTTCATAAATAATATTGTTGAGAGTACAGTCTTTGTTGGAGAAACTGCAATACAAACAGCGATTTTTTCAATCAAAACAACTCCAAAAAACGGGGGAAAGCCTACCATTGCCAGAGGACGCTCTATGGTTGTTTATGTTCAGGATAAAAATAGCCCCACCGGTTGGTTGACCTTACGTGAAATTGTACAGGAAGCACCACTTGAACAAAAATGATAAGCTCATAAAAAAACGTTCGTGGTGGTACACTAATAACAGCATCAGCAAACAATAAGTAAAACCTCAAACTAAAACAACAGTGGACACATCTTTCTACATGGAACAATTTCAAGAAGCTGCTGACCAGCTTGACAAAAGACTTCTTTATAAAAAGCAAATTGAAGTTGCAGTTGTATTATATGAAATGAACACTATTGTTTTGAAATTATATAAAAAATCCTGGGCAAGCCCGTTTCAGGACCCGTTAACTGCTGCATCAAAAATTTTCTTTTCCGTTTGGATAAGCGATTCAGCAATAAGAGAACAAAAACTATTATACAATATACATGCACTAAAGCTGAGACAGCTAAAAAACTATTCTATACAAAGCAGGAAATTTGCAGGTATATTCAGAAACAGTTTTAAAGCCTTTGCACATACATGGGAAAATGTAAACGTACAGGTTGGTCCATTAACATTAATGGAAGGTTGGTTAAAAACAAACCCGGAAAATCTTCAGCGTAATATCGTAAAACTTGCTAATGGCTTTTTAGAAATAGAACATTTGGTTGATAATACTCTTGTGCAGTTTAAGAGAACTGCCGCCAATTAAATTATAAATGCACTTTTTAAAAATGCCATCGCTGCTATCATAATCAAGAGCCGCAGACTCGAACTGTTTCTAACGCCGGATTTTAATCCGGCGAAGAAAGGCACCATGTTTTTTGAGTGCCGTGGGCACGGTGCATGTTTTAGTGCTGCTGTCAACGGATTAAATCCGTTGTTACAATAGTGACGAAGCTTCTTGGTTAAGATAAAACAATCTTCGCGGTTGTTATTTTATTCATCAAACTATTCTTCAATAAATAATTTATACTACCGGTAAATTAATTATAAACGTACTGCCTTCACCTTCTTTGCTTTCCACTTTTATTGTCCCATTATGTTCTTTGGTAATGATATCATAAGCTAATGATAAACCTAAACCTGTTCCTTCTCCGGTTGGTTTTGTAGTAAAGAATGGCTGAAAGATCTTATCTATTATGTTTTGCGGAATACCGTTGCCGTTATCTTTCACGCTTATTTCAATATTATCATTTACTTTTTTTGTTTGGATAGAAACAGTTGGCTCGTATGCTGATGCGTTCTGTTGTCCGTTGTCTATGGTCCGTTGTCGTTTCCTTTCGCTCACTGCATAAAAAGCATTATTAAAAAGATTGAGTAACACTCTTCCAATATCCTGAGGAACGATATTTATCGTACCAATACTTTCATCAAAATCTGTTTTAAAGTCAGCATTAAAGCTTTTGTCTTTTGCACGTAAGCCATGATAACTCAATCGTAAATATTCGTCACACAAAGCATTTATGTCGGTGGATTCTTTTTTGCCTTGTGTTTGCCTTGAATGTTGCAACATTCCTTTTACAATACTGTCTGCACGCTTGCCATGATGGTTTATTTTTTCTTCGTTACCTTTTATATCATCAGCAATAATAATAGCATCTTTAATATTTCCTGCCCTTAATTCTTCTTTCAATTCATCTACTAATTCTTTATTTACATCACTAAAATTATTCACGAAGTTTAAAGGGTTTTGTATCTCATGTGCAATGCCTGCAGTAAGTTCTCCAAGGCTTGCCATCTTCTCACTTTGTATAAGTTGTGATTGAGTTGATTTTAATTCTGATAAGGTTGTTTCTACTTTTTGTTTTTGTTTTTCCAGTAAAAGATTGGCTGTATGCTTTTGTTTATTATTTCTAAACTGTATCAATACAATAATTAAAACGGCAAGCATTAAAATTGCCAATGCGGCTATAATAAAATATTGTTGATTTTTTATTTTTTGTGTAACCACATCTTTTCTTTCCTGTTCAACTTTTGCAACCTGTTGTTTTTTTGCAAACTCATAGTTTAGTGTAAGCTCTGTGGCTTTCTTTATATTTTCTTTACCACGTATTGAATCAGAAATTTGTGTTGCAATTTTATAAGTAGCCAAGGCTTTATCAAATTTGCCTGTTTTTTCATAGCACTCAGATAAATCAGAATACGTTTGCCCAACCTCAATAGCATAAATATCAGATTTATTTAAAGATTTAAATGCTTTCTCAAAATAAGGAATGGCTTTGCTATATTCTTTTTGCATGGATAGTATGGAACCCATATCGCTGTAAGTTTGGTATATGTTTAAGGGCTGTTTCGATGAATCAGCAATAACTCTTGACTGCGCACTTAACTTTTCAGCCTCCTGAAATTTGTTTTGATACGCACAGGCTCTTGCTGATCTTGATAAGCCGCTTGCCTCTATTCCTTTATCTCCGATTTCATTTCCTAATGTAGCCGCCTTCATTCCAAAGTTATATTCTTTTGTATAGTCTTTTATATCGCTATACAACGAAGCTAAATTTGCATAACTGTAAGCAAGCACATTTTTAAGGTTCAACTTTTTTGCAAGGTCAACCGCTTTTAAAAAAGATGCTTCTGCACGCTTGTTTTCGTCAAGGCTGGTATAAGTAATTGCTATGTTAACATAAATGTATGCTTCATTTTCTTCATCGTTCATTTGTTCAGACACCTGTAATGCATTTTGATAATTTGTAAGTGCCTGGGCATAATTTGACTCCTGCTGGTATGCAATTGCGTTGTTTTGAAATACGGTGCTTAAAAGAGATTTATCTTTTTGTAAATGAAGTATATCAATTGCTTTTTTATAAAATGAATGAGATGTATCAAACTTGTTTTGCATGGAGTACATAATGCCATACGTATCATACATTTTTGCCAGGTTCACCGAATCTGTAACCTGTGAAAGAATAATTTTTACAGTGTCAAGATAAGCCTTTGCTGTTATGTAATCACCGCTAAAACAATAATCACCTGCCACGGTTATTCTTGCCTTCGCTTCTCCCTTTTTATACTTAATTTTTTGCGCTTCGTTAATTACGTTGTGGCCAAAAGCAATTGCAGAATCAAGGTTACCGCTGCTTAATGTTTGAAGCTTTTCATTTTTTAAATTAATCTTTTGAGTATCTGAAGTGGCTTTATTAATCAGGTGATTAAGGCTATCTGTTTTATTGCTTTGAGCATAAGATGTATATGCCAAAAAAAGCAAACAAAACATTTGAATAATGCTTTTCATATGCAGTTTATTATAAAGAGAAAGATAGAATTAATCTTTTGGGTTTCAGGATAAGATAATTATAAACGTACTTCCTTCACCTTCTGTGCTCTCCACTTTAATTGTTCCGTTATGTTCCTTGGTGATGATGTCATACGCTAAACTTAAACCTAAACCTGTTCCTTCGCCTGTTGGTTTTGTGGTGAAGAATGGCTGAAAGATTTTATCTATGATGGTTTGAGGAATGCCGTTGCCGTTATCTTTCACGACAATCTCAACTTTATTATTTAATTTTTTTGTTTGAATTGAAACAAGTGGCTTATAATTTTTATCAGCTGTTTTTTGTTCTGCTTTCACTGCATAAAAAGCATTATTAAAAAGATTAAGTAACACTCTTCCAATATCCTGCGGAACGATGTTTATTTTACCAATACTTTCATCAAAATCTGTTTTAAAATCGGCGTTGAAGTTTTTGTCTTTTGCACGCAAACCATGATAACTTAATCGTAAATATTCATCACATAAAGCATTAATGTCTGTCAGTTCTTTAATGCCTTCTGTTTGCCTCGAATGTTGCAACATACCTTTTACAATTGCATCTGCACGATTGCCATGATGATATATTTTTTCAAGGTTTTGTTTTATATTATCAGCTATCGTATCTGCATCTTCATAATTGCCTTTTGATAATTCCTCTTTCATCTCATCCATCAACTCACTACTTAATTCAGAAAAGTTATTTACAAAGTTTAACGGGTTTTGAATTTCGTGTGCAATGCCTGCGGTGAGTTCCCCAAGGCTTGCCATCTTTTCACTTTGTATAAGCTGTGCCTGGGTGGTTTTTAATTCAAGTAATGTTTCTTCCGCTTTTATGCGCTGCGATTCAATCAACTTATTCTTATGCTGTAGTTCTTTATAAGTATGATTAAGACGATTCCTGCTGCGTGAGATAAACCATAAAAATATTGCCACTAATAATAATGCTGCAAAAGCAGAAAAAGTAAGCCATTGCTGTTGCAGGGCTTTACGCTGAAATTCATTTTCTTTTTTTGAAAATTCATAGCTGGCTTTTTCTATAGCTACAGCCCGCTGGCTGGCCAGATTATTCAGACTATCAGAATATGTTTTATATATGCGATAATATTTAAACGCATTCATGCCATCGTTCATTGCCTCATAAACGGAAGAAACTGTTTCACTGGCATCACGTATTAATTGTACCTGCCCTAACGTGTCTGCTTTCTGCAATGCTTGTAACCCATTTGCCAAAGCTTCTTTTAATAAATTTTGCTTAAGGTGTATTTTAGCCAGGCCAATTAACGCATTACATATAGAATTTCCGTTATCGCTTTCTTTTGACAGGTGAAGCGCATATTGATATAGCGAATCAGATTTCTGTAAACTATTTGTGGCATTATAAGCTTCAGCCAGCGAAAGGATTGTGGTTAAAATCATTCCACCATCATTAATTTTTTCGGCAAGTTTATATGCAATGGTGAGATTAATTAAAGCCTTTGAAAATTCTTTTTGTTGCAGGTTAACCTCACCCATTCCATTATAAGCAACACTCATACTGCTGGTGTCTGATATTTTTTGCGCAATCTTTAATTTCTGTATATATGCAGCACCTGCCTCATTATACTTCCCCTGGTAATATTGGGCAACCGCAATATTATTTAATGAAGCACCAGCCAGTTCATCATTACCGATAGCTTCTCCTGTTTTAAGCGATTCATAAAATATACTCAAAGCTTCAGGATAGTTGCCCTGGTTAAGATGTATTATACCTATCCTGTTTAAAGAGAGTGCAACCGCTTGCTTACGGTTTATGTGCCTGGCAAGTTGCAAGGCTTCCTGGTAATTTTCCATTGCCTTTTCATACATTCCTTTTGTTTGAAAAGCATCACCTATGATTAAATAAGTATTCACTTCCCCAATTTTATAGCCGGTTGCTTTGCAGCGTGCAATATTTTCATCCAGTATTAATAATGCACTATCAGGATAGCTTGAAGAATATATGTAAGCAAGGTCTGTTAAGGTGTTGGCATACGCTGTATCATTAATATAATTTGCATGTTGTTTAAACTGTTTAAGCTTTTGTTTTAATTGATTTATTGAATTGACTTGCGCAAACAAAAAACCAGGAAACCCTATTACAATCAGCAGCACTAAAAAAATTATTTTATGCAATACTTTCATATAAACAGTTAAGCAGGCAAACCGCTTTAAATGTAACATTTAGTAATTATGCCATAAAAACATTTTATACATTCAGTTTTAGCAACCACATTAACAGTATAAAACAACTGCGGATACAAATCCTGTAATGGCTGAATAAAATTTGACAGTTTAAAAAAAAGGATTAGGTTTAGCTCTAAACAAAAATTGCTTTATGGAAAGTACATTTAACAACTTCGAAAGTAATACTGATTTTATGTTAGCTGAAGATCAGCAAACAGGCTTTACCACACAAACACCTGGTTTTCCAGGAGGAGAAGATGAAGACGGTGATGATGAAGAAGATACAAGTACCGGCTCCGGTGATGATAATCCGCCAATTGATGATGATGTGGTTCATTCTCCTGTTCCTACGCAACCCGGAAAGCCAGCAGGGAAATAATGTTTGATTTTTATTACTTTCGAAGTTGT